>NZ_CP020042.1:5697600-5998809 GCF_002028425.1 Streptomyces katrae | reverse complement strand
ACAGCCGCTTCGCCAGGCACTCGCCGCAGCGGATCACAGCCGCGACCGACGAAGCGTTCCACCTGCGGTTCCTCGCCCAGACCGCCGTGCCGGACGCGCAGCTGACTTGGCTCGGCGAGAGCGTGCTCGTGGCCGACACCGTCACCGGTTCCGCTGCCCTCCTCACCCCGCACGGCGACGACTGGCAGATACGCGAGGGCGGACCGGTACGACTGTGGGAGCGCATCGAGAACGTGCTCACCTCCTACGACGAGGCGGGCCGGCCCGAGCCGTCGTCGTTCACCCTGCACGTGTACGACGGCGGTCAGCACCTGCGGCATCCGCGGATTCCCGGTCTACCGCTCCCGCGCCCCTGAAGTCCTGGGACGATGGCTTCCATGGCCAAGCACCGCCGCCCCGGACCGCCCAACCAGCCGTCCCGTGCGACTCCCCGCGTCGACCCCACCGACCCGCTCGCGGCCTACAACGAACGCCGCCGCGCGCCGATGGACGTCGGCAGACGTCACCGACCGGTGAACGGCGGCGGCAGCCACCTGCGCCCGGAGGAGCCGCGGGTGCTGGAGGAGTGGAACGGCTTCATGTACACCGTGGTCGGCACCGCGCCCGATCTCGCGGCAGCGAACGCCTGGGCCAACGCCTGACCACCCTCCGTTCCGAGGGTTGCCTCACCGAGCTCTGACCCCACTGGGCATGCCCCTCGCCTGAAGACCGCCCCGGCCGGCATCGCGCGGCCCTCGCACCTGAACTGGGGGCGCGCTGCTGTGTCTACCGCACTGCCCCGGCCGCAGGCCACCTGGCTGAGATCTGCTCGTGTCTCCGGAGAGGCAACCGCTCCGGGCAGCTGCACGGTCGTCGCGGACCACCCGGCCCTGCGCGCCCGGCTGTAGCGGACACGACTCCGGCGGCCGGCCCGGGGCGGGGGGGGCGGGGGCGCCGGGCATCAGGCGTGCCAGGTGGCGGGCGTACCGGATGTCGGGCTTCCCCGCTCTCCAGCCGTCGGCGGCGCTAGCCTGATTCACCGTCAGTCCGTGGAGCAGGGGGGACACGCCGTATGCCCGTGGCCATGTACCAGGCGTTCGTGCTGTCGCGGGACAACCGGCGGGAGCACGAACGGCTGGGCCGCCGCCGCAAGAAGCTGGAGCGGCACGTCGTGCAGGAGAACACCGCCCAGGAGGAGGCGCGGCGCGCCGTCTACGAGCAGGTCCTCGTCCCGTTCTGCGAGGACCTGCGGCGGCTGCGGGGGGTTGACCTCGCGGAGCTGGCTCCGGTGGACTCGGCTGCGCACACCACCGTGGACGTGGAGCTGCGGGAGACCTGGCAGCTGGCGGCCGCCGCCGTCGGATCGGTCGCCGGAGGCGCCGTCGCCGGTGCGGGGGTCGGCGCGGCCGCCTACCTGGCCGTCGGCACCTTCGCCACCGCCTCCACCGGTACGGCCATCTCCAGCCTCTCCGGGGCCGCGGCGAGCAGCGCCACCCTGGCCTGGCTGGGCGGCGGTTCGCTCGCCGCGGGCGGCGGCGGGGTGGCCGCCGGGACGACGGTCCTGGCCACGGCCTTCATCGCCGCTCCCGCACTCCTCGTCACGGGGGCCCTGCTCGAATGGCTGGGCCGTGGGGTCCGCGAGGACCAGCGGAAGCTCGCGGACCGGCTCCGAGAGGCGGAGGCCGAGCTGACCGGGGCCCGGCGCACCCTGTCCGAGGTGTTCCAGCGCAGCCGGGAGATCCGCCTCGTGCTGGGGGACCTCGGCGCGGCCCTGCGGGAGCGGCTGCCCGCCCTCACTGCCCTGGTCCACGGCTGCGACGACTACGCCGCCTACGGCCCGGGGCAGCGTGCCCAGGTCAAGGAGGCCTTCGATCTCGCCTGCATGACCGTCGCGGTGATGAAGGTCCCGCCCGCAGGCGAGGACGGCCGGGTCCATGAGCGGTCCGCCCGGATGGTGGCCGAGGCCCGGGCCCACCTGGCGGCGCTGGGCACCGCCGCATGAACCGTACGGCCCGGGCCGGCGCCGCCGCGCAGGCCGCGTGGACGGCGCCGGACGCGGCCACGCGCCGGCTGGCCGAGGCCACCGTCCTGGCCGCGCTGACGGCCGCGGGGACGGGGGCTCCGGTGCTGCTGACGCCGGAGGAGTTCGACGCGTGGCTGGCCGACGGGGACGCCCCGCTGGTCCTCGACCCCAACTGGTGACCCGCCGGGCCCCCGCCGGTGGAGCGGCCCGGCGGGTGCGTTAGCGTCGCCGGGATTTCGTTTGCACGTGGTGGAAGGGGCCCGGCTGTGGACTGGCGGGAACTGATTCTTGGTCTTCTGCCGGAGGCGGAGCTCGCCGGGCCGGCGGACGGGGCGGATCTCGCGGGGGTGGAGCGGGTGCTGGGGCAGCCGTTGCCCGGCGACCTGGCCTCGCTGCTGCGGGTCTGCGACGGGGTGGCCGGACGGCACGGCACCGATGTGGTGTGGAGCGCCCGGCGGATCGCCCGGGAGAACGCGGAGCTGCGCGGTACGCCGGAATTCGCCTCGCTGTACATGCCCTTCGAACCGCTGATGTTCTTCGGGGACAACGGCGGAGGGGACCTGTTCGGCGTCGTGCGGGTGCCGGAGCGGTCCGACGTCTTCGTGTGGGACCACGAGTCCGACGGGCGTTCCTGGGCGGCCGGCGGCCTGGAGGACTACCTGCGGCGGGCCCTGCCGGCGGCCGGCGACTGGTACCGGTACTGAGAGGGCCGGCGCCGGCCGCAGCCGCCCGGGCAACAGCCGGGGGGCGGCCAGCGGGGGGGCGGCCAGCGGGGGGCTGGCGGGGAGGACCGGCGCGGGGAACCTCAAATGTTGCTCTGAACGTCCCCTCCCGGTGGTTGGCCCGTTCGCGTCGGGGCCATGACATCGGCACGGAGTCCTTGAGAGGGGGCGAGGGGGACATGAAGCCCATGGCACGCCTGGGGGTGGGCATCGGCTGGAGGCCGGAGATCGCCGAGGCGGTGGAGCGGCTGGAGGGGCTGGACTGGGTCGAGGTGGTGGCCGAGAACGTGTGCCCGGGCCATCTGCCCGAGTCCCTGCTGCGGCTGCGCGAGCGCGGCGTCCGGGTCGTGCCGCACGGGGTCTCGCTGGGCATCGGCGGCGCCGACCGGCCCGACGCGGGGAAGCTGGCCGCGCTCGGGGAGCGGGCCGTGGCGCTGGGGGCGCCCCTGGTCACCGAGCACATCGCCTTCGTGCGCACCTCCTCGCCCGCGCTGGAGGCCGGGCACCTGCTGCCCGTGCCCCGGACCCGGGACGCCCTGGACGTGCTGTGCGAGAACGTACGCATCGCCCAGGACGCGCTGCCGGTTCCGCTGGCGCTGGAGAACATCGCCGCGCTGGTGTCCTGGCCCGGGGAGGAGCTGACCGAGGGGCAGTTCCTGACCGAGCTGGTCGAACGGACCGGCGTACGGCTGCTCGTCGACGTGGCGAACCTGCACACCAACCGGGTCAACCGGGGTGAGGACCCGGCCGCCGTGCTGGACTCGATCCCGCTGGAGGCGCTGGCGTACGTGCACGTGGCGGGTGGTGTGGAACGCGAAGGCGTCTGGCACGACACCCACGCGCACCCGGTGCCGCCGGTGGTGCTCGACGTGCTGGCGGGGCTGCGGGAACGGGTGGATCCGCCGGGCGTGCTGCTGGAGCGGGACGAGGACTTCCCCGAGGCGGAGGAACTGGCCGGGGAGCTGGAGCGGATCCGCGCGGTGGTGGGGGCCGGGGCGGGGGGTGCGCTGCGCCTCCGCGAGCCCGTGGCCGTGCGTGCTGACGCGCCCGCTCCCGTCGACGAGGCCGTGCGGACGCGGGTGGGGCTCGGTCAGGCCGCGCTGCTGTCGGCGCTCGTCGCCGGGACGCCCGTGCCCGAGGGGTTCGACCGGCAGCGGGTGCGGATCCAGTCGCGGGCGCTGGCCGCCAAGCGGGCGTCCGTGGTGGTGAAGGTCGCGCCCGAGCTGCCCGGGATCCTGGGCGGTCCGGAGGCCTACCGCACGGCCTTCCTGGCGTACGCGCGGCGGCGCCCGATGACGGGCGGATACCGGCGTGACGCGCTGGACTTCGCGGAGCACCTGCTGATCCGGGACCTGCCCGAGGACCCGGCCGCGCGCCGCCGGCTCACCGCCTGGTGGCGGGAGCGGGCCGGGGCGCGTCCGCCCCGGCGGATCGTGCGCTGGGCGCGTGCGCTGGCGGGGCGGGGCGGACGGTGAACGGGCTGGCCGCAGCGGTCTGGGCCGCCGTCCTCCTGTCGAGTCTCGGGCTGCTGCTCGGGCCGCGGCGGGCGCGGGTGGCCGGGACGCCCGAGGTGCACGACCTGTCCGAGGCGGCGTTCCTGGCGGGCGGGCCCGGGGCGGTGGTGGACGCGGCGCTCGTCGCGCTGCTCGGGGACGGCCGGCTGGTGGCGGGCGGCCCGGGCATCGTCCACGAGGGCCAGCGGGCCCGGGGGGCGGACCCCGCCGAGCGGGCCGTGCTGTCGGCGCTGCGCTCCGCGCCGTCCGGGTGGCTCTACCAGGTGCGGTACGCCGCCATGGTGGACCCGGCCGTGCAGGAGGTGGGGGACGCCCTCGCCGCGCGCGGGATGATCGCGGCCCCCGGGACGGGGCGGGGGCGGCGGCGCTGGGGGCTGGTGCAGGCGGTGGTGTGCGCGGCGCTGATCCCGGTGTCGCTGCCGGTGACGTTCGTGGCGATGGCGCTGACGCAGGAGGCGCAGCTGCCGTTCGTGCTCAAGGTGCTGCCGGTGCTGGTGGCCGGCATCGTGGCGGGTGCGTTCGGCGCCAGGCGGGCGCGGCGGCGGGTGACCCCGGCGGGCCGGGGCGCGCTGCGGCGGGCGCGGGCGCGGCACGCCGCCGACACGGCCCCGGCGGTGCGGACCGCGCTGTACGGGCTGAAGGGGCTGCGGGATCCGGGGCTGCGGGCGCAGCTGGTGCCCGCGGCGCGCGGTACCCGGCTGGCCGCGGCCCAGGCGCGGGGGCGGGGGCGGTCGTCCGCCGGGGGCTCCTCGCACTCCTCGCATTCCTCGCATGCGTGCGGTTCCTCGTCGGATTCCGTCGATCTGGTCCCCGTGGTGTGGTGCGCCTCGGGCGACGGCGGGTCTTCGGGGTCCGGCGGCTGCGGCGGCGGTTCCGGGTGCGGGAGTTCCGGTTCGAGCTGCGGCGGCGGGTCGGGCTGCGGGGGGTCCTCCAGCTGTTCGAGCGGGTCGAGCTGTTCCAGCGGGTCCAGTTGCAGCAGCGGGTCCAGCTGTTCCAGCGGGTCCAGTTGCAGCAGCGGATCCAGCTGTTCCAGCAGCTCCTGACCGGCCCCGCCCCGGCGCCCGGGATCGCCCGGGCGCCGGCTGCGGGCAACGCCGTACCACCCCGTGAAATTTGCCATTCAAGATCTTGATGTTTGTACATCCCCATGCCAGATTCGGCGCAGCACCACCTGGGTCGACGGCGGAGCTCATCCCGGCTGCGCCGCAACAGCTGCGGGGAGAGGCCACCACCATGCCGGAGAGACAAGCGCCCGGGGACCGCCTCGCGGTGGAGAGACGGACCATCGAGGCGGTCCCGGACAGCGAGCGGCACGGTACGCCGCGCAGCCAGTTCACCCTCTGGTTCGGCGCCAACATGCAGATCACCGCCATCGTCGACGGCGCGCTGTCGGTCGTCTTCGGCGCCGACGCGCTCTGGGCGATACCCGCGCTGCTCCTCGGCAACCTGCTCGGCGGCATCGTCATGGCGCTGCACTCCGCGCAGGGACCGCGGCTGGGCGTACCTCAGATGATCTCCAGCCGGGCCCAGTTCGGGGTGTACGGCGCGGTCCTGCCGCTGCTGCTGGTGATCCTCATGTACCTCGGCTTCGCCGCGACCGGCAGCGTGCTGGCCGGGCAGGCGATGTCCGCGATGCTGCACATCGGGACGGACGCCGGGATCCTGCTCTTCGGAGCGCTGACCGCCCTGGTCGCGGTGACCGGCTACCGGCTCATCCACATCGCGGGCCGCATCGCCACCGTCGTCGGAGCGCTCGGACTCGGCTACCTGATGGTGCGGCTGTTCACGCAGTACGACGTCGGGGCGCACGTCGGCGCCAAGGGGTTCGAGGCGGCGACCTTCCTGCTCGCCGTGGGACTCGGGGCCGGCTGGCAGCTCACCTTCGGCCCCTACGTCGCCGACTACTCCCGCTACCTGCCCCGTGACACCAGCACCCGCGCGACGTTCTGGTCCACCTTCGCCGGCTCCGTCATCGGATCGCAGTGGGCCATGACGCTGGGGGCGCTCACCGCGGCCGTCGCGGGCAAGGCCTTCCTGCCCGACCAGGTGGGCTTCCTCGGCCGGCTGGCGGGCCCGGCGTTCCTCGCGTTCCTCATCTACCTGGTCATCGTGGTCGGCAAGCTGACCGTCAACTGCCTGAACGCGTACGGCGGCTTCATGTCGATCCTGACGACCGTCACCGCCTTCGACCGCCGCTCGCGCGTCTCGCCGCTGGTGCGCGCCGCCTACATCGTCGGCTTCATCGCCGTGTCCATGGTCATCGCGCTCGCCGCCAGCGACGACTTCCTGACCAACTTCAAGAACTTCGTGCTGCTGCTCCTGACCGTGTTCACGCCGTGGAGCGCGATCAACCTGGTGGACTACTACCTGATCTCCCGCGAGCGCGTCGACATCCCGGCCCTCTACGACCCGGCCGGCCGCTACGGCCGCTGGAACGCCGCCGCGCTGACCTGCTACCTCCTCGGCATCGCCGTGCAGGTCCCCTTCCTCGCCACCAAGCTGTACACGGGGGCGATCACCAAGAAGCTCGACGGCGCCGACATCTCGTGGATCGTCGGGCTGCTGGCCACCTCGGCCCTGTACTGGCTCTGGGCGCGGCGCACCGCCAACCCGCCGGCCGCGACCGTCCACCCGGCGGCTTAGCACAACCGGGCGTACCCGGGCCGCTCGTGCGGCGGTGCGCCTGTACAGCGGCGGGACCCTGACATCTCATCAGACAGGACGATGAGACGAAGGGGTCGCCATGCGGACGACGCTCGCCCGGTACGGGGTCGCCTCGGCGGCCCTCTGCCTCACCCTGTGCGCCCCGGCCGTCCCGGCCCGGGCGAGCGGCGGGGACCCCGCGGCCGACCGGCTCGCCGCCGAGGACGCCGGGGCCGAGCTGGTCGCCCGCAGGGCAGCCGCCGCTGCCGCCCTGCGGCCGGTGACCGGCGCGGCCGGAGCCCCGGCACCGGGCGTCCGTCCGGCGGCCGGAACCCGCCCGACGCAGGGCAGCCGCCCCGTGACCCGCCCCATGCCCCGGCCGCCGGCGGCCGGGGGCGGCGGGCCGCTGGAGTTCCTGCCGTGTCCCGCCGTCGAGGAACTGCCCGATCCCGTCCGCTGCGCCCTCCTGCGGGTCCCGCTCGACTACGCCCGCCCGGACGGCCCGCAGATCTCCCTCACCGTCACCCGGGTCCCCGCCTCCGGCCGCGGGGGCGCCGCCCGGCAAGGTGCGCTGGTGTTCAACCCCGGCGGGCCCGGGGCCTCCGGGACGTACTTCCCGCTCCTGGCCGGGCGGCCCGCCTGGAGCCGGATCGCCGCCGCCTACGACCTGGTCGGCTACGCCCCGCGCGGGGTCGGCCGGTCCGGCCCGCTGACCTGCCAGGACCCCGCCGAGCTGCCGCAGGGGCCGACGCAGGTCCCGGCCGAGCCCTCCCCGGCGTACAAGCGGGAGCGGCTGGCGGCCGCCCGGGCCTACGCCGAAGGCTGCGCCCGGCACGCGGGGACGGCCCTGGCGCAGTACACCACCCTGAACAACGCCCGCGACCTCGACGTGCTGCGGGCCGCCCTCGGGGAGCGCCGGCTGAGCTTCTTCGGGGCCTCCTACGGCACCTATCTCGGCGCGGTGTACGCCACCCGCCACCCGGACCGGGTCCGGCGCATGGTGTTCGACTCGGTCGTCGACCCGGACCCGCGCCGCGTCTGGTACCTCGACAACCTCCGCCAGGCCGGGGGCTTCGAGCGCCGCTGGGCCGACTTCCGCGCCTGGACCGCCCGCCACCACGACGTGTACGGGCTGGGCAGCACCGCCCGGGCGGTGCAGGAGAGCTACGAGAAGGTCCGTGCGGCCGTGGCCCGCACCCCGGCGGGCGGGGTCGTCGGTACGGGCGAACTCCAGGCGGCCTACCTCCGGGCGGCGTACTACGACGACGTGTGGCCCGAGCGTGCCGCGGCCCTGTCCGCCTACCTCCGCGGGAACCCGGCCCCGCTCACCCGGCTGGCGGCCCGCGACCCGGCGTGGGCGCAGCGGGCGGCGAACGCGACGGCCGTCTACACGGCGGTGCTGTGCAACGACGCCCCCTGGCCGGCCGACTGGGAGACCTGGGACCGCGACAACACCGAACTGGCCCGCCGGGCCCCCTTCGAGACCTGGGCCAACGCCTTCCTGAACCTGCCCTGCGCCGGCTGGCCGGTGCGCGAGCGGCAGCGGCCGGTCGCGGTCGGGGCGCAGCCGGGGGCGCGCAGGCTGCCCGGCACGCTGATCGTGGCGGCGGAGCGGGACGGTGCGACGCCCTACGCGGGCGCGCTGGAGCTCCAGCGGCGCCTGGGCGCCGGGGCCGCGCTGGTGACGGAGCGGGCGGCGGGCAGCCACGGGGTGGCCGGCGGACGCAACGCGTGCGTGGACCGGCAGGTGGAGCGGTACCTGCTGACGGGGGCCACCCCGGGGTGGCGCGTGAGCTGTGCGCCGCATCCGGAGCCCGCACCGGTGACACTGGACGACGGGGCAGCGAGCGCTCCCAGGGCGCTGCTGCCGCCGCTCGTCTGAACTTCCGGGCGGGATCTCCGGCTGCGTCGTTTCGGGGGCAGGGCCTCCCGATCCACCGGAGGCCGCTCATGTCGCGAGAGCGCGGTCGTCCTCCGGTCCTTCCCCCCAGGGGAGGTATCAGGCGAGCCCGGCCACCAGATCGGCGACGGACTTGCGGCGCCCGGTGTAGAAGGGCACCTCTTCGCGGACGTGCATCCGGGCCTCGGAGGCACGCAGGTGGCGCATGAGGTCGACGATGCGGTAGAGCTCGTCGGCCTCGAAGGCCAGCAGCCACTCGTAGTCGCCCAGGGAGAAGGAGGCGACGGTGTTGGCGCGCACGTCCGGGTAGCCGCGGGCCATCTTGCCGTGGTCGGCGAGCATGCGGCGGCGGTCCTCGTCCGGCAGCAGGTACCAGTCGTACGAGCGCACGAACGGGTAGACGCTGACGTAGTCGCGGGCGACCTCGTCGGCCAGGAAGGCCGGGATGTGCGACTTGTTGAACTCGGCGGGGCGGTGCAGGGCCATGTTCGACCACACCGGCTCCAGCGCGCGGCCCAGCTTGGTCCGGCGGAACAGGTTGTAGGCGGTCTGCAGCTCGTCCGAGGTCTCGGCGTGCCACCAGATCATGATGTCCGCGTCGGCGCGCAGGCCGGAGACGTCGTAGGTGCCGCGGACGGTGATGTCCTTCGCGGCGAGCTGGTCGAACAGCTCCTGGACCTCGTCGGCGTAGCCGCTGCGGTCCTCCGGCAGGACGTCCTTCAGTTTGAAGACGGACCACAGGGTGTAGCGGATGACCTCGTTGAGGTCCTTCGCCTTCTTCCCCGCGTTGGGAATCTTCTCTGGTGCAGTCATGTGTCCATTGTCCCGTGTGCTGATCAGTGCTCGGTGCCAGGGGTGGCCATCGAGGCGGTGACCGCCCGCGCGGCCTTCCCGGCGCTCGCGATGCAGGCCGGGATCCCGACCCCGTCGTAGAGGGCGCCGCAGACCGCGAGGCCGGGCAGGGCGGCCACGGCGGTCCGGATGCGCTCGGCGCGGGCGAGGTGGCCGACGGGGTACTGCGGCAGGCCGCCGTCCCAGCGGGTGACGGTGGAGGCCACCGGCCGGGCGGCCAGCCCGACGGCCTCGCCGAGGTCGGCGAGGGAGACGTCGACGAGTTCGGAGTCCTCGCGCTTCAGGTCGCCCTCGTCGCCGTGGCGGCCGACTGAGGTGCGCAGCAGGAAGAGCCCGGGGTCGGCGCCGGCCCAGGCCCACTTGTTGCTGGAGAAGGTGGACGCCTTGATCGTGCGGCCGTCCACGGGCGGTACGAGGAAGCCGCTGGCGGTGCCGTCGGCGATCGCCGGGGGCAGGTCGCAGCGGCGGAAGGCCAGGGTGACCAGGGCCATGGAGGCGTACTCCACCTCGCGCAGCCCGGCGGCGGCCGCGGGGGCGAGGGCGTCGAGCAGCCGGGCGGCCGGGGCCGCCGGGGTGGCGAGGACCACACCGTCGGCTTCGAGTGCCTCGCCGTCGGTGGTGATCCGCCAGCCCTGGGGCGTACGGGCGATGCCGCGCGCCGGGGTGCCGGTCAGGATGCGGGCTCCGGCGGCCCGGCAGGCTTCGGCGACGGCGAGCGGGAGGCGGCCGATGCCGCCGGAGATCCCGGCGAAGAAGGCGCCCGACGCGGCAGCGCCGGTGACGGTGGTCCGCTCGGCGGCCGCGCGGGCGGCGGCCCCCTCCTGGAGGGCGCGGACGGCTCCGGTCAGGGTGGGGTGGGCACGCGCCGCGTCGAAGAGGGCCGGGACGGCGGCGCGCATCGAGATGCGGTAGGCGTCGCCGGCGTAGACCCCGCCGAGCAGCGGTTCGACCAGCCGGTCCACGACCTCGCGGCCCATCCGGGCGGCGACGTACTCGCCGACGGCGACGTCCTCGCCGACCTCGGTGGGCGGGAGCGTGGTGTCGGCGGCGATCCGGGCGAGGCCTTCGGCGGACAGCACTCCGGAGGCGGCGAGGGCGGCCGGGTCGCCCGGGACGCCCATGACGTGGCCCCGGGGCATGTCGCGCAGGGCGCCGCGGGTCCAGAGCCGGGCGGTGGCGGTGGCCGGGGGCTGGAGGTCGTCGCCGAGGCCGACGGCCCGGGCGAGGTCCAGGGCCTCGGGGCGGCGGGCGAGGACGGACTCGGCTCCGAGGTCGACGGGGGCTCCGGCGAGCTCGCCCGCGTACAGCTTGCCGCCGAGGCGCCGGCCGGCCTCCAGGAGGGTGACGCGCAGGCCGTCGGCGAGGAGCCGGTGGGCGGCCGCGAGGCCCGCGATGCCGCCGCCGATGACGACGACATGACGCGGCGGCCCCGGCCGTCCCGCCCCGTTCGTACGCGTGTCCGCTTCGTGCATGGACCCATCGTCTCAGACCGTCCGCCGAGGCCCGAACGTGACCGCATCGGAACCGGGTCGGGATCCGGGGGGCGAAACCCGGGGCGGCGGTGCGTACGTCGAAGCGGTGACATCTGCCGAACCCCCGGGGGTACTTGACGATGCACACGCTCAGCAGACAGCACCGCGCGGCGGCGGCCCTGGCCGGCCTGTCCCTGGCCGGGGGCCTCGTGCTCACCGGCTGCAGCGCCGGCGGGGGGACGGCCTCCTCCGGAGACCGGGCGGCCGCGGCGGCCCCCCGCGAGGGCGCGCAGGGCAAGCCGGGGGCCGGGGCGGCCGCCGCCCCGGCGGCCCCGGACGCCAAGGGGCAGCCGCAGGCTCCCGTCCGGCCGAACGTCATCCGTACGGGGAAGCTGGGCATCGAGACGGCCGAACCGCAGAAGGTCATCGCGGCGGCCCGGACGGCCGCCGAGGGCGCGGGCGGTTACGTGGGCGCCGAGACCACCGACCGCGGCGACGACGGGCGGATCACCTCCACCCTGACCCTGCGGGTGCCCGGGGACCGCTTCGACGCGGTGATCGCCTCCCTGGAGGGCAGCGGGAAGCTGCTGAACCGGAAGGTGGAGGCGCAGGACGTCACCGAGAAGGTCGCCGACGTCGACAGCCGGGTGAAGTCGCAGCAGGCCAGCGTGGCGCGGGTGCGGGAGATGATGGAGAAGGCCTCCGCCCTCAGTGACGTGGTCATGCTGGAGAGCGAGCTGAGCCGGCGCCAGTCGGACCTGGAGTCCCTGCTGGCCCAGCAGAACGCGCTGAAGGACCAGACCTCGATGGGCACGCTCACGGTGTCGGTCTCGCAGCCCGATCCGGCCCCGGTGGAGAAGGAGAAGAAGGAGCGGGAGCCCGGCATGGGCGATGCCCTGGCCGGAGGCTGGAAGGTGTTCGCGCGCCTCGTCGGGTACCTCGGGCTCGCGCTCGCGGCGGTGCTGCCCTTCGCCCTCGCGGCCGCCCTGCTGGCCTTCGGGTTCCGCCTCTACCGCAGGCTGCGTCCGGCGAAGCCGAAGACGGGCCTGCGGCGGACCCTGGTGCCCCGTCAGGCCGCGGCCCCGGTCCCGGACCCGGCGGCCGACGGGCGCGACGGCGAGGACTGACGGGCCGTCCGCCCGTAGCGTGTCCCCGTAACGAAGGCGACGGCGCACGGCGCGGAGGGCGGGCAGGGCGATGGCGGCGGAACGACTGGTGGTGATCGGCGGTGACGCGGCGGGGATGTCCGCCGCGTCCCAGGCCCGGCGGCTCAGGGGCCCCGGGGAACTGGAGATCGTCGCCTTCGAGCGGGGGCACTTCACCTCGTACTCGGCGTGCGGGATCCCGTACTGGGTGGGCGGGCAGGTCGCCGGACGCGACGAGCTGATCGCCCGCACCCCCGAGGAGCACCGCGCCCGGGACATCGACCTGCGCACCCGTACCGAGGTGCTGGAGCTGGACCTGCCGGGCCGCCGGGTCCGCGCCCGGGACCTGGACGGCGGGACCGAGTCGTGGACGGGGTGGGACAAGCTGGTCCTGGCGACCGGCGCCCGCCCCGTCCGGCCGAAGCTGCCCGGGATCGGCGCGCACGGGGTGTACGGCGTCCAGTCCCTGGACGACGGCCAGCGCCTGATGGACGGCCTCGAACGTACGCGGGGCCGCCGGGCGGTCGTGGTGGGCGCGGGCTACATCGGCGTGGAGATGGCCGAGGCGCTGGTCAACCGGGGGTACGAGGTGACGGTCCTGCACCGGGGCCCGCAGCCGATGGCCACGCTGGACCCGGACATGGGCGGGCTGGTGCACAGCGCGATGAACGCCATGGGCATCGTGACCGTCTCCGGCGCCGAGGTGGTGAAGGTCCTCGAAGACGAGGAGGGCCGGGCCCGGGCGGTCGCCACGGCCTCGGGCGAGGAGTACCCGGCGGACGTGGTGGTGCTCGGCATCGGTGTGGAACCCCGTACCGCCCTGGCCCGCGAGGCGGGACTGCCGCTCGGGGAGTCGGGGGGCCTGCTGACGGACCTGTCGATGCGGGTCCGGGGCCACGAGGACGTCTGGGCGGGCGGCGACTGCGTGGAGGTCCTGGACCTGGTGGCGGGCCGGGGCCGGCACATCCCGCTGGGCACGCACGCCAACAAGCACGGCCAGGTCATCGGCACGAACGTGGGCGGCGGCTACGCGACCTTCCCCGGCGTGGTCGGCACGGCGGTGAGCAAGGTCTGCGACCTGGAGATCGCCCGGACGGGGCTGCGCGAGAAGGACGCCCTGGCGGCGGGGCTGCGCTTCGTGACGGCCACGATCCGCTCGACGAACACGGCGGGGTACTACCCCGGGGCGGCGGAGATGACGGTGAAGATGCTGGCGGAGCGGCGCACGGGGCGGCTGCTGGGCGTCCAGATCGTGGGCGGGGCCGGGTCCGCGAAGCGGGTGGACGTCGCGGCGGTGGCCCTGACCGCCGGGATGACGGTGGAGCAGGTGGTGTCCCTGGACCTGGGCTACGCCCCGCCGTTCTCTCCCGTGTGGGACCCGGTACTGGTCGCCGCCCGCAAGGCGGTCTCCGCGGTACGGGCGGCGGGGGTCTGAGGGGGGCCGCTGCGCGGAGCGGGGGCTCCGCCCCCGGACCTCGAACGCCGGCGGGGCTGGAGTTCGCGCAGCGAAATTCCAGCCCGCGCGGCGTTTGAGCGCAAACGGGGGTCCGGGGCGCAGCCCCGGGGAACGGAGGAAGGGCGGGGCGGGGAGCAGCGCCGCAGGCAGCCGCACCCGGCCCCGGACGGCTAGCGCTGCGTCTTCGTGTGGACGTAGTCCACCAGGCGGGTCAGCGCGTCGGGGTCGGTCGTCGGGAGGACTCCGTGGCCGAGGTTGAAGACGTGGCCCTCCAGGCCCGCCGCGGCGGCCAGGACCTCGTCCGTCTTGGCCTCGACGGCCTCCGTGGTGGAGAAGAGGACGGCCGGGTCCAGGTTGCCCTGGAGCGCCTTGCCGGGGCCGACCCGGCGGGCGGCCTCGTCCAGGGCGACCCGGTAGTCGACGCCCACGACGTCCGCGCCGGCCTCGCCCATCAGGCCGAGCAGTTCGCCCGTGCCCACGCCGAAGTGGATGCGCGGGACCCCGTACGAGGCGACGGACCGCAGGACCTTCGCCGACGCGGGCATGACCGAGCGGCGGTAGTCCGCCGGGGCCAGGGCGCCGACCCAGGAGTCGAAGAGCTGGACCGCGGAGGCGCCGGCCTCGATCTGGACCTTCAGGAAGGCGGAGGTGATGTCCGCGAGGCGGTCGAGGAGGGCCGCCCACAGCTCCGGGTCCCCGTACATCAGGGCCTTGGTGTGCTCGTGGTTCTTGGACGGGCCGCCCTCGACGAGGTAGCTCGCGAGGGTGAACGGCGCGCCGGCGAAGCCGATCAACGGCGTGCTGCCGAGTTCACCCGTGAGCATGCCGATCGCCTCGGTGACGTACGCGACGTCCTCCGGGGTGAGGTCGCGCAGCTGTGCGAGGTCCTCGCGGCGGCGGATGGGCTGGGCGACGACCGGGCCGATGCCCGGCTTGATGTCGAGGTCGACGCCGATGGCCTTCAGCGGCACGACGATGTCGGAGAAGAAGATCGCCGCGTCCACGCCGTGGCGCCGCACCGGCTGCATGGTGATCTCGGTGACCAGGTCGGGGCGCATGCAGGACTCGAGCATGCCGGTGCCCTCGCGGACCTTGCGGTATTCGGGGAGTGAGCGGCCGGCCTGCCTCATGAACCACACCGGGGTGTGCGGTACCGGCTCGCGCCGGCAGGCCTTCAGGAAGGCGGAATCGTACGTCTGACTCGGCTGGCCCTGGGGGCGGTCGTTGGCGCTCACGACCCAAATCTTCGCACGTATGAAGAAGTGCCCGGCCCGGCGCGGGTGTCCCTGCGCCGTACGGGCGCCCGTTCCGCCTAGTCTTCCCGGCATGGCTGCGGCTCAGGGACGATTTTCAGATGGCGCTGACGGTATGGACGGCGCGAAGGAGAGCTCGGTCCCGCTCCCGTTCCGACGGGCGGTCGACGGCATGCGCAAGGCCCGGCTGCGGCCCGGCATCGAGATCGACCCCACGAAACCGCCCCAGCGGCTGGCCCCGTACGCGTACGCGCTGGAGGCCGCGGTCGTGGACGGGGAGGAGGACCTGGCCGACGGCCGGCTGATCCTGCTCCACGATCCGGCCGGGCACGACGCCTGGCAGGGCACCTTCCGGCTGGTGACGCTGGTACGGGCGGAGCTGGAGCCGGAGATGGCGGCGGACCCGCTGCTGCCGGAGGTGTGCTGGTCCTGGCTGACCGGGGCGCTGGAGGCGCGCGGGCTGGCGTACGGGGAGCCCAGCGGGACCGTGACCATGGCGAGCTCGCACTACTTCGGCGGGCTCGGGGAGCGGCGGCCGGCGACGCAGATCGAGATCAGGGCCTCGTGGACCCCCCGGGAGGGGGTCGGCGGGGTGCCGGACACCTCCGCGCACCTGGCGTCCTGGTGCGAGCTGCTGTGCCAGATCGCGGGGCTGCCTCCGCTGGGTCCGGCGGAGGGGGCGCCGGGCGTGGTGTCCCTGCCACAGCGGCGCGGTCCGCACCACCCGTAGCGGGCGGCCCGCAGGGGCCGTCCGGAGGGGGCGGGCGGCCGGAGGGGGTCCGGCGGCGCGGGGGCGATCGCTCGGGTGCGTGACGGAGCGTCAAAGCCGTGCGGTCATGGCGGGCTTCTGATCATCCCTTGATCGATCGTGCGTCCGAATTGCCCGAATTGTTACTCACCAAATCGTGATCATTTCCTAAAGCCGGGCGGGTGACGTGCCGAAGGAGTCAGTGACCATCCGCACGGTGCGCACCGGCTTCCTTCCCCGAGCCGGCCCGTCCCGCCACTCCCCCAGGAGGCCTAGGTGTCCGTTCTTCTCGAGCAGCCCGCAAGCCTGGTCGCCTACCGCCCGAACAAGCCGACGGCCATGGTCGTCGTGGCCGACCCGCGCGTCCGTTCCACCGTGACCCGCCATCTGTGGGCCCTCGGAGTCCGCGACGTGATCGAGGCGTCGTCCATCGCGGAGGCCCGCCCCCGCGTCGGCAGCCCGCGCGACATCTGCGTGGCCGACGTCCACCTGCCCGACGGTTCCGGTCTCACCCTGCTCTCCGAGACCCGCGCCGCCGGCTGGCCGAACGGCCTGGCCCTGTCCGCCGCCGATGACATCGGAGCCGTGCGCAACGCCCTCGCGGGCGGTGTGAAGGGCTACGTGGTCACCGGCACCCGTACCAACATCGGACTCCCCACCCGGCCCGGCGCCGCCCCCATCGGTGCGGCCGCCGCCCGTATGCACCGCCGCCCCCCGGGTGCCCCGAGCCACCCGGGCGGCTACCGCGAGCTGTCCGGCCGCGAGGTCGAGGTCCTGCGCCTCGTCGCGGAGGGGCAGTCCAACAAGGCCATCGGCGTCTCGATGGGCCTGTCCGCCCTGACCGTCAAGTCCCACCTCGCCCGGATCGCCCGCAAGCTCGGCACCGGCGACCGGGCCGGGATGGTCGCCGTCGCGCTGCGGACGGGGATCATCCACTGACCCCGCCCTGAGCCACCGGGCCGGCCGCCGGGCAACCCCGGCAGGGGCCCCTGCCTCCCCCATCGCGCCCGTCGACGGAACGTTCCGGCGACGGGCGCGTCACATACACGGATACCCTTGACCGGTGACCGACGCCCAAGAGACCGCAGCACACCTGCGCACCACCACCGGGGGCGGCCCCCCGGACGAAGAGGTTTCGTCCGATGGGCTGCCGATTCCTTTGCTGGAGCCCCGCGAGGGCATCCCGCCCGTCGTGGCCGACGCCGGGGCGCTCGCCCGGGTCGTGGCCGCCTTCGCGGCGGGCACCGGCCCCGTCGCCGTCGACGCCGAGCGCGCCTCCGGGTACCGCTACGGCCAGCGCGCCTACCTGGTGCAGCTGCGCCGCGAGGGCGCGGGCTCCGCGCTGATCGACCCGGTCGGCTGCCCGGACCTCTCCGCCCTGGGCGAGGCCCTGTCCGGCACGGAATGGATCCTGCACGCCGCCACCCAGGACCTGCCCTGCCTGCGGGAAATAGGCATGGCCCCCACCACCCTGTTCGACACCGAGCTGGCGGGCCGGCTGGCCGGCTTCCCCCGGGTCGGGCTCGGGGCGATGGTCGAGGGCGTCCTCGGCTACCAGCTGGAGAAGGGGCACTCCGCCGTCGACTGGTCCACCCGCCCGCTGCCCGAGCCCTGGCTGCGCTACGCCGCGCTGGACGTGGAGCTGCTGGTGGACCTGCGGGACGCGCTGGAGAAGGAGCTGGACCGGCAGGGCAAGCTGGAGTGGGCCCGCCAGGAGTTCGACGCCATCGCCTCCGCCCCGCCCGCCCCGCCGCGCAAGGACCCGTGGCGCCGCACCTCCGGCATGCACAAGGTGCGCCGCCGCCGCCAGATGGCGGTGGTGCGGGAGCTGTGGGAGGCCCGCGACCGGATCGCGCAGCGCCGTGACGTGTCCCCGGGCAAGGTGCTGGGCGACGCGGCGATCGTGGAGGCGGCCCTGGCCGTCCCGGCGAACGTGCAGGCGCTGTCGGCCCTGCCCGGCTACGGGCAGCGGATGGGCCGGCGCCAGCTGGACCAGTGGATGGCCGCCGTGGACCGGGCGAAGGCCCTGCCCGAGAGCGAGCTGCCGCAGCCCGGCGCGGCCCCCTCGGGCCCGCCGCCGCCGCGTTCCTGGGCGGACAAGGACCCGGCGGCCGCGGCCCGGCTCTCCGCGGCCCGTGCGGCCGTGTCGGAGCTGGCCGAGGGGCTGAACCTGCCCCAGGAGAACCTGATCACCCCGGACACCGTCCGCCGCCTGTGCTGGGAGCCGCCCCGGCACGCCGACGCGGGCTCGGTGGCCGAGGCCCTGGCGGGCTACGGCGCCCGCCCGTGGCAGGTCGAGCAGGTCACCCCGGCCCTGGTGGCGGCCCTCGCCGCGAAGACCGGCTGACCGGCTGACCGGCTGACCGGCTGACCGGCTGACCGGCGCGTGCCGCCGACGGGGCCCTCACTCCAGGGGAGTGAGGGCCCCGTCCTCGTCCCTGTAGTAGCTGCCGGTGGTCGCGCCCTCGACCTTGCCGAGCTTGAGCCAGTGCTCCGACATGGTGTGGAGGTCGTTCGCCACGCGCTCCCAGGGGGCCTGGTGCCCCGCGCAGGCGATCCGGAACATCAGCTTGTCCGGCCCGGGGATCCGCCGGTAGAGCTCGGGGACCGAGAAGTACAGCAGGCCCAGGTCGGACGAGGTGTTCACGATCGTGTCGTTCTCCCCGTACACGATGCACACGGGAACCGATCCGCCGAGGACCCCGTGCAGCGGCACGGTGGTGGCATTCCAGCCCCACCAGTACGAGTTCCGGATGCGGTTGAGCCCCTGAGGGGGCCCTGCAGGGCCTCCCCAGGTGGCACCGACCGGGTCGGCGGCCATGATCGCCTTCCACACCTCGTCGACGATGCCGGGCTCACGCTGGTCAGGGCACTTCAGGTCCTTGCCCCACGCCAGGTCGAGGCCGGCCTTCGTGCCGACGGTCATCGGGTAGCCGAAGGCCGCCGGCGGAGTGGAGACGGGCAGCGGCACCGGCGCTCCGAAGTCGGTTCCGGGCTTGCTCGCCCTGCCCTGCGGCGGAAAGATCGGCGCCAGCAGGAAGAGGCTGCGCACCTTGGCGGGGTGCTGGATGGCGTAGGGCCCGAGCTGCTGGGCGGCGGCCGACCAGCCGATGAGGTCCACTTCGGCGGCGCCCGTCTGGCCGAGGATGAAGTCGACCACCTTGTCGACCTCGTCCCAGTCGCTCTGGGAGTTGTTGAGCTGGGCGGCGTAGTCCACCGGGCCCAGGTACACGCTCGCATCGGGGTGGGGCACGAGGAGCTGCCGCTGCGCGGGTGCGGGGCTGACGTTCTTCGGGTCGTCCATCATCGGGCGGGTCGACAGCCCGGAGCCCTGGAGTTCCATCACGAAGACATCGAACTTCGCCTTCGCCAGCTCCTCGGCCCAGCTGTACTTCTTGTACGGCAGGTCGAAGCCGGCCAGGGCGGGGACGCTCCTGCCGTGCAGCATCAGCACGGGCCTGCTCGGTTGGCCCGTGGGTGTGCCGTTGCGCCTGCGCACGAAGAGCTTGACGGGGGCGCCGGCGTTCGCCGGGTTGGTCGAGGTGTGGTCCACGTGGTAGTCCGTGAGGACGGGTGCCGCCATGTGGTGCTCCGTTTCCGCCGGGGGTCCGGGCCGGATGCCCGGGACCGGGCCAGGATCCGGACGGGCGTGGGCCCGGCTCCGTCGACGCGGCCACCGGCGCCGGTGTGCGACCCGATCGGGTAACCACGGGCGCCGCGATCGGCCGGGCGCACGGCAGGGCGCGAGGGGGCGCACGCGGACTGGCCCCCGGTGTGACCTTCGCCGCTGTTCGGGGAGGGGGTGTGCACATGAGTTACCCGCAAGTAGCATGGGCCGGGTGAGCGGGCGCTCAGTTCAGATGGGGCCCCGCCGCGCAGCAGTGCACACCCGCACCTGGAGGAGAGCCAACGTGCCTCGTACCGTCAGGGACGTCGTCTTCGTCGACGGCGTCCGCACCCCGTTCGGCAAGGCGGGCCCGAAGGGCATCTACCACGAGACCCGCGCCGACGACCTCGTCGTGAAGGCGATCCGGGAGCTGCTGCGCCGCAACCCGGACCTGGACCCCAAGAAGATCGACGAGGTCGCCATCGCCGCGACCACGCAGATCGGCGACCAGGGCCTCACGCTGGGCCGCACGGCCGGCATCCTCGCGGGTCTGCCGCAGTCCGTCCCGGGCTACTCCATCGACCGCATGTGCGCCGGCGCGCTGACCGCCGTGACCGCCGTCGCGGGCGGTGTGGCCTTCGGTGCGTACGACGTCGCCCTCGCCGGCGGTGTCGAGCACATGGGCCGCCACCCCATGGGCGAGGGCGTCGACCCGAACCCGCGCTTCGTCTCCGAGAAGCTGGTCGACGAGTCCGCCCTCTTCATGGGCATGACCGCCGAGAACCTGCACGACCGGTACCCGACGATCACCAAGCTCCGCGCCGACGAGTACGCCGTGCGCTCGCAGGAGAAGGCCGCCAAGGCGTACGCCGACGGCAAGATCCAGCAGGACCTGGTCCCGATCTCGGTGCGCAACACCAACGCGGAGGTCGGTGAGACGGGCTGGGGCCTGGTCACCTCCGACGAGCCGATGCGCCCGGGCACCACGCTGGAGAACCTGGCGAACCTGAAGACCCCGTTCCGTACGCACGGCCGGGTCACCGCGGGCAACGCCGCCGGTCTCAACGACGGTGCCACCGCCGCGATCATCGCGTCCGAGGACTTCGCCCGCGAGAACAACCTCCCGGTCAAGATGCGCCTCGTCTCCTACGCCTTCGCGGGCGTGGAGCCGGAGGTCATGGGCTACGGCCCGATCCCGGCCACCGAGAAGGCCCTCGCCCAGGCGGGCCTGTCCATCGAGGACATCGGCCTGTTCGAGATCAACGAGGCCTTCGCCGTCCAGGTCCTCGCGTTCCTGGAGCACTACGGCATCGCCGACGACGACGCCCGCGTGAACCAGTACGGCGGCGCGATCGCCTTCGGCCACCCGCTGGCCTCCTCCGGCGTCCGCCTGATGACGCAGCTGGCCCGCCAGTTCGAGGAGCAGCCGCACGTCCGCTACGGCCTGACCACCATGTGCGTCGGCTTCGGCATGGGCGCCACGGTCATCTGGGAGAACCCGAACTTCGACGCCGAGGGAGACTCCAAGTGAGCACCACCGCCGAGCTCCTGAAGGGCGCCGCCGAGCTGTTCCCGGACGAGGTCGTCACGTCCGCGCACGTCCGCCACCTGGACCTGCCGTTCGGCGCCGGGCGCTTCGCGCTCGTCACGCTGGACAACGGCTTCGACCACACCAAGCCGACCACCTTCGGCCCGCAGTCCCTGGCCAACCTGAACGCGGCCATCGACCAGGTCGAGCAGGAGGCCACCGCCGGCACCATCGTCGGCGCGGGCATCACCGGCAAGCCGTTCATCTTCGCCGTCGGCGCCGACCTCAAGGGCGTCGAGCTGCTGAAGAAGCACGACGAGGCCCTCGCCATCGGCAAGGGCGGCCACGACGTCTTCAAGCGCCTCTCGGCGCTGGCCGTCCCCACCTTCGCGTACTACAACGGCGCGGCGATGGGCGGCGGTGTCGAGGTCGGCCTGCACTGCTCGTACCGCACCGTCTCGAAGGCCATCCCGGCCTTCTCGCTGCCCGAGGTCTTCCTCGGCCTGGTTCCGGGCTGGGGCGGCTGCGCCATCCTCCCGAACCTGATCGGCGCGGAGCGCGCGGTCTCGGTCATCATCGAGAACTCGCTCAACCAGAACCGTCAGCTGAAGGGCAAGCAGGTCTTCGAGCTCGGCATCGCCGACGCGATCTTCGAGGGCGCCGACTTCCTGGAGCAGTCCCTGATCTGGACCGCGAAGGTCCTGAAGGGCGAGACCGAGGTCGTACGCGCCGAGGTCGAGCGCGGCGAGGCCTGGGACGCGGCCGTCGCCAAGGGCCGCGCCATCGCGGACTCCAAGGTGCACGGCGCCGCTCCGGCCGCCTACCGCGCGCTGGACATCATCGCCGCGGCCAAGGACGGCGACCTCCAGGCCGGCTTCGACGCCGAGGACAAGGCCCTGGCCGACCTCATCATGGGCGGCGAGCTGCGCTCGGGCATCTACGCCTTCAACCTGGTCCAGAAGCGCGGCAAGCGCCCGGCCGGTGCCCCGGACAAGTCCCTGGCCCGTCCGGTCAGCAAGGTCGGCGTCGTCGGCGCGGGCCTGATGGCCTCGCAGCTGGCGCTGCTGTTCCTGCGCCGCCTGGAGGTGCCGGTGGTCCTCACCGACATCGACCAGGAGCGCGTGGACAAGGGCGTGGGCTACGTGCACGCCGAGATCCAGAAGCTGCTCGGCAAGGGCCGCATCAACCAGGACAAGGCCAACCGCCTGACCGCCCTGGTGACCGGTGTCCTGGACAAGGCCGAGGGCTTCGCGGACGCGGACTTCATCATCGAGGCCGTGTTCGAGGAGATGTCCGTCAAGCAGAAGGTGTTCGCGGAGGTCGAGGCGGTCGCCCCGGCGCACGCGATCCTCGCCACCAACACCTCCTCGCTGTCGGTGTCGGAGATGGCCTCCAAGCTCCAGCACCCGGAGCGCGTGGTCGGCTTCCACTTCTTCAACCCGGTCGCGGT
The DNA here is from genome assembly GCF_002028425.1 of Streptomyces katrae. Lineage (GTDB taxonomy): Bacteria > Actinomycetota > Actinomycetes > Streptomycetales > Streptomycetaceae > Streptomyces > Streptomyces katrae_A. The sequence continues at coordinate 5,976,517 of NZ_CP020042.1, read as the reverse complement.
CCTCCCGCTGCTGGAGATCGTCCGCGGCGAGAAGACCGACGACGCCTCGCTGGCCACGGCCTTCGGCGTCGCCAAGAAGCTGAAGAAGACGGCCGTGCTCACGAAGGACGCCCCGGCGTTCGTCGTGAACCGCATCCTGACCCGCTTCATGGGCGAGATCCAGAACGTCATCGACGAGGGCACCCCGGTGGCCACCGCCGAGAAGGCCATCGAGCCGCTCGGCCTGCCGATGTCGCCGCTGGTGCTGCTGGAGCTCGTCGGTCCGGCGATCGGCCTGCACGTCTCCGAGACGCTGAACCGTTCCTTCCCGGAGCGCTTCACCGTCTCCCCGAACCTCAAGCGGGTCGTCGAGGCGGGCAAGCGCGGCTTCTACGTCTACTCCGCGGAGAACGGCTTCAAGCCGGAGCTGGACCCCGAGGTCGCCGCCCTCCTGGTGCAGGGCGACTCCGTCCTGACGGAGGAGCAGGTCCGCGACCGCGTCCTGGACGCGGTGGCGCAGGAGATCGGCCTGATGCTGGAGGAAGGTGTCGTGGCCGAGGCCCAGGACATCGACCTCTGCCTCATCACCGGTGCGGGCTGGCCCTTCCACCTGGGCGGCATCACCCCGTACCTGGACCGTGAGGGCGTCTCGGAGCGGGTGAACGGCAAGAAGTTCCTCGCCCCGGGCGTCGCCAGCGTTCCGGCGTAAGGCGCAGGGCACAGAGGAGGGCCCCGTCCGCACCTGGTGCGGACGGGGCCCTCCCCTTTGGTCCCGGGTTCACCTGCGGCCGAGCCGGCCGCTCTTGACCAGGCGCTGGGCGGCCGGCGAGGCCGGGTTGATGGTCAGGGCCCGCCGGGCGGCGTCGCGGCGCAGGTCGTCGCCGTGCTTGCCGAGCTTCGCCGCTGTCTCGGCGATCCGCAGCCAGACCAGGGCGCGGCCGCTGTCCGCGGAGATCTGGGCGGCCCGCTCGATGCGACGCCTGGCCTGGTCGGTCTCCTTGCGGCGGATGTGGGCCTGGGCCATCCCGATGAGCAGGTCCAGGTTCTCGTGCTCGGCGAGCAGCCGGGCACCGACCTCCAGGATGCCCTGGTCGTCCTTGGCCTCGACCAGCGAGGCGAACCCGCTGAGCGTGATGTCGGTGACGGGCAGCTCGTCCGGCTCGGTGCGCTCCCCGGCGCCGCGCAGGGTCCAGCCCAGGCCGCGCCGCCACTTCCAGGTGCGCGGACCGGGCAGTTCGAGGCGGGTACGGGTGCGCTCGTTGAAGTGCATGGACAGCTCGGGGCGCGTCTCCCACTGGTCTACGGCCGCCGCGACGTACTCCTCGGCCACCGGGCGCAGGAAGGCGTACCGCTTGGGCTGCATGCAGTAGCCGACGGCCTGGACGTAGGGGGTGACCTCGGTGCGGATGTGCTCGGCGTCCAGGATCCGGTCGGCGGGGGCGGCGGCCGGTGCCTCGGGGCCGGCTTCCAGGTCGGGGACCAGGGCGTGGGTGAGGGTGGCGGGGATGCGGTTGCTGTTGGCGTAGGGCCGCATGCGCCGGATGACCTCCAGGGCGCCGATCTGGGCGACGGGGATCCCGTACAGCGCGCGGGCGGTGAACAGGCCGGTGGAGAAGCAGCCGATCACCTGGCGGGGGCGCAGGTAGGCGAAGACCGTCTCGGCGAGGACGGGGACGTCCAGGACGAGGAAGGGGACGCCGGCCTCGCGGGCGGCCGCGGCGAGGGTGTCGGAGAGGCTGGAGGGGGCGCTGGGGTGCGGTTTGAAGACGACCGCGGTGTGGCCCAGGCGTACGGCGTGCTCGAACATGCGCCGGTGCAGGTCCTCCTCTTCCTCCTCGGTGAGGATGCCGAGGGGGGAGAGGTACTGGCCCAGCAGGAGGGCGGTCTGCGGGCCGAGCCCGGCCAGCCCGGGCGGGATCACCCGGTCGAGGAGGGGGCGGCACTCCTCGGTGAGCTCCGCCATCAGGTCGAGGACGGCACCGGTCCGTACGGGCTGTGAGGGGATCCCGTACTCGGTGAGGAGCATGGGCAGCAGGGTGGGGACCAGGTCGAGGTAGAGGACCTGTTCGATCCGGCCGTGGATGGGGCGGGGCAGGTCGTTGCGGGTGGGCCCGTAGCTCATGACGCCGTCGGCGTACACGGCGAGGGTGGCGTCGGAGAAGATCTTGCAGAGGGTCTGGGCCGGTTTGACCTGGATGGACTCGACGACGAGTTCCAGGGGGCCGGGCCGGATGCCCATCTTCTCCCCCATCACGGTGCGCCAGAGGGGGGCGTCCTCGTCGCGGGGGCCCCACAGCGACGGGTGGAAGGGGTAGATGAGGTCGTTCCAGTAGACGACGCGGTGGAAGCGCGCGAGGACGGCGGCGGCGCCGGGCATCCGGTGGAGCGGGGTGGCGACCTCGGGGATGTCGACGTTGTTGCAGACGAGCAGGATGCGCTCGCGGTCGTCCTGGCCGAGCTGGCCGGCGTCGATGGCGGCGGCCACCGTCATGGCGCCGTAGAGGGTGGAGGCGGCGAATATCCGGGTCATCGGGCGGCGGCACCCTGGTACTGGGACATCAGTGCTCTGAGCTTGTTCACGCGTGCGGAGTCCATTCCTGCCAGGGTCCCCTCCAGGATGTCCTGGGGAAGGTCGAAGAGGGTGCGCGCGCTGCGTTCCCACAGCAGGCCGCGGGTGACTTCCTCGTAGTCCTGGGCGCGGTCCATGTGAATGACGACGAGCGCGCACAGAGTTCGCATGGCCTTGAACGAGAGTTCATATCCGCGCGGATGGCGGGCGAGCTCGTCGAAAACGAGCCGGAAGGCGGGAAGGAAGTCGAGCTGGCGTTCGTCCGGGATCCTGGTGAGCGAAGTGGACACGTCGCGGCGGTAGAAGACGCCGTGGAGGTCGACCACTCCGAAGGAGCGCATCCGCAGGTGCAGCTGGTAGAACCAGTGGCGGTCCTCGGCGGTCCGCAGGCTCTCCTCGAAGAACAGCGCACCGGCCTCGCGCAGGCGTTCGCGGTCGTAGATGCCGGCCCAGACCGAGGGGTAGTCGATGAAGGTGGAGGCGTCCACCGGCCCCATGTAGTCCAGCGGGTTGAGGGGAAGGGCCCGCGGGGCCAGCGGAGGCATGACGATCTTGCGCTTTTTCCCGTAGACGCGGACATGGCCGGTGCGCAGGAAATCCACGCCCGACTGGCTCATCCAGCCGACCAGTTGCGCGAGATATCCGGGGGCGTACCAGTCGTCCCCGTCGAGGAAGGTGAAAAAGCGTCCGCGGGCCGCGGCGAGGCCGATGTTCCGGGTCGCCGATATTCCCATGTTCCGCTCGTTGCGGATGAGTACGGCTCCGGGAATACCGGGTACCATCTCACGCAGGATCTCTGATGTCCCGTCAACGGACGCGTCGTCCACGACGATGAACTCGAAGTCCTCCCGGGCATTCAGCGCCAAGGACTTCAGCGTGGTCCGGCAGAAGTCGCGGACGTCACACATCGCGACGATTACCGAAAGCGTCACCATCGTCGGCACTCACCTTCTCCCCATTCACCGACACCGATCCATCATGTCAGAGCCCGCGGGAGAGCCCGAACGGTGCCCGGTGTGTGACGTACAACTCCCCCGGCGGTCGAGGCCCATTCGTGACACATAAGACTCAGGTGAGGATGTAAGGTCTAACGGGCCGCGCGGCCATCCCGCCCGAGCCCGCGTCCAGCTGCGGGCCTGCCGACAGCAGTTGGGCTTCGCCGACCGACCGGGAATCCACCAGTGCGCATCCACGTGCTCGCAGACTCCGACACCCGCTGGAAATGGGGTGCGGGGCTGGCGGTGGGCCTGGCGCCGGGCAGCGAGGTCCACGCCCACATGCTGCGCGGCCGGAGCACGCCGACGGCGCGTCAGCTGGCGGAGGTCGGCATCACCCCCTCCTCCATCACCGAAGCCACGCTCGCCGAGTTCGCGGCGGCCCCCGCGCTCGACACGGCGGACGTGATCATCCTGGGCACCGTCGGCGGCGCCACCCACGCGGCCCTGCACGCGCTGGCCCGCCGCTTCGCCGGGGCCCCGCGGCGGCCGGTCCTGATGACCGGCTACGTCGGCGTCGTCTACGAGAAGATGGCCGACGGCCTCCTGCTGCGGGCCGGCGCCGATATCGTCCTCGCCAACAGTCCTTTCGACCGGCGCCGCTTCACCGAGGTGTACGCACCCCTCGGAATTCCCGCGTCCAGCATCGTCCAGACGGCGCTCCCCTTTCTCGACGAGCGCCTTTACGACCCGGCCCGGACTTTCGCCGAACACCCTTATACGGTGTGCTTCGCCGTCCAGCCCTCGGTACCCGCCGACCGGAACGGCCGCCTGTACATGCTGCGCCGTGCGATTTCCCACGCCCGGCTGCGTCCGGGGCGCGACGTGCTGGTGAAACTCCGCAGCAAACCGGGTGAGGCGACCACGCATGTGGAGGCGTTCCACTACCAGGTCCTCGCGGAACAGCTGGACGAGCCGCTGCCGCCCAATCTGCATTTCGTGTACGGCAACATGTCGCAGACCCTCGACCGCACCGATCTCCTGGTGACCGTCAGTTCCACGGCCGCCCTCGAATCGATGCACCGGGGAATGCCGACCGCCATCCTGAGCGATCTCGGAGTCCGGGAGATCCACGGGAACCACTACTTCACCGGCTCCGGCTGCGTCACCGACTGGACCGCGATAGACGAGGGCGCGGCCCCGATCGCGCACGAATCGTGGATGATCGACCAGGGAATCCGTGCCACCGATCCTTTCGGGGAACTCCGCGACCGGATCCTCGAATTGCGGGGCAGCCGGCTCCCCCCGATCACCCCGTACTACACGGCCGAGAGCGCACCCGAATACGTCGGTACCCTGCTGCGCCGCCGAGGCCTGAATCCCGACGGCTCCCCCGGCCCCGGCGCAGCCGCGGCCCGCTCCCGGGGCCCGATGAAGCGCACCTCGCGGCGCGTGCTCAAGGTCGCCTACCAGTTCGGGGTCCAGCGCGTGGCCCCCAAGATCCAGCAGTGGGGCGGCGTGTGAACGCCCCTTCCCCTTCCCCGTCCCCCTCCCCGTCCCCGTTCCCTCCCAGGAGAAGAGCCCTGTGAACGTCACCGCCGTCATACCCGCCCGGGGCGGCTCCAAGGGCATCCCCGGCAAGAACGTGGCCGAGGTCGGCGGGGTGCCGCTGGTGGTCCGCGCGGTGCGGGCCTGCCTGGGCGCCGCCCACGTGACCCGGGTCGCCGTGTCCACCGACGACGCGGCGATCGCCCTCGCCGCCCGCGCCGCCGGCGCCGAGGTGGTGGAGCGGCCGGCCGAGCTGGGCTCGGACCGGGCGTCCAGCGAATCGGCGCTGCTGCACGCGCTGGACCGGCTGGAGGAACGTCACTCCGAAGCCGTGGACGTGCTGGTCTTCGTCCAGTGCACCAGCCCCTTCATCACCTCCGAGGAGGTGGACGAGGCCGTCCTGGCGATCGTCCGCGACGGCGCCGACTCCGCCTTCACCGCCGTGCCCTTCCACGGCTTCCTGTGGACCGCCGAGCCCGGCCACGGGCCCGGCCACCAGGCGCGGGGCGTCAACCACGACAGCGCGGTCCGGCTGCGCCGCCAGGACCGTACGCCCGAATACCTGGAGTCGGGCGCCGTCTACGCGATGCGCGCCGAGGGCTTCCGCCGCAGCGGCCACCGCTTCTTCGGCCGCACCCAGCTGGTCCCCACGGCCCCCGAGCGGGCCATCGAGCTCGACGAACCCGGCGACCTCGACCGGGCCCGGGCCCTGGCCCCGCTCCTGGACCCCCCGCAGACTTCGGCGACCCCGTCGCCGCAACCCCAGCAGTACCCCGGAAAGGAACTCTGAACAGTGGTGCACAGCAACCGGATCCGCCGGATCGGAAAGCGGGAGGTCGGCGCCGGCCGGCCCACCTATGTGATCGGCGAGATCGGGATCAACCACAACGGTGAGCTGGCCAACGCCCTCGCGCTCGTCGACGCCGCCGCCGACGCGGGCTGTGACGCGGTGAAGTTCCAGAAGCGCACCCCCGAGATATGCACCCCGCGCGACCAGTGGGACATCGAGCGGGACACGCCCTGGGGCCGGATGACGTACATCGACTACCGCCACCGCGTCGAGTTCGGCGAGGACGAGTACCGGGCCATCGACGAGCACTGCGCCGAGCGCGGCATCGACTGGTTCGCCTCCCCCTGGGACACCGAGGCCGTCACCTTCCTGGAGAAGTTCGACGTGCCCGCGCACAAGGTGGCCTCCGCCTCGCTGACCGACGACGAGCTGCTGCTGGCCCTGCGCGCCACGGGCAAGACGGTCATCCTCTCCACCGGCATGTCGACCCCGCAGCAGATCCGGCACGCCGTGGAGGTGCTCGGCAGCGAGAACATCATCCTGCTGCACGCCACCTCCACCTACCCGGCCAGGGCCGAGGAGCTGAACCTGCGGGTGATCAACAGCCTGGAGGCGGCCTACCCGAACGTGCCGATCGGCTACTCGGGGCACGAGACGGGCCTGCAGACCACCGTGGCGGCCGTCGCCATGGGCGCCTGCGCCGTCGAGCGGCACATCACCCTCGACCGCGCGATGTGGGGCTCCGACCAGGCCGCCTCCGTCGAGCCCGGCGGCCTCGCCCGCCTCGTGCGCGACATCCGGACCATCGAGACCGCCCTCGGCGACGGCGTCAAGAAGGTCTACGACTCCGAGCTCGCCCCCATGAAGAAGCTCCGCCGCGTCCAGGGCACCCTCCCCGCCGAGGGCCTGACGGCCTCGGCATGAGCGAAACCCTCGCCCTGGTGGAGAGCCCGGCTCAACTACTGAATGTCCTGGAGTGGGCCCATGCCCACCCGGGCGAGGCAGCCTCCCTCACCATCGCCGTGCTCCAGCCGGTGGACCCGCGCTCGCGCGCGCAGGTCCGCCGGCTGTGCCGGTACGCCTCCCAGGCCAAGGTGGTCTGGCGGCGCTACGAGGTCCGCGCGGGATACCTGGGGCGGGCCGGCGAGCTGGTCCGGCTCGGCCGGGCGGTGGCGGCGGCCCGGCGCCTGGTGATCGGGGACCTGTTCTCCCGCACCATCCAGCTGCTGCTGCCGCGCTCCCGGGCCCGCGAGGTGGTCGTCGTCGACGACGGCACCGCCACCACCGAGCTGGTGGCGCTGCTGACGAGCGGGCAGCAGCTGACCCGCTGGCACCAGGGGGACGCCAAGTCCGCCAAGGGCGGCCCGGTGAACCGGTGGCTGGCCCGTCCGGAGCTGGAGCGGGCCGTGTTCTTCACCTGCATGCCGGTGACGGCGCCGCCGGGCGCCGAGCTGCGGCCCAACGAGTACGCCTGGAGCCGGGCCACCTTCGGCCCGGCCCGCCCCCGGCCCGGCGCGGACCTGGCGGGCAGCTCGCTGGTGGAGACCGGGGTCATCGACGAGGACCGCTACATCGAGGCGGTCGGCTGGATCGCCCGCACCCGGGCGGCCGGCCGCTACCTGGCGCACCGCCGGGAGAGCGCGGACAAGCTCCAGCGGATCGCCGGACTGACCGGCATGGAGATCGTCCACCCCGAGCTGCCGCTGGAGCTGACCGCGCTGACCGAGCCCATCGGGCTGTCCCTGCTGACCTTCGCGTCCACCATCGCCTACACCCTGCCGATCGTGCTGCGCGGTGCACCGGTGCGGGTGGAGCTGTGCGAGATCGACGACGCCTGGATCACCCCGGACACGGCGGCCCGCTCGGTGGACTTCCTGCGGCGCATCTCCAGCCTGGCCATCGCCCGCCACGGCCTGGCCAGCATCCCGCCGCAGGGCCGACGGCGCACGGGCGAGCGGTCAGAAGCGCTGCCAGCGGCCCAGTGAGAGGCCGGAACTGTCCTTCTGCCGGTTGACGAGCAGTTCGCCGCCGGCGCTGATCGAGGCGATGACGACCAGGCCGCGGGCGTCGACGGCGAGGGCCGGGGAGTCCGGGCACTCCTCGCCGATCCCGGTCCACCAGAGCCCGGCCGCCTCGTTCTCCGTCGGGTACGCGGCGAGTGCGGTACGGCCGTCCAGGGCGCGGTGGGCCAGCACCGTGCAGTCGTACCCGTCGACCAGCGCGCGGACGGCGGCCACCGCCCCGAGTCCCGGACCGCCGCCCAGGGCCATCACCCCTGCGCCCTCGCGGTGGGCGAACACCCCGCTGCCGTCGGCCGCGTGCCAGAAGCGGGTGAGCCGGCCCGGGGCCGTCTCCAGGGTGGCGAGCGAACCGTCCCGGGCGAGGTAGGGGACCACCTCGCCCATCTTCAGGGGGCCGCCGGGTGCGGACTGCGCCCAGAAGGTGAGCCCCTTCTCGCCGGGGGCGGCGAAGGCGGTGCGGCCGTCGGCGGTGGAGGAGGCGCAGCCCCCCTCGAAGGTCATGCTGCCCTTCAGGTCCTCCCAGCGGCCCCAGGTGCCCTTCTTGTCCTGGCGTTTCATGTGGATGCCCCGCCCGTTGTTGCGGACGAAGACGTGGGCCGCGCCCTGGGCGTCCACCGTGATGGCCGGCGGGCCGCCGCGCAGGGACATCTCGACGTTCTGGTAGAGGGTGCCGAGGGATTCCCAGGGGCCGATCGGGCGGCCGCTCTGGTACTGGACGGCGTGGTGGTACGTGAGGGTCTCGGTGTCGCCGTCCCGGGCGCGGCGCCGGGCCGTGAAGTGGGCGTACCCGTCGGGGCCCTGGCCCACCGACAGGTCGGTCAGGCCGTCGGCGGGGAAGAAGTCGGGGCCGCTCCAGCCGGGGCCGCCCGGGGTCTCTTCGGTCCAGCGCAGGAGGCCGCCGCCGGTCCGGGCGTACGCGGTGAGCCGGCCGTCCTTGCCGGCGAGGACCCAGCGTCCGGTCAGCGGGCCCAGGGCCGCGGGGTTCCCGTTACGAGCCGGAGCCGGTGCCGCGGGGCGCTGGGGGGATTTGTTCGGACTGCGTCTGGATCGCGTCGCCATGGGACCGCAAGCAACCCTTCCCCTTCACGATTCGAACAGAATCAGGATACCCCGGGGGTCTTCCGGCGGGGTCCTGCGTCTATGTTGGAGCCCGCGCGCGCCCCGCCGCGTTCCCCCGCCACCCGTTCGGAAGGACCGGTCCCCGGGCATGACTTCAGACGCCACCGCCACCGCCACGACCACGCCCGAGCCGGAGCCCGGGGCGGGGTCGGAGCCGAAGCCGGGCCGGTCGCGCGCGAGCCGGATCCGCCGGGGCCTGGCCTGGACGGCGGCCGTCCTCGTCCTCGGCTCGGCCGGGGCCGGCTGGTGGGTCTACAGCCACCTCGAGGGAAACATCGACAGCGTGGACCTGGACCGGGCGATCGGTACGGACAACCGCCCGCCGAAGGTGGTGGAGAAGGCCCAGAACATCCTGGTGCTGGGCTCCGACTCCCGCGCCGGGGCCAACGGCGAGCTCGACCACGGCAACGTCAGCGGGGCCCGCTCCGACACGGCGATGCTGGTCCACATACCCGAGGGCCGGTCCCGGGCCACCGCGGTCAGCATCCCCCGCGACACCCTGATCACCCGGCCCGAATGCAAGGACCAGGACGGCAAGACCGTCCCCGGGGCGAACCGGGTCATGTTCAACTCCGTCTACTCGGTGGCCGGTCCGGCCTGTGTGGTCAAGACGGTCGAGCAGCTGTCGGGGATCCGCGTGGACCACTTCGTGGAGGTGGACTTCGCCGGGTTCAAGGGGCTGGTGGACGCCCTCGGCGGGGTCACCGTCACCCTCGACCAGCCGATGACGGGCGCGAAGGGCGGCCTGAAGCTCGACGCGGGCACGCACCGGCTGAACGGCACGGACTCCCTGAAGTTCGTCCGCACCCGCTACGGCTACGGCGACGGCAGCGACCTCGGACGCATAGGCCTCCAGCAGCAGTTCATGCTCGCCATGCTCTCCGAGATCAAGAAGCAGGACGCCCTCGGCAACCCGGCCCGGCTCTACAAGCTCGCCGACGCCGGCACCAAGTCCCTGACCACCGACTCCGACCTGGCCTCGCTCAGCGCGCTGGCCGACTTCGCGCAGAGCATGAAGGGCGTGGACCCGTCCACGATGGAGACCATCATGCTGCCGGTGGCCTACGACAAGGTGGACCCGAACCGGGTGGTCATCGCACAGGAACAGGCCTCCCAGCTGTGGGAGGCCCTGCGCACCGACCAGAAGGTGCCCGCCTCGGCGAAGGACTCCCCCGCCAAGGGCGGCGGCAAGGGCGCCAGGTCCAAGTCCCCGGCGCCCGAGCCGTCCCCGTCGGCCTGAGCCGTGTGATCCGTTCAGGTCCCTAGAACTTCGCCTCCTGGCCCAGCTGCGCCAGACGGCTCTTGCGGATCCCGTACAGGAAGTAGACGACGAGACCGACCACCATCCAGATCCCGAAGCGGACCCAGGTCTCGGCCGGCAGGTTGAGCATCAGCCACAGCGAGGCCGCCATCGAGACGATCGGGATCAGCGGCACCCACGGGGTGCGGAACGAACGGTGCAGGTCGGGGCGGGTCTTGCGGAGGATGATCACGCCGAGGGCCACGATGACGAAGGCGAACAGCGTGCCGATGTTGACCAGTTCCGCCAGCTTCTCCAGCGGGGTGAACCCCGCGACGACGGCGATGACCACACCGAGCAGCACGGTGGCCCGGTAGGGGGTGCGGAACTTCGGGTGGGTCACGGAGAAGACCCGCGGCAGCAGTCCGTCACGGCTCATCGCGAAGAACACCCGGGTCTGGCCCAGCAGCAGGATCATGCACACCGTGACCAGGCCGACGGCTGCCCCGAGGCTGATGGCGCCGGAGAAGAAGGGCTGGTCCACGGCTCTGAAGGCCTCGGCGAGCGGGGCCTCCGGCGACATGTCCTTGTAGTACTGCATGCCGGTGACGACCACGGTGACGGCGACGTAGAGCAGGGTGCAGATGAGCAGCGAGCCCAGGATGCCGCGGGGCATGTCCCGTTGCGGGTTCTTGGTCTCCTCCGCCGCCGTGGCCACCACGTCGAAGCCGATGAAGGCGAAGAAGACGAGGGAGGCGGCGGTGAAGATGCCCATGACGCCGAAGTTGGTGGGCTGGTAGCCGAACATCAGCTGCACCAGGGGTGCGGTCGCCCAGCCGCTGCCGGCTTTCTGCGCTTCGGCCGGCGGGATGAACGGGGAGTAGTTGTCGGCCTTGATGAAGAAGGCGCCGGCGACGATGACCAGGAGCACGACGGTCACCTTGATCGCGACGACGATCGCGGTGATCCGGGCCGACAGCTTCGTGCCGACGACCAGGATCGCGGTCAGCACCAGGACCAGCAGGAACGCCAGGAGGTCGAAGCTGCCGCCGTCGTCGCGCGAGGTCAGCGCGACGGGCATGTCCCAGCCGAGGTTCGTGTGCATGAGGTGGCGCACGTACCCGGACCAGCCGACGGCCACGACGGCGGTGCCGAGGGCGAATTCGAGGACCAGGTCCCAGCCGATGATCCAGGCGGGCAGTTCCCCGATGGAGGCGTACGCGAAGGTGTACGCCGAGCCCGCCACCGGCACGGTGGACGCGAACTCGGCGTAGCACAGGGCCGCGAGGGCACAGACGACGCCCGACACCACGAAGGAGAGGGCTGTGGCGGGGCCGGCGTTGTTGCGGGCTGCGATGCCCGTGAGGACGAAGATGCCGGTACCGATGATGACACCGACACCGAAGACGGTCAGGTCCCAGGCGGAGAGCGATTTGCGGAGCGCGTGCTCCGGCTCCTCCGTGTCACGTATGGACTGTTCCACCGTCTTCGTGCGGAACGGGCTGTTGAGGTCCGAGCTCACCGACGCACCTCCCAAGAAGTACGCGAACGGGCCGGGAGGCCCACCCTTCAAGGGTGATCTCCCGGCCCGTGTGGTGCAACCGCGCGATCCGGCCGCCGTTTCGGCTAGTCGACGGTGGCGGCCGGCTCGCTCTCGAAACGGCCGTCCAGCTTGGCGACCAGGCCGGTGACCTGGCGGGCGATGTCCGGGGCGGTCAGGCCGATCTCGGCCATGATCTCCTTGCGCAGCGCGTGGTCGAGGAAGCGCTGCGGGATGCCGAAGTCGCGCAGCGGTACGTCCACGCCCGCGTCCCGCAGGGCCTGCGAGACGGCTGCGCCGACACCGCCGGTGCGGCCGTTGTCCTCGACGGTGACGACGACCCGGTGGCGGTCGGCGAGCGGGGCCATGGCCTCGTCCACCGGCTTGACCCAGCGGGGGTCGACGACGGTCGAGGAGATGCCCTGCTTGTCGAGCAGGTCGGCGATCTCCAGGCACATCGGGGCGAGCGCGCCGACCGAGACGATCAGTACGTCCGGGTGGGTGACCTCGGGGGCGGGCAGGCGCAGCACGTCCATGCCGCCGACCTTCCCGACGGCCGGGACGGCCGGGCCGACGACGCCCTTGGAGTAGCGCACGACGGTCGGGGCGTCCTTGACGGCGACGGCCTCGCGGAGCTGCGCGCGCAGCTGCTCGGCGTCGCGGGGGGCGGACAGGCGCAGGCCGGGGACGACCTGGAGGATGGACATGTCCCACATGCCGTTGTGGGAGGCGCCGTCGTCGCCGGTGACGCCCGCGCGGTCCAGGACGAAGGTGACCCCGCACTTGTGCAGGGCGACGTCCATGAGGACCTGGTCGAAGGCGCGGTTGAGGAAGGTCGCGTAGACCGCGAACACCGGGTGGACGCCGCCGGTGGCCAGGCCGGCGGCCGAGGTGGCCGCGTGCTGCTCGGCGATGCCGACGTCGTAGACCCGGTCCGGGAAGACTTCGGCGAACTTGTTGAGACCGACCGGGTGGAGCATCGCGGCGGTGATGCCGACGATGTCCGGGCGCTCGTGACCGAGCTTGACCATCTCGTCGGCGAAGACGGAGGTCCAGCTGGCGGCGGCGGTCTTGACCGGCAGGCCGGTGTCCGGGTGGATCACGCCGACCGCGTGGAAGCGGTCCGCCTCATGCTCCAGGGCAGGGGTGTAGCCGCGGCCCTTCTGGGTGAGGCAGTGCACGATGACCGGGCCGCTGAAGCGCTTGGCGCGCTGGAGGGCGGACTCCAGGGCCTCGATGTCGTGGCCGTCGATGGGGCCGATGTACTTCAGGCCGAGGTCCTCGAACATGCCCTGCGGGGCGATGAAGTCCTTGAGGCCCTTCTTGGCGCCGTGCAGGGTCTCGAAGAGCGGCTTGCCGACGACGGGGGTGCGCTCCAGGATCTCCTTGCCGCGGGCCAGGAAGCGCTCGTAGCCGTCCGTGGTGCGCAGGGTGGCGAGGTGGTTCGCGAGGCCGCCGATGGTGGGGCCGTAGGAGCGCTCGTTGTCGTTGACGACGATGACCAGCGGGCGGTCCTTGGCGGCGGCGATGTTGTTCAGCGCCTCCCAGGCCATACCGCCGGTGAGGGCGCCGTCGCCGATGACGGCGGCGACGTGGTGGTCCTCGCGGCCGAGCACCTCGTTGGCCTTGGCGAGGCCGTCGGCCCAGCCGAGGACGGTCGAGGCGTGCGAGTTCTCGATCACGTCGTGGTCGGACTCGGCGCGCGAAGGGTAGCCGGAGAGGCCGCCCTTGGAGCGCAGGCCGGCGAAGTCCTGGCGGCCGGTGAGCAGCTTGTGGACGTAGGCCTGGTGCCCGGTGTCGAAGAGGACCTTGTCCTTCGGCGATTCGAAGACCCGGTGCAGGGCGATCGTCAGTTCGACCACGCCGAGGTTGGGGCCGAGGTGCCCGCCGGTCTTGGAGACGGCATCGACCAGGAAGGACCTGATCTCGGCGGCGAGCTGGGTCAGCTCCTCCTGGCTGAGCCGGTCCAGATCGCGCGGTCCCGTGATGCGGGTCAGCAGCACCCGTGCCTCCTTGCAGTTGCTGGCTGGTCTGTCGAGTCTAATGTTCCGCTCGCGCGCGGAATCATCGGGCGGTACCGGGAGGGGCACGCCCTTTGTCATACCTGTACACCCGGCCGGGCGATCACACCTCCCAAACGGACGTATGACCGCACATCCCTGCGCACATGTGTACGCACAGGTGCCCGGTGCCACACGGAGTGGCACCGGGCACTGTGACGGGTCTTACCGTCCGGGTGACGCCCCGGACGCGCGGTCAGGCGCGTCCGGCGGTCTTCTGGGTCTTGCGGGTGACCGAGTCGATGACCACGGTGGCGAGCAGTACCGCACCGGTGATCATGTACTGGATCGGAGTCGCGATCCCCTCCAGGGCCAGACCGTACTGGATGGAGGTGATGACCATGACGCCGAGGAGGGCGTTCCAGGTGCGGCCGCGGCCGCCGAAGAGGCTGGTGCCGCCGATGACGGCCGCCGCGATCACGTTCATCAGCAGGTCGCCGGCGCCGGCGCTCTGGTTGGCCGCCGCGATCTTGGAGGCCCAGAAGAGGCCTCCGATGGCGGCGAAGGTGCCGGCGATGGCGAAGACGGCGATGCGGATGCCGTTGACGTTGATGCCGGCGCGGCGGGAGGCCTCGACGCTGCCGCCGAGGGCGAAGACGTTGCGGCCGAAGGTGGTGCGGCGCAGGACGAAGTCCGTGCCGACCAGCGCCAGGACGAAGAGGACGACCGCGAGCGGCAGGCCCTTGTACTGGTTGAACACGACGGCGGGGCCGAAGGTGAACACGGCCAGCAGGCCCGTGCGCAGCAGGACCTCGCTCAGCGGCCGCGAGGGGACCCCGGCGGCCTCCCGGCGGCGGTTGTCGGTGTAGGAGGCGAGGAAGTAGGCCACCACGGCGACCGCCGCGAGACCGTATCCGGCGGCCACGTCGGAGAAGTAGTACGTGGTGAGCTTGCCGACCACGCCGTCGGGGTCGAGGTTGATGGTGCCGTTGCTGCCGAGGATCTGGAGCATGGCACCGGACCAGAACAGCAGGCCGGAGAGGGTGACCGCGAAGGCGGGGGCGCCGATCTTGGCGAAGAAGAAGCCGTGGAGTGCGCCGATCAGGGCGCCGCCGGCGACGGCGGCGAGGATGGCGACCCATTCGTTGACGCCGTGGGTGACGGCGAGGACGGCGACGATCGCGCCCGAGACACCGCTGACCGAGCCGACCGACAGGTCGATCTCGCCGAGCAGCAGCACGAAGATGATGCCGACGGCCATCATGCCGGTGGCGACCATCGTGATGGCGATGTTGGAGAGGTTCTCCGGGGAGAGGAAGTTCGAGTTCAGGCCCTGGAAGATGCCCCAGATGATGATCAGGCCGAGGACGACCGGGATCGAGCCCAGGTCGCCGGCCTTCATCTTGCGGCCGAACTCGCTCAGGTAGCCGGACAGGCCCCGCTCGCGCACGAGCAGGCGGGGGTCCACCACGGGTATCGCGTCCGCCGGGGCGGCCGGGTTGGCCAGCTTGGCCACGTCCTCCGCCGCGGTGTGGTGTTCGGTGCTCACTTGCGGGCCTCCCCGGTGCGGGCCGCCCGGCGGGTCACGGCGTTGTCCGTGGCCCCGGTGATGGCGGAGATGATCTCTTCCTGCGAGGTGTCGGCGACGTTGAAGACGCCGTTGTTGCGGCCCAGCCGCAGCACCGCCACCTTGTCGGCCACGGCCTTCACGTCGGCCATGTTGTGGCTGATGAGGATGACGGCGTGGCCGCGCTCGCGCAGCCGCTCGACCAGGTCGAGGACCTGCGCGGTCTGCTCGACGCCGAGGGCGGCGGTGGGCTCGTCGAGGATCACGAGGCGGGGCTCGCCGAGCATCGAGCGGGCGATCGCCACGGTCTGGCGCTGGCCGCCCGAGAGGGAGGCGATGGGGATCCGGACGCTGGGGATCCGGATGGACAGGGTGGTGAGGAGCTCGCGGGCGCGGCGCTCCATCTCCACCTCGTCGAGCACGCCGTAGCGCTTGAGCTCGCGGCCCAGGAAGAGGTTGCCCACGACGTCGATGTTGTCGCACAGCGCGAGGTCCTGGTAGACGGTCGCGATGCCGAGGTTCTGGGCGTCGTGGGGCTTGCCGATGGAGACCGGGCGGCCGTCCCACTCGATGACTCCGTCATCGATGGGGTGCACGCCGGCGATCGTCTTGACCAGCGTGGACTTGCCGGCGCCGTTGTCGCCGACGAGGGCGACCACCTCACCGGAGTGGATCTCGAGTTCTACGTCGGTCAGGGCCTGGACGGCACCGAACCGCTTCGAGACCCCTCGCAACGCCAGCACGGGCGCAGCGGACACATGAACCATCTCCTTCGCCGCCTGACCGGCGGGGATGTCGTGCAAAAGAGCAGGAGCGGGGTGGACGGGGGATACGTCGCCCGAATGTCGAGCGAAGGATGAAACGTTTCTGCCCGGCGCCCCGCGGGTGGCGGGGGCATGAGGGGCGGGGCGCCGGGCAGGGCAGGGGGGCCGTGTCGCCGCACAAGGGGGGCGAGGGGGCCGCGGGCCTTACTTGAGGCCGAGGGTGGCGCAGGCGGCCGCGTACTTGTCGGTGCAGATCTCGTCGACCGTGTAGACGCCGTCCTTGACGACGGTGTCCTTGATGTTGTTCTTGGTCAGCGAGACGACCGGGATCAGCACGGCGGGGACGCCCTTGGTGGTCGGGCTGTCGACCTTGTTGTTGATGATGTCGTCGGCCTTCTTGCCCTGGGCGAGGGCGACGGCCATCTCGGCGGCGGCCGCGGCCTCGGGGGCGTACGGCTTGTAGACGCTCATGAACTGCTCGCCCGCGACGATGCGCTGGACACCGGCGAGCTCGGCGTCCTGGCCGGTGACCGGGGGCAGGGGGTTGAGACCGGCGGCCTTGAGGGCGGTGATGACGCCGCCCGCCATGCCGTCGTTGGCGGAGTAGACGCCGATCACCTTGTCCTTGCCGAGCGCGGAGAGGGCGCCCGCCATGTTGGTGTTGGCGTTCTCCGGCTTCCACTCCTTGGTGTCGTACTCCTTGCCGATGTTCACCTTGCCCTCGAGGACGGAGTGCGCGCCCTTCTTGAACAGTGCGGCGTTGGGGTCGGTGACGGAGCCGTTCATCATGACGATCTGGCCGTCCTTGGCCTTGTCGCCCAGGGCCTCCAGCAGGGCCTTGCCCTGCACCTTGCCGACCTCTTCGTTGTCGAAGGAGGTGTAGCCGTCGATCGGGCCCTCCGCCAGACGGTCGTAGGCGACGACCGGGATGCCGGCGTCCTTGGCCTTCTTGACCGAGCCCGCGATGGCCTTGGCGTCCACGGCGTCGATGATGAGGACGTTCACCTTGTTGGTGATCATCGTGTCGACCTGGGAGTTCTGCGTGGTCGCGTCCTGCTTGGCGTTCGCGTAGACCACCTGGGCCTTGCCGCCCGTGAGATCGGAGATCTTCTTCTCGATCAGCGGCTTGTCGAACTTCTCGTAGCGCGCGGTCTGGTTCTCCGGCAGGAGCAGACCGACCTTGATCGCATCACCGGCGGCGGCGGTGCCCGAGGGCTTCTTCTCGCCCCCCGCCTCCTTGGCGCTGCCACAGGCGGCCAGCGAGACGGCCATGGCGCCGGCGGCTACGGCAACGGCGGCTCTACGCATACGCGTGTTCATGAAGTGAACCTCCCTGACGAGGCCGCAACGCTGCGGCCGAGGTGGATGTGAGTCAACCCCGGCCGCGAGTTTGCCGTCAAGGAGTGAATCCTTAACGAGATGACAACGGAGTCATCCGTTATCTAAGTGAAGACAGAGCGGCGGGGGCGCGCACTCCCATTCCATTTTCTGCCAAAAGCGTCGAATCGCCCATCTCACTGAGTACGAGGGCGAGTGCGCCGAGTACCTCCGCCCGGCTGCCCAGGGAGCCGGTCAGCACGGACAGCTGCCGGGCCGCGCTGGGGATCGCGTACCGCCCCACGGATTCCCTGATGGGCGCCAGGACCAGCTCACCCGCGTCCGCCAGCGAGCCGCCGAGCACGATCCGGCTCGGGTTCAGCAGGTTGCACAGGCTGGCCACGCCGCTGCCGACGTGCCGGCCCACGTCGGTGATGACCCGTCGGCAGCCCGGGTCGCCCTCCCGGGCCAGCTCGACCACCTTCTCCATCGTCAGCTCCGGCCCGTGGCTGCCCTGGAGCAGGGGCAGCACGTAGCGGGCGGCGGCGAAGGTCTCCAGGCAGCCGCGGTTGCCGCAGCGGCAGACCGGGCCCGACTCGTCCAGGGTGATGTGCCCGATCTCCCCGGCGGTACCGCCCGGGCCGCGGTAGATCTGGCCGTTGATCACCAGGCCGGCCCCCACACCGCTGGCGACCTTGATGTACGCCAGGTCCCTGACCCCCCGCCCACTCCCCCACACCAGCTCGCCCAGCGCGCCGAGGTTCGCGTCGTTGTCCACGTAGACGGGGACGCCCAGGCGCCGGGAGAGCTCCTGGCGCGGATTGATCCCCGCCCAGCCCGGCAGGATCGCGGTGGAGCCCAGGGTCCCGGACTCGACGTCGATGGGACCCGGCACGCCGAGCCCGACGCCGATGACCTTGTCACGGGCCACGCCGACCTGCTGGACCAGCCGTCCCACCAGCGCTTCCGCCCGGTCGAAGCCCTCCGCCCAGGAGGCGTCCACGTCCAGCGGCTCGGACTCCTCGGCCAGCACCTGGTGGGCGAGGTTGCCGACGGCCACCCGCAGGTGGGTGTGGCCGAAATCCACGCCGATCACGATGCCAGCGTCCCCGCTGAGCGAGACGCTGCGGGCCCGCCGGCCGCCCGCCGAGGTGTCGGTGACCTCGACCGTCCCGCCCTCCTTGAGCTCACGGACGATGTTGGAGACCGTGGCCGCCGACAGTCCGGTGGTACGGGCGATCTCCGCCTGGGTCAGCGAACCCGCGAGGCGCACCGCCCGCACGACCCGTTCGAGATTCGCGCGATGCAGTGAGGACTGCGATCCGGGAGTCTGCACGACTCATCCACTCCTGCCCATAAGCGACGGCCATCCGTCGCCCCCCGGCCGGTCGTCAAGGCTGCCTGCTCCGAGACCCCGGCGTCTCTCCAACTTGTGAACCTTAAGTCGAGCGTTTGGCCCCTCTGGCGTCAAGGGCCGGACACATGCCGAAACGGACACGGCCGACCAAAAGGATGAACACCGCCCTCCGGGATCGTGTTACGGTCGCTGAGGCGCCGGTCCTCTGCGGCCTCCAGGCCGGACCTGGCGCCGCGTACTGACGGCGCGATGCGAGGAGGTGTTCGGGATGAGTCCCGATCGAAGTCTTCGCCGCGCTCTCGTCGGCTGACCGTTCCGCCTGAGGAACGCTCCTTTTCCCTTCCTTCTTTCCGTATGCCCTGACTCTCCTGTCAGGCATACGTCATCCATGTCCACGGCGCACCCGCGTGGCGGCTCCCGCCACCCCGCGCCGCACCATGACCACTCCACGTGACCGCGCGGCTACGCGCTGCCCGGACGCGGTGGAGGGAGGTATTCGTCATGACCATGCTCACCGCCCGTACCCCGACGAAGCTCGCACCGCCGGGCCGGAACCGCCGCGAGCGCAAGGCCGCCGAGCTGGAGTCCGCCACCCGCCTCGCGGGCGAGCGCCTCGCGGACATCAGCGCCCGCCCCGCCGTCCGGGTCCTCCAGGACACCGACACCTCCCGGGGCGGCCTCACGCACGGCGAGGCCGTGCGCCGCCTGGGACTCCACGGACCCAACGTGGTCGCCCGGGAGCGCGCCCCGCACTGGACGGCGCAGCTCGCGAAGGCCTTCTGGAACCCCTTCATCGGCGTGCTGGTCTTCCTGGCCGCCGTCATGTTCTGGCAGGACCCGAAGGACCCCGGCGTCCTGATCCTCTCCGTGATGGTGGCGGTCAGCGGCCTGCTGCGGTTCTGGCAGGAGTACCGCTCGGGGCGGGCCGCCGACGCCCTGAAGAAGCTCGTCACCACCACCTGTGCGGTGCAGCGCCGGGCCGGCAGCGGCTCGGTCCCGACCACGCTCGAGATCCCGATGGAGCAGGTGGTCCCGGGCGACCTGGTGCGGCTGGCCGCCGGCGACCTGATCCCGGCCGACCTGCGGCTGATCACCTCCAAGGACCTGATGGTCAGCCAGGCGGCCCTGTCGGGCGAGTCGTTGCCGGTGGCGAAGGCCGACACTCCCCCTCGCTCCGCTGGGGGGACCCCCAGGACGGAGGACCTCGGCCAGCACACGACGACCGACCCGGTGGAGGCCGACAACCTCTGCCTGATGGGCACCTCCGTCACCTCCGGCACCGCCACGGGCGTGGTCGTCGCCACCGGCTCCGGCACCTACTTCGGCTCGATGGCCGGCAGCCTCGTCGGCGAACGCCCGCAGACCAACTTCGACACCGGCGTACGCAAGGTCAGCTTCCTGCTGATCCGCTTCATGCTGGTGATGGTCCCGGTCGTCTTCATGATCAACGGGCTGACCAAGGGCGACTGGGAAGAGGCCTTCCTCTTCGGTGTCGCCGTCGCGGTGGGCCTGACCCCGGAGATGCTGCCGATGGTCGTCTCCGCCAACCTGGCGCGCGGCGCGGTGGCCATGGCCAAGCGCAAGGTCGTCGTCAAGCGGCTCAACGCCATCCAGAACCTGGGCGCCATGGACGTCCTCTGCACGGACAAGACCGGCACCCTCACCGAGGACCGGATCGTCCTGGACCGCTACCTGGACGTGCACGGCGCCGAGGACGCCGAGGTCCTGGAGTACGGCTACCTCAACGCGCACTTCCAGACCGGCCTGCGCAACCTGCTGGACCAGGCGGTCATCGACCGGGTGAACGAGGCCGAGGAGGTTGTCGTCGACGCACGGTTCACGATGGTCGACGAGATCCCCTTCGACTTCGCCCGCCGGCGGATGTCCGTGGTCCTCAACCGCAACTCGATGTCGGACGGCCCCGGCCGCTCCGAACACGTGGTGATCACCAAGGGTGCGGTCGAGGAGGTCCTGGAGCTCTGCACCCACATGACGGACGGGGGCGAGCGGGTCGCCCTCACCGAGGAGCTGCGCCACCGCGTCACCGCCATCGCCGCGGACAACAACCGCGCCGGCCTGCGCGTCCTGGCCGTGGCCACCCGCCGGATCGCATCCCCGCGCGACACCTACACCGTCGCGGACGAGGACCAGCTGACCCTGGTCGGCTTCCTCGCCTTCCTCGACCCGCCGAAGGCCTCCGCCGCCCGGGCCCTGCAGGGCCTGGCCGACAAGGGCATCGCGGTCAAGGTGGTCACCGGCGACAACGAGCTGGTCGCGGCCCGGGTCTGCGCCGACGTCGGCATCGAGGTGGGCCGGGTGGTGCCCGGCTCCGAGGTGGACGCCCTCGACGACACCGAGCTGCGCGCGCTGGCCGCCCGTACGACGGTCTTCGCCAAGGTCAACCCGGTCCAGAAGGCCCGGATCGTCCGGTCCCTGCAGGCGGACGGCCACACGGTCGGCTTCCTCGGGGACGGCATCAACGACGCGGCCGCGCTGCGGGACGCCGACGTCGGCATCTCCGTCGACACGGCCGTGGACATCGCCAAGGAGTCGGCGGACATCATCCTGCTGGAGAAGGACCTGACCGTCCTGGAGCAGGGCGTGGTCCAGGGCCGCACCACCTTCGGCAACACCGTCAAGTACATCAAGATGACGGCCTCGTCGAACTTCGGCAACGTCTTCTCGGTCCTGGTGGCGAGCGCCTTCATCCCCTTCCAGCCGATGCTCGCGATCATGCTGCTGGTGCAGAACCTGGTCTACGACATCGCCCAGCTGGCCACGCCCTGGGACCGGATGGACGAGGAGTACCTGCGCAAGCCGCGGAACTGGGACGCCAAGGGCATCTTCCGCTTCATGGTGACGATCGGCCCCATCAGCTCGGTCTTCGACATCGCCATGTTCGTGGTCATGTGGAACGTGTTCGCCGCCAACACCGTGGGCGAGGCCTCGCTCTTCCAGACCGGCTGGTTCGTCGAGGGCCTGCTCTCGCAGACCCTCGTCGTCCACATGATCCGGACCCGCAAGATCCCCTTCCTCCAGTCCCGCGCCTCCTGGCCGGTGATGGTGATGACCGTCCTGGCGGTGCTGACCGGGCTCTGGCTGCCCTTCTCGCCGCTGGCCCCCGCGCTGGGCTTCACCGCCCTGCCGGCCGGCTACTTCCCCTGGCTGATCGGCGTGCTCCTCGCGTACTGCACGCTGACCCAGTTGGTGAAGACCTGGTACGTCCGGCGCTTCGGCACCTGGCTGTAGGCGGGCCCTACTTGAGGGTGGCCGAGGTCAGACCCGCCTGGATCTGGCGCTGGAAGGACAGGTAGACCACCAGCATCGGGATCATGGCGATGGTCACGCCGGCGAAGAGCACCGGCAGGTCCGTCTGGTAGCCCATCTGGTACTGGAGCTGGATCAGGCCCTGGGTGAGCATGTAGCGCTCGGGGTCCGATCCGCTCTGGGGCTGCATCAGCACGGAGGGCAGGATGTACTGGTTCCACTGGCCCAGGACGTTGAATATCCCCACGCTGATCAGGCCCGGCCTGGCCATCGGCAGCATCACCTGGAAGAAGATCCGGGTGTCGGAGGCCCCGTCGATGACCGCCGCCTCGTGCACCGCCGTCGGCAGGGTGCGGAAGAAGGAGTGCATGAAGAAGACGGTGAAGGGCATCGAGTAGGCGATGTAGACCAGGATCAGCCCCTGGTACGTGTTCAGCAGGTCGAGCCGCTTGACCATGAAGAACAGCGGCACGAGCGCCAGGAAGACGGGGAACATCGCCCCGCTGACGAAGAAGTAGTAGATGATCCGGTTCCCTGGAAAGGGGTAACGGGCCAGGACGTACGCGGCCATCGAGCCGAGCAGCATGGTCAGCGGGACGGAGAAGGCCAGCACGATCAGGGTGTGGCCGAAGTAGCCGCCGATGCCCTTGTCCCAGGCCCGGGCGAAGGCGTCGAAGTGCCAGTTCGTCGGCCGGCTCAGCGCCGAGGCGCCGATCTCGGAGTCGGTCTTGAAGGAACCGAGCGCCAGCCACACCAGGGGCAGGACGATCAGTATGGCCCAGACGGCGAGGAAGCCGTGGGAGAAGACGTTCAGCACCATGCCGTCGGAGCGGGCCCTGCCGCCGCCCCCGGGGCGGCCGCTCCCCCGGGACCGCTCGGCGGCCGGCTCGCCTGGTGCCTTGATCACTGTGGTCATCGGGTCTCCCGCTCAGAACTCGATGCGCTCGCGGCGGGTGGCGCGCAGCGTGACGACGGAGAGGATCATGGTCAGGAGCAGCATCACGACGCCCATGGCGCACGCGTAGCCACTCTTGCCGAAATAGAGGAAGTTGCGCATCAGCACGGTCGCCATGACCTCGCTGTGGTGGTCCGGGCCGCCGCCGAACTGGCCGGAGGTCATGGTGGACACCAGGACGAACATGTCCATGGCGGCGATGCCCAGGTAGACCGCCGAGGTCTGCACGGAGTCCCACAGCAGGGGCAGCGTGACCCTGAGGAAGGTCTGGCCGCGGCCCGCGCCGTCGAGCAGCGCGGCCTCGTAGATGTCCTTGGGGACCGACTGCATGGCGGCCGAGAAGAGGACGAGGTAGAAGCCGACCCCGTGCCAGACCACCACGAGCAGCAGGCACCACAGGACCAGGTCCGGCTGGTTGAGCCATTCGACGGGGTGGGCCGGGTCGACCAGGCCCAGCTTGGCGAGGAACGCGTTCAGCAGGCCGCCCGTGTCACTGCGGTACACCGCTCCGAAGAGGACGGCGAGGATGGCGAGGGACAGGACCTGCGGGAAGAAGTAGACGATCTTGTAGAACGCCGATCCCCGGACGCCCCGCACCCCGCCGGCCCCGCTGCGCCCTCCCGCGTTCACCATGAAGGCGAAGAAGAGGGCGAGCAGGATGGTGATGACGGGGACGAACACCAGGAGCAGCAGGTTGTGCCACAGGGCGCTGCGGAAGACCTCGTCCTCCATCAGGGCCGCGTAGTTCTCCAGGCCGACGAAGCCGAACGTCGGGGACTGGCCGGACCAGTTGGTGAAGGAGTAGCCGAACGTCTGCACGTACGGCCAGATGACGAAGGTCAGGTACAGCGCGAGCGGCAGGATGAGGAAGCCGGCGATGAAGCCGGCCCGTCCCTTGCTCCGGGCTACGTGGCTCATGGTGTCCGTCCCTGGTGACGCCGCCGGTGGACGTGGGGTCAGCTGCGGTGGTTGTTCTTGGCGTTGGGGTCCTTGGCGGCCTTGTCCACCGCGGCCTGGGCCCGCTTGATCCACTCCTTCGGCTGGATGCGCTGGGCCATCAGCTCGTTGGACGCGTTCTGGATGTCGGTGTCCATCTCGCTGTACCAGTCGGGGTAGAGGTAGTTGAAGGTGTCGGTCCCGGCGGCCTTGACCGCGGCGACGGCGGACTGGGTGCCCGGCCGGAGCTTGACGGACGGGTCGACGCCGTCCTTGACGACGGTGAGCGAGTTGGCCTGCTGGGCGAAGGTCGTCGACCATTCGCGGGAGAGCATGGTGCGCAGGAACTCCAGGCCGCCTGCCTTGTTGGCGGCCTTCTCCGGGACGACGAAGGCCTCGTTGGCGCCCGCCCGGATGGCGGTGAAGGGCAGCTTGCTGTCGGCGAGCACCGGTACCGGCAGGAACTTCATGTCGAAGTCGTCCGGGGTCTGCTTGAGCTGCTCGTTCTCCAGCCAGGAGCCGGAGGGGATGAAGGCCGCCTTGTACTGGTTCCAGGCGGTCTGTGCCTCCGTGTGGGTGAGGCCGTTGGTGCCGGGCATCAGGTAGCCCTTCTCGACCACCTCGTAGACGGCCTCGATGGCGGCCAGGGCGGCCGGGTTGCCCTCGAAGGCGTTCGGGGAGAGGTTGTCGATGGCCTTCATGGCCTCCAGACCGCCCTTCTTGGCGATCAGGTCCATGATCACGACGTTGATGTAGTAGGGGTACTTCCCCTGGTGGGCCAGGCCGCCGATGCCGGCTTCCTTGGCCTTGGCGCAGACGCCCAGGAACTCGTCCCAGGTCTTGGGCTCGGTCCAGCCCTTCTCCTTGAAGAGCTTGCCGGAGTACCAGAACCCGAAGACGGTGTAGACGTAGTTGAGGGCGACGAACTTGCCGGCCTGCGTGCCCTGTTCGACGGTGCCGGCGATCAGGGTGTCGCGGACCTTCTTGTTCGGGTCGTCGATCGAGGGGGCGTCGAGGACGGCGGTCAGATCGGCGAGCTGGCCGCCCTTGGCGAGCACGTCGATCTTGATCATCTGGGCGCCGGAGTCGTTGAGGACGTCCGGCGGGTTGCCTCCGTTGAACCGGGGCTGGAGCTTGGCCGCGATCTCCTGGGTGCCCAGGTGGGAGCTGGTGGTGCCCCACTTCTTGTCGAACGCCGCCTCCCAGGCCTTCGCGTAGTCGTCGCCGAAGCCGCCCTTGAAGATGACCACGTCCAGCTTGCCGCCCTTGGCGAGGCCGAAGGGGTTCTCCTTGGACACGAGCCCCTTGTCCGGGCCCTTCGTGGAGGTGTCCCCGCCGCCGGAGGCGCAGGCGGACAGGAAGCTCATCGTCGGCACGGCGATCAGTCCGAGCGCTGCGGAGCGCTTGATCAGATCACGGCGGCCGAGGCCCTCACCGGTGGATCCCATGCTCAAGTCCTCGCCTTCGTCAGGATTGGGGCACAGGTATAGTCCACTTCCGCTTCGCTCAGCAAGATCGTGCACAAGGATCGTTCCCGGCTTTTCCGAGTTGAGACCTGTCCGTCATCTGATTCCTCCGCTCCGAAAAGCGGAAGGGCCGCACCCCCTTGTCGGGGGTACGGCCCTATGGTGCCGATATCCGGCGGATCGCTCCGCCTGGCGCGCCCTTAGCCGCGGATGAGGTTGCGGAGGACGTACTGCATGATGCCGCCGTTGCGGTAGTAGTCCGCCTCACCCGGCGTGTCGATGCGGACGACCGCGTCGAAGGAGACACCGGTGTCGGTGGTGACCTTGACCGTGCGCGGGGTGGTGCCGTTGTTCAGCTCCTCCACGCCGGTGAAGGAGAAGGTCTCCTCGCCGGTCAGGCCCAGGGAGGCCGCGGTGGCGCCCTCGGGGAACTGGAGCGGGAGGACGCCCATGCCGATCAGGTTCGAGCGGTGGATGCGCTCGTAGGACTCGGCGATGACGGCCTTGACGCCGAGGAGCGCGGTGCCCTTGGCGGCCCAGTCGCGGGACGAGCCCGAGCCGTACTCCTTGCCCGCCAGGATGACCAGCGGGATGCCGGCGGCCTGGTAGTTCTGCGAGGCGTCGTAGATGAACGCGACCGGCGCGCCCTCGACGGTGAAGTCGCGGGTGAAGCCGCCCTCGGTGCCCGGCGCGATCTGGTTGCGCAGGCGGATGTTGGCGAAGGTACCGCGGATCATGACCTCGTGGTTGCCGCGGCGGGAACCGTAGCTGTTGAAGTCGCGGCGCTCGACGCCGTGCTCCGTGAGGTACTTGCCGGCCGGGGTGTCGGCCTTGATCGCACCCGCCGGGGAGATGTGGTCGGTGGTGACCGAGTCGCCCAGCTTCGCCAGCACGCGGGCGCCGGCGATGTCGGAGACCGGGGTGGTCTCCATCGTCATGCCCTCGAAGTAGGGGGGCTTGCGGACGTAGGTGGACTCGGCGTCCCACTCGAACGTGTTGCCGGTCGGGATCGACAGCGCCTGCCACTGGGCGTCACCCGCGAAGACGTCCTCGTAGGACTTCGAGAACATGTCCTCGCCGATGGCGTTGGCCACGACGTCGTTGACCTCGGCCTCGGAGGGCCAGATGTCCTTGAGGAAGACCGGGTTGCCCTCGGTGTCGGTGCCGATGGCCTCGGTGGTGATGTCCACCTTCATGGAGCCCGCGATGGCGTACGCGACGACCAGCGGCGGGGACGCCAGGTAGTTCATCTTGACGTCGGGGTTGATGCGGCCCTCGAAGTTGCGGTTGCCCGAGAGGACCGAGGTGACCGCGAGGTCGTGCTCGTTGATCGCCTTCGAGATCTCCTCGTCCAGCGGACCGGAGTTGCCGATGCAGGTGGTGCAGCCGTACCCGACGAGGTTGAAGCCCATCTTGTCGAGGTACGGGGTCAGGCCGGCCTTGTCGAAGTAGTCGGTGACGACCTTCGAGCCCGGGGCCAGGGTGGTCTTGACCCACGGCTTGCGGGTCAGGCCCTTCTCGACCGCCTTCTTGGCCACGAGCGCCGCGGCGACCATGACGTAGGGGTTCGAGGTGTTGGTGCAGGAGGTGATCGCGGCGACGGTGACGGCGCCGTGGTCGATCTCGAAGGAGGTGCCGTCGGCCAGGGTGACCTGGGTCGGGCGGCTCGGCACGCCGTTGGAGGAGGCCGGGGAGTCGGAGGCCGGGAAGGACTCCTTGCCCGCCTCGTCGGCGTCGTCCACGTAGTTCAGGACGTCCACGGCGAACTGCTGCGAGGCGTTGGCCAGGACGATGCGGTCCTGGGGGCGCTTCGGGCCGGCGATGGACGGGACGACCGTGGAGAGGTCCAGCTCGAGCTTCTCGGAGAAGTCCGGCTCGGCCTTCGGGTCCAGCCAGAGGCCCTGCTCCTTGGCGTACGCCTCGACCAGGGCGACCTGCTGGGCGTCGCGGCCCGTCAGGCGCAGGTACTTCAGGGTCTCGTCGTCGATCGGGAAGATCGCGGCGGTCGAGCCGAACTCCGGCGACATGTTGCCGATGGTGGCGCGGTTCGCGAGGGAGGTGGCGGCGACGCCCTCACCGTAGAACTCGACGAACTTGCCGACGACGCCGTGCTTGCGCAGCATCTCGGTGATGGTCAGCACCAGGTCGGTGGCGGTGGTGCCGGTCGGCAGCTCGCCGGTCAGCTTGAAGCCGACGACGCGCGGGATCAGCATGGAGACCGGCTGGCCGAGCATGGCGGCCTCGGCCTCGATGCCGCCGACGCCCCAGCCGAGCACGCCGAGGCCGTTGACCATGGTGGTGTGCGAGTCGGTGCCGACGAGGGTGTCCGGGTAGGCCTGGCCGCCCCGGACCATGATCGTGCGGGCCAGGTGCTCGATGTTGACCTGGTGGACGATGCCGGTGCCCGGGGGGACGACCTTGAACTCGTCGAAGGCGGTCTGGCCCCAGCGCAGGAACTGGTAGCGCTCCTTGTTGCGGCCGTACTCCAGCTCCACGTTCTGGGCGAACGCCTCGTGGGTGCCGAACTTGTCGGCGATGACCGAGTGGTCGATGACCAGCTCGGCCGGGGCCAGCGGGTTGATCTTGGACGGGTCGCCGCCGAGGTCCTTCACGGCCTCGCGCATGGTGGCGAGGTCCACGACACAGGGGACGCCGGTGAAGTCCTGCATGATCACGCGGGCCGGCGTGAACTGGATCTCCTGGCTGGGCTGCGCCTGGGAGTCCCAGCCGCCGAGCGCCCGGATGTGGTCGGCGGTGATGTTCGCGCCGTCCTCGGTGCGGAGCAGGTTCTCCAGCAGGACCTTCAGGCTGTAGGGAAGGCGGGCGGCGCCCTCAACCTTGTCCAGCCGGAAGATCTCGTACGACTCGTCGCCCACCTGCAGCGTGCTGCGGGCGTCGAAGCTGTTCGCCGACACGACAGTCTCCTTCATGCATGATTTCGCGCGTATTACCGCATCCTGCCGCCACGCCCTGTGGCCAATCCGCTAAGGTAAGGCTAAGTTAGGTAGCCCTTACCCATGGGGGCGGCTGCGGTACGCCTTCGGCAGATATCTCGATGTCGAGATAACTCTAGTACATGGCCGCACCTCGGGTCAGCACGCCTCCGCGTCCGTCTCGGCACGTCGCGCCGCCCCGCACGCCCCGTCCACTGCTGCCGCACATCTCGTCACGCCGCCCTCAACGCAGGGACGAGGCCCGGTGGAGCAGGGTCGCCGGGACGGTGAGCCCGCCGGGGGCCGCCGGGGTGCCCGTCTCCAGCAGGGCGACCAGGGCCGCCACGGCCGTCTCGGCCAGCGCCTCCGGGTGGAGGGTGACCGTGCTGACCGGAGGGTGACAGTCCGCGTATCCCGGGTCCTCGCTCGCGCAGACCAGCAGGAGGTCCCCGGGCACCGACAGGCCGTGCCGGGCCGCGGCCGCCAGGGCCTGGCGGCCGCCCGGGTCGTACAGGGAGTACACGGCGTCGGCCCCGCCCCCGGCGAAGAGCCGGTCGAAGGCGTGGCCGGGGCCGTCGTGGGGGTCGAAGCGGACCGGCAGCGGGGTCCGGCCGCGCCGCTTGCACCAGTGCCCGTACGCCTCGGTGACGGCGCGGGTGTAGTGCTCGTCCCCGAAGCCGGTGTGCAGGGCGATGCGGCCCGCCCCGGCGGCGGCGAGGTGGTCGAGGACCTCGTGGGTGGTGGCGGTGTGGTCGTTGTCCACCCAGACGTCGCCCGGGCGGGGGCCGGCGGGGCGCCCGTCGAACACCAGGGGGATGCCCCGGGCCCGCAGGACGCGCAGCACCGGGTCGTCGTACGGGCTGTCGAGCAGCAGCATCCCGTCCACCGCGAGGAGGTGCCAGTCCGTCCCGGCGCCGCGGTCGGCGGGCAGGGTGGTCAGGGCGTAGCCGTGGGCGTGGGCGGCGGAGGTGGCGGCGGTCAGCCAGCGGGAGAAGTAGGCGACGGCCACGAAGTTCCAGGGGGCGCCGGCGAAGGTGGTCACGGCCAGGCCCAGGGTGCGGGTGCGCGGCGCGCGGGGGGCGCCGTAGCCCAGGCCGGCCGCGATCTCGCGGACCCGGCGGCGGGTGCCCTCGCCGAGCCGGCCGGTGCCGTTGAGGGCGTGCGAGACCGTGGCGGTGGACACCTCCGCGGCGCGGGCGATGTCGGCGAGGGTCGGTCCGGGCGGCACGCGGGTCATCGTACGGATCCGGGCGCCGGCGGGGTACGGGCCGCCGTGCGGAATCCGTCGCGGCGGGCGGGTTCTGGTTAAGGGGTTAATCACCCAGTGTCCTGGCCACAGCCAACGGTTTGGAGTGGTCATGACGTCTTCTGTTTCCCGGCGGGGGCTCCTCGCGGCGGCCGGCGCCGCCGGAGCGGCGGGTCTGCTGGGCGCCGGCGCGGGCAGTGCCTCGGCGGCCCCGGCGCGTGGGTCCGCGGCGCTGGTGGTGCACGGTGCGCGGGTGTTCACCGGTACCCCGGGCGGCGCGCCGGCCACGGCCGTGGCGGTCGGCCGCGACGGGCGGATCCTGGCGGTCGGCGGCGACTCCGAGGTGCGCCGGACGGCCGGGCGGGACACCGAGGTGGTCGACGGACGCGGCGCCACCCTGATGAGCGGCATCCACGACGGGCACGTGCACCCCCTCGGCGCGGGGGACCGGTCGCTGCGGCCCTCGCTGGAGGGAGCGGAGACCACGGCCGCCGAGCTGACGGAGATCCTCACGGGCTTCCTCGCCGACACCGGCGGCGCCGGGGCCGAGCCCGACACCTGGCTGGTGGTGGAGGACTGGAACCCGGTCGGGCTGCTGCCCGCCGGCACCCTGCCGCACCACGCGCTGCTGGACGCGCTGCCGACCCGGCGGCCGGTGGTGCTGGTCGGCGGCGACGGGCACAACCTGTGGGCGAGTCAGCGGGCGCTGGACATCGCCGGCATCACGGCCGCCACCCCCGACCCGGCGGGCGGCCGGATCGTCAAGGGCGCGGACGGGCAGCCGACGGGCGTGCTGAAGGACGACGCGCAGGACCTGGTGAAGCGGCACGTCCCGCAGCCCACCCGGGCCGAGCTGGTCGAGGCCTGCGCCAAGGTCCTGGCCCAGGCGGCGGCCTCCGGGGTGACGACGATGATGGACGCCCTGGTCGGGCGGCACGAACTGGAGCTCTACCAGGCGCTCTCCGCGGCCGGGCGGCTGCCGCAGCGGATCGTGCCGGCCATCCGGCTGGACGTGGAGCAGACCAAGGACCCGGCGGCGTCGAAGGCCTACGCACTGGGGCTGGAGCGGGAGTTCCGGGGCGTGGCCGGGCTGCGCTTCGGCACGGTGAAGGTGTTCCTGGACGGGGTCATCGAGTATCCGGCGCAGACGGCCGCGCTGCTGGAGCCGTACCTCGACGGCCAGGGCCGGCCCACCTCCAACCGGGGCGAGCTGTACACCTCGGCCGCCGACTACGGCCGGCTGACCGCCGCGTTCAACGGGATCGGCTGGCAGATGCACGCCCACGGCCTGGGCGACCGGGCCGTGCGCACCGCCCTG
Source organism: Streptomyces katrae (assembly GCF_002028425.1). Taxonomy (GTDB): domain Bacteria; phylum Actinomycetota; class Actinomycetes; order Streptomycetales; family Streptomycetaceae; genus Streptomyces; species Streptomyces katrae_A. Next base: position 5,945,650 of record NZ_CP020042.1, on the reverse strand, counting down.
GACGGGTACGAGGCCGCCCTCCGGGTGACGGGCAGGCGCGACCTGCGCAACACGGTCGCGCACCTCCAGCTGGTGGACCCGGCCGACCTGCCGCGGTTCGCCCGGCTCGGGGTGGCCGCCTGCATGCAGCTCCAGTGGGCCTCCGCCGACACCTGGACGATGGAGGCCCTGCTGCCGTACATCGGGCCCGAGCGGCACCGGTGGATGTACCCGGCGCGCAGCCTGGAGCGGGCCGGCGCCCGGCTGACGGGTGGTTCGGACTGGCCGGTGGACGCCCTCCAGGTGTGGAACCAGCTGCGTACCGCCATCGACCGGCAGGGTGCGTACGGGGCGGGCGCCCTGCACCCGGAGCTGGAGGCGCTGAGCCGGACCTCCACGCTGCGGATGCACACCCTGGGCACGGCCTGGCAGCTGCGCCAGGACGGGCTGACCGGCACCGTGGAGCGGGGCAAGGCGGCGGACCTGGTGCTGCTGGACCGGGATGTGACGCGCTGCCCGGTGGCCGACATCAGCGGGACGCAGGTGCGGATGACCCTGGTCGGCGGACGCGTGGTGCACGACGCCGGCTCGGCGGCGGGCCGCGCGGCCACGGCCGGCCTGGCCCGCGGGGCGGCGGCCCCGCGCCCCGCCGCGTACGCGGCGGTCCACGGCGGGCGCCACCGCGCCTGCGGCTGCACGGGGCACTGATCCGGCGACGGGCCGCAGGGGTTCCTGAGGCGGGGGCACCAGGCCCTCGCCCAGGGCCGCGACCTGACGACCGGTAAGCCCGATATAGCACCCAACACCCGTATATCACCCATACGCGCCGCCCGATGCGATCACCATCTCATATCTGAGATACCGTGCACCCATGGCAGACGACTACCTCGTACGCATCGGCAAGCTCATCCGTGACGCCCGGCAGCACCGGGGCTGGACCCAGACCCAGCTCGCCGAAGCACTCGGCACCAGCCAGAGCGCAGTGAACCGCATCGAGCGCGGCAACCAGAACATCAGCCTTGAGATGATCGCCCGTATCGGTGAAGCGCTCGACAGCGAAATCGTCTCCCTGGGCTATGCCGGCCCGATGCACCTGCGCGTCGTCGGCGGCCGCCGCCTGTCCGGCGCGATCGACGTCAAGACGAGCAAGAACGCGTGCGTCGCCCTGCTGTGCGCCTCGCTGCTCAACAAGGGCCGCACGGTGCTGCGCCGGGTGGCCCGCATCGAGGAGGTCTACCGGCTCCTGGAGGTCCTCAACTCCATCGGCGTCCGCACCCGCTGGATCAACGACGGCGTGGACCTGGAGCTGATCCCCCCGGCCGTCCTCGACATGGACGCCATCGACGCGGAGGCGGCCGTCCGCACCCGCAGCATCATCATGTTCCTGGGCCCCCTGCTGCACCGCATGGACCACTTCCGCCTGCCCTACGCCGGCGGCTGCGACCTCGGCACCCGCACCATCGAGCCGCACATGATCGCCCTGCGCCGCTTCGGCCTGGACATCACCGCGACCGAGGGCATCTACCACGCCAAGGTCGAGCCGGGCGTCGCCCCCGGCCGCCCGATCGTCCTGACCGAGCGCGGGGACACGGTCACCGAGAACGCCCTGCTGGCCGCGGCCCGCCACGACGGCGTCACCGTCATCCGCAACGCCTCGTCCAACTACATGGTCCAGGACCTCTGCTTCTTCCTGGAGGCCCTGGGCGTCAAGGTCGAGGGCATCGGCACCACCACCCTCACGGTGCACGGCGTGCCGGTCATCGACGCGGACGTGGACTACTCCCCCTCCGAGGACCCGGTCGAGGCCATGAGCCTCCTGGCCGCGGCGGTCGTCACCGAGTCCGAACTCACCATCCGCCGGGTCCCGATCGAGTTCATGGAGATCGAGCTGGCCGTCCTGGAGGAGATGGGCCTGGACCACGACCGCTCCGCGGAGTACGTCGCCGACAACGGCCGTACCCGCCTGGTCGACCTCACGGTCCGCCCGTCCAAGCTCGAAGCCCCGATCGACAAGATCCACCCGATGCCCTTCCCCGGGCTGAACATCGACAACGTCCCGTTCTTCGCCGCCATCGCGGCGGTGGCCCAGGGCCAGACCCTGATCCACGACTGGGTGTACGACAACCGCGCCATCTACCTGACGGACCTCAACCGCCTGGGCGGCCGCCTCCAGCTCCTGGACCCCCACCGCGTCCTGGTCGAGGGCCCCACCCGCTGGCGCGCGGCGGAGATGATGTGCCCGCCGGCCCTGCGCCCGGCGGTGGTGGTCCTCCTGGCGATGATGGCGGCGGAGGGCACCTCGGTACTGCGCAACGTCTACGTCATCAACCGCGGCTACGAGGAACTGGCGGAACGCCTCAACTCGGTGGGCGCCCAGATCGAGATCTTCCGCGACATCTAGGCCACCGCCTCAGCGCCAAGAGGCCCCGCCGCGCCCCACCGGGAGCGGCGGGGCCTCGGTCTATGCCGGTGGAATATGACTCGAAACGGTCTGCCGGGGTGCGGGGCCGTCGCCGTCGGGCTCGTCCACTGCCGCCGCGACGCCGGCCGTGCCCAGCGCAGGCGTGTCCAAGCCGGCGGCCCGGCCCTCGAACGCCCCCTCGTATCCGGCTCCGGAGGAGACCAAGGAGTCCTCGGCCGTCTACTACAAGAACTGTGACGCCGCGAAGGCCGCCGGGGCGGCGCCCATCCGGCGCGGGCAGCCCGGGTACCGCGATGCCCTCGACCGGGACAAGGACGGCATCGCCTGCGACAAGTAGCCCGGCGGGCCGGGGGCGGTATTCGGCCGGTTGGCGGATAGGTGCTCGCCCGGGAGGGTGGCGGGCGGCAGAATCCACTCGTCGGTACGGAGTCGAGGGGGCGGCCATGGCAGTGCGGGCGAGTGTGGGGACAGGGGCGGGCAGGGGGGCGGCGTTCCCTGCCCTGGCGGGGATGCCGGGGCTCGGGTCGTTGCTCGACCTGAAGGCGGATTCCCTCGGCACCTATCTGCGCGCCCAGCGGCGCCACGGTGACGTGGTACGGATCGACGCCGGCCCGCCCGGGCTGCGCATGGAGCTGTACTGCGTGTTCTCCGCCGAGGGGGCCCAGCAGGTGCTGGCCTCGGAGTCGGCCAACTTCCGCAAGGACAACCCCTTCTACGAGGAGATCCGGGAGTCCTTCGGCAACGGCCTGCTGACCGCCCAGGACGCGGACTACCTGCGCCAGCGCCGGCTGGTGCAGCCGCTGTTCACCCGCAAGCGGGTGGACGGCTACGCCGGTGCGGTCGCCGAGGAGGCGGCCGGCACCCTGGCGTCCTGGGCGCGGGCGCGGGACGGGGTCGTCGACGTCTCGGACGAGATGATGCACCTGGCGCTGCGCGCGGTGTCCCGGATCCTGTTCGGGGCCGATACAGACGCCACCGTGGACGTCGTCCACCGGTGCTTTCCGGTCATCACGGAGTACGTCCTGCGCCGCGGCTACTCCCCCCTCAACGTCCCGCGCGGCTGGCCGACCCCGGGCAACCGGCGGGCTGCCGCCGCGATGGAGGAGCTGTACGGGGTCTGCGACCGGATCATCGCCGAGCGGCGGCGGGCGGGCGGAACGGACGGAGCGGATGGGGCGGACGGGGGCGCCGAGGATCTGCTGACCCTGCTCGCCGGGGCGCAGGGCTCGGACGGGGCGGCCTTCGACGCCGCCGAGCTGCGCGACCAGGTGCTGATCTTCCTGCTGGCCGGGCACGAGACGACCGCCACCTCGCTGGCCTTCGCCCTGCACCTGCTGGGCCGCCACCCCGAGGAGCAGGCCCGGGCCCGTGGGGAGATCGTCCGGGTCCTGGGCGACCGTACGCCGCAGGCCTCGGACCTCGACCGGCTGCCGTACCTCACACGGGTGCTCAAGGAGACGATGCGGCTGTATCCGGCCGCGCCGGTGATGGGCCGCAACGCGGTGGCCGCCAGCGAGATCGACGGGCACACCGTCCCGGCGGGCGCCACGGTGATCCTGGCCCCCTGGGTGACGCACCGCCACCCCCGCTACTGGAGCGACCCGGACCGTTTCGACCCCGACCGCTTCACGCCCGAGGCGGAGGCGGGCCGGCCCCGCTACGCCTGGTTCCCGTTCGGGGGCGGGCCGCGCGCCTGCATCGGCCAGCACTTCTCGATGCTGGAGTCGGTGATCGCGCTGGCGATGCTCCTGCGGGCGTACGAGGTCGAGACCGTGGACACCCAGGTGCCCCTGAGCGCCGGGATCACCCTGGAGGCCAAGGGCCCCATGCGGTGCCGGATCCGCCGCGTGGAGCCGTAGCCCCCACCGCGGTCGGCGCCGCCGCGGTCAGCGGTAGTCGTCGGGGTGGTCCTGCATCCAGGTGTCGATCTCGTCGCGGGCGGCGAGCAGTGCCGGCTGGTGCCTCTTGAGGTTCTCGAAGCCGTGGTCGGCGCCCAGCTCCTGGTCGAGCCGGGCGATCAGGGCGATCGGCTCGGGGAAGTGGCCGGGGCCCTTGGGGTCGGCCTTCATGGCCCGGTCCAGGCGGTGGAGTTCGTCGTGGACCCGGCCGAGGAAGTACGCGCAGTTGCCCGGGGTGCAGGAGTCGCCGAGAGTGGCCTGGAGGCCCGCGAAGGCGTCCCGCACCTGCTCCGGCTGCGGACCGGCGTCGGAGGCGGGAAGGGCGGGCGCCGGGGGAACGGAGTCGGCGGCCGGGCCGGCGGCGGATGTCTTCGGCCTCGGGCCGCCGCCGCTGCCGGTGTGGCTGCCGCCGCTGCCGCAGGAGGCGGTGAGGGCCGCCAGGGTGACGGTCACGGCCGTCACGGCGGCGCCGCGCAGGATGGGTCGGAGCATCGGTTTCCCCCCGGTGTTCGATGACCAGGCGACCCTACCCGCCGGATTCCCCCTGGACTCCCGCCGGGGTGTGATTGCCCTGCAGGCGCTCCAGGTCGGAGGGCCGGACCTGGATGGCGACCATCGCGATCAGCGCCCCGATGAGGGTGAAGGCCGCCGCCGCCACGAAGGCCGCGCCCACGCCCGAGGTGAGCACGAGGTCCGACCAGGGCCTGGGGAACTGGTGGGTGCGGGCGAAGAAGGCCTTCTGCTCGGGGGTGGAGCCGCGTACGAACGCCGGCGCCTGGTCCTTGGCCTCGTTGCGGCTGGCCGTGCCGAAGACGGTGACGAGGATCGACAGGCCGAGCGAACCGCCGACCTGCTGCATGGAGTTCAGGAGACCCGAGGCCGCGCCCGACTCCCGGTCGGGGACGTTCGACAGGGCCATCAGGGTCAGTGAGAGGAACTGCATGCCCATGCCGGTGGCGAAGACGATGATCGGGCCGAGGATGCTGCCCGGATAGGTCGAGTGGACGTCGATCCGCGTCAGCCAGGCCAGTCCGGCGGCGCAGCACAGCGCGCCCCCGACCATGAAGGGCTTGGGCCCGAACCGGGGCAGCAGCCGGGAGGTGAAGGTGGCCGACAGGGCCACCATGACGCTGACGGGCAGGAAGGCGAGGCCGGCCCGCAGCGGGCTGAAGCCGAGGACGTTCTGCACGAAGAGGGTCAGGAAGAAGAACATGCCGAAGATCGCGCAGGCGAGGAAGAGCATGATCCCGTAGGTGCCCGCCCGGTTGCGGTCGGCGAACATGTGCAGCGGGGTGATCGGCTGCTGGGAGCGGCGCTCGTTGCCGATGAACAGGGCCAGCAGCACCACGGCCGCGCCGAAGGAGCCGAGGGTGAAGGCGTCGGCCCAGCCGTCCTGGGAGGCGCGGATGAACCCGTAGACCAGCGCGACCATGCCGCAGGTGCCCAGCAGCGCGCCCACGAGGTCGAAGTGCCCGGGGTGGCGTTCGGACTCGTGCAGGACCCGGCGGGCCATCACGGCGATGAGCACGGCGATGGGGACGTTGACGAAGAGCACCCAGCGCCAGTTGAGCCATTCGACCAGCAGCCCGCCCGCGAGCAGTCCGATGGCGCCGCCGCCCGCGGAGACGGCGGCGAACACCCCGAAGGCCCGGTTGCGCGCGGGCCCTTCGCGGAAGGTGGTGGTGATCAGGGCGAGGGCGGTGGGGGAGGCGATGGCGCCGCCGACGCCCTGGAGGGCCCGGGCCGCCATCAGCTGGCCGGCGTTCTGGGCGAGCCCGCCGAGCAGGGAGGCCAGGCCGAAGAGCAGGACCCCGGAGACGAACACGCGCTTGCGGCCCAGGATGTCCCCGGTGCGGCCGCCGAGCAGGAGCAGGCCGCCGAAGGTGAGCGTGTAGGCGTTCACCACCCAGGAGAGGCTCTCGGTGGAGAAATTGAGTGCCGTCTGGATGTGCGGCAGGGCTATGTTCACGATCGTGATGTCGAGGACGACCATGAGCTGGCAGGAAGCGATGACGAACAGGGCCAGCCCGTTCCCCTTGCCGTTCCCGCCGTCGTTGCCGTTGCCTCGGACCGTGCCGCCGGTCCCGGTGCTGTGTGGCGATGCGTTCGGGTCCACCCGTCGACGCTACGCCCGCGCCCCAAGGGTCACCACTCGAATAGGTTAGGCTATGTGACATTTCACATGGCAGACTACGATCATGGACGATTTCCTCAGGCAATCCGCCGCGACGGCCCGGTTCACCCACGGCTCTCCCCGCGCCTTCTCCTTCGGCGACTCCGGCCGCCTCCTGTGGTTCCTGCGCTCGACGGGCCCCGCCGACGCCTTCGACAGCCTCTGGGTCCTGGACACCTCCACCGGCGCGGAAACCCTGCTCGCCGACCCCCGCACCCTCTCCCCCGAACCCGGCGAACTCCCCGTCGCCGAGCGCCGGCTGCGCGAGCGCACCCGGCTCGTGGCCGCCGGGATCGGCTCGTACGCCCTCTCCGGCGACGGCCTGCGCGCCGTCTTCCCGCTCTACGGCCGCCTCTACGAGGTCGCCTGCGACGGCGGCTCCGCGCCCGTACCGGTCCCCACCGCCGGCCCCGCCTTCGACCCGCGCGCCAACACCGACGGCTCGCGGACCGCGTACGTGGCGGACGACGTCCTGTACACCGCCCCCGGCGGCCGGGTCAGCCCCGACGACGGGGCCCGCTGGGGCGTCGCCGAGTTCGCCGCCGCCGAGGAGCTCGACCGCACCCGCGGCCACTGGTGGTCCCCCGACGGGGTCACGCTGCTCGCCGCCCGCGTGGACGAGAGCGCCCTCCAGCGGCGCCACTTCACCGACCCCGCCCACCCCGAGCTGCCGGGCGAGGACTTCGCCTACCCCGAAGCGGGCGGCCCCAACGCCGACGTACAGCTGTGGGTCCTGGGCCCCGACGGCGGCAGGGTACGGCTCGACTGGGACGCCGACGCGTTCCCCTACGTCTCCGACGCGGGCTGGGAGTCCGCGAGCGAGATCCTGCTCACCGTCCAGGACCGGCTCCAGCAGAACGTCCTCCTGCTCACCGCCGACCCCTCCACCGGCCGCACCCGCGAGCTCTCGCGCACCACGCACCCCCAGTGGGTGGACCCCCTCCCCGGCACCCCGGCCCGCCTCCCCGACGGACGCGTCCTCACCTGCGCCGATGTCGCCGACGGCGCGGCGCGCGGCCTCGCCGTCGACGGCAAGCCGCTCACCGGCGAGGGACTCCAGGTCCGCTGCGTGGCCGGCACCCACCAGGACCGGCTGCTGCTCGAAGGCGCCCTGCGCGACCCCTCCGAGCAGCAGGTGCTCCTCCTGGACCCCGCCACCGGCGAGCTCACCCCGCTCGCCGACGGCCCCGGCGTGCACGCGGTCACCGCCGCCGCGGCCGGCTCGCTGCTGCTGACCTCCGCCGACGCCGACGGCGTCCGCCGCACCCTGCGCACCGCCGACGGCCGCGAGCTCAGCCCCCGCGACCTGTCCGCGCCGCTGCCCTACCGGGTCGTACCGGCCCTGGAGCGGGTCACCGAACGGGGCATCCCCACCGCCCTCGTCCTGCCCCGCCACCACGTCCCCGGCCTGCGCCTGCCCGTCCTGATGGACAGCTACGGCGGCCCCGGCGCCCAGGACGTCAGCGCCGACCCCCGCCGCTGGCAGCACCGCCAGTGGTGGGCCGACCAGGGCTTCGCCGTCGTCACCGTCGACAACCGGGGCACCGCGAACGTCACCCCCGCCCACACCCACGCCATGTACCGGGGCTTCTCCGAGGTCACCCTGGACGACCAGGTCGCGGCCCTGCGGGCACTCGGCGCCCGCCACGGCGACCTCGACCTCGGCCGGGTCGGCATCCGCGGCTGGTCCTACGGCGGCTACCTCTCCGCCATGGCCGTGCTGCGCCGCCCGGACGTGTTCCACGCGGCGGCCGCCGGGGCCGCGCCGACCGACTTCCGGCACTACGACACGGCGTACACCGAGCGCTACCTGGGCCTGCCCCAGGAGCACCCCGAGGTGTACGAGCGGGACTCCCTGATCCCCGACGCGCCCCGGCTGACCCGGCCGCTGCTGCTGGTCACGGGCCTGGCCGACGACAACGTCCACCCCTCCCACACCCTGCGGCTGTCCCAGGCCCTCACCGACGCGGGCCGCCCGCACCAGCTGCTCGCGCTGCCCGGCGTCACGCACATGACCCCCGGCGGGGCGCGGGAGAAGATCATGGCGCTGGAGCTGGAGTTCTTCCGCCGCGAACTGGCCTCGTAGGCGGTCCGGACAGCGGAGAAGGGCCCCGTGGACGCCATCGTCCCCGGGGCCCTCCCTTCTTCCCGTGATCCCCGTCAGTCACCCGGGAAGTGACAGGCCACCTCTCGCGAGGCGGCGAGCTGCAGCAACGGCCGCTCGGTGCGGCAGATGTCCTGCGCCTTGGGGCAGCGCGGATGGAAGGTGCAGCCCGGGGGCGGGGCGGCCGGGCTCGGCGGGTCGCCGAGCAGCACGATCCGCTCGCGCCGCCGCTCCGCCGCCGGGTCGGGCAGCGGGACGGCGGACAGCAGCGCCCGGGTGTACGGGTGCTGCGGGTTCTCGTACAGGGACTTCTTGTCCCCGATCTCCACGATCCGGCCGAGGTACATGACCGCGACCCGGTCACTGACCCGCTTGACCACGGAGAGGTCGTGCGCGATGAACACGTAGGCCAGGCCGAGTTCGGCGCGCAGCCGTTCCATCAGGTTGACGATCTGCGCCTGGACCGAGACGTCCAGTGCGGAGACCGGCTCGTCGGCGATCACCAGCCGGGGGCTGGTGGCCAGCGAGCGGGCAATGCCGATGCGCTGGGCCTGGCCGCCGGAGAACTCGTGCGGGTAGCGGTCGATGTGTTCGGGGATCAGCCCGGTCAGCTCCATCAGCTCGGCGGCCCGCCGCCGGGCGTCGGCCGCGCTCCAGCCCTGGACCAGCAGCGGGTCGGAGATGATCCGGGCCACGGTCTGGCGGGGGTTGAGGGAGGAGTGCGGGTCCTGGAAGACCATCTGGATGTTCTTGCGCAGGGGCCGCAGGGCGCCCTGGGAGAGCCGGCTGATGTCGCGGCCCTCGAACTCGACGCTGCCGGAGGTGGGTTCCAGCAGTCGTACCAGCATCCGGCCGGTGGTGGACTTGCCGCAGCCGGACTCGCCGACGAGGCCGAGGGTCTGGCCGGGCTCCAGGTCGAACGAGACCCCGTCGACGGCCCGCACCGGCGCCGAGCGGCGCCCGGTCAGGCTGCGTTTGCCGGGGAAGGTCATCGTCAGGTCGCGGACCCGCAGCAGCGGCGCGGACGGCGGGCCCTCCCGTTCGGCGGCGGGGTTAGGGCGGGTGGCCGGGGCCGTCATCGGGACACCTCCGGGGCAGGGGCGGCGGCAGCGGGCACCGCGCCGGCGAAGTGGCAGGCCGCCAGCCGGTCGGGGGAGCCGTACGGGCGCAGCTCGGGCCGCTCGCCCGTGCAGCGGCCCGCGTCGTCGGCCGGGGCCGCAGCGGCGACCGCGCAGCGGGGGGCGAAGGCGCAGCCCGGGGCCGGGTGGAGCAGGGACGGCGGAGAGCCGGGGATGGACGGCAGGGGGAGGTCGTCGGCACTGTCGAGGCGGGGCAGCGAGTCGAGCAGGCCCCGGGTGTAGGGGTGGGCGGGATCGGCGAACAGGGCGTCGGCCGAGGCCTGTTCGGCGGCCCGGCCGCCGTACATGACCAGCACCTCGTGGGCGACCCGGGCCACCACCCCCAGGTCGTGGGTGATCATCACGACGCCGAGGCCGCGGTCCTGCTGGAGGCGGGCGATCAGCTCCAGGATCTGCGCCTGGACGGTGACGTCGAGGGCGGTGGTGGGCTCGTCGGCGATGAGCAGGTCGGGTTCGCAGGCCAGGGCCATGGCGATCATGGCCCGCTGGCGCATGCCGCCGGAGAACTGGTGCGGGTACTCCCCCGCCCGGCGGGCGGGTTCGGGGATGCCGACCTCGCCGAGCATGTCGACGGCCCGTTTGCGCGCGGCGGCCCGGCCGGCCCGGAAGTGGACCCGGAAGTGCTCGGCGATCTGCTCGCCGACGGTGTAGTAGGGGTGGAGGCTGGACAGCGGGTCCTGGAAGATCATGGCCACCTTGCGGCCGCGGACCTTGGCGAGCTCCTTCTCGGGCAGCCCGGTGAGCTCCTGTCCGGCGAGCCTGACGGAGCCCTTCACCTCGGCGCCGGCCCGGTGCAGGCCCATGACGGCGAGGGAGGTGACGGACTTGCCGGAGCCGGACTCCCCGACGATGCCGAGGGTGCGTCCGGCCTCGACGGTGAAGCCGAGGGAGTCCACGGCCCGTACGGTGCCGCGCGGGGTGGAGAACGTGACGCTGAGGTCGCGCACTTCGAGGAGGGGTGCTGCGGGGGCGCTGGTCATCAGTACCTCACCCTCGGGTCGATGACGGCGTACAGGAGGTCGACGACGAGGTTCGCGACGACGATGAAGAAGGCGGCGAGCAAGGTGACCCCGAGGACCACGGGCTGGTCGGAGCTGACGAGCGCCCCGTAGAACAGCCTGCCGATGCCGGGGAGTCCGAAGATGGACTCGGTGATGACGGCTCCGGCGAGCAGGCCGCCGAGGTCCATGCCGAAGATGGTCAGGATCGGGGTCATCCCGGAGCGCAGCCCGTGCTTGACGACGACGGTCCGCTCGGGCATGCCCTTGGCACGGGCGGTGCGGATGTACGGCTCGGCCATCGCCTCGATCATCGAGCCGCGGCTCTGCCGTGCGTACATGGCGGCGTAGAGCAGGGCCAGCGCCGTCCAGGGCAGCAGCAGGTTGCCGGCCCAGCCGAGGGGGTCGGAGGTGAGCTCGTGGTAGCTGGGGTAGGGCAGCAGCCCGGCGATGCGGATCACCCCGTAGATGAGCATGACGGAGGTGAAGTAGACGGGCAGGGAGGCGGCGGCGACGGCGCCGACCATCAGGGCCTTGTCGGTGGCGGTGTCCTTGCGCAGGGCGGCGGTGACGCCGGCGCCCAGGCCGAGCAGCAGCCACAGGACGGCGGCGCCGAAGGCGAGGGAGGCGGAGACCGGCAGCCGGTCCATGAGCAGGTCCCAGACGGGCAGCGAGTTCTCGTAGGAGTAGCCCAGGCAGGGGAAGTCGCACTGGACGGCGTACTGGCCGGTGCCGAGGGTGCGGCCGGTGAAGATGCCGGTGAGGAAGTGGGTGAACTGTTCCCAGACGGGCTTGTCGAGGCCGAGGTATTCCCGTACGTCGGCGAGCCGTTCGGGGCTGCAGGTCTTGCCGCAGGCCGCGGCGGCCGGGTCGGTGGGCAGGACGTAGAAGATCAGGAAGGTGACGGCGGCGATGGCGAGGAGCACGCCGGCCAGGGCGAGCAGCCGGCGCAGGAGGTAGAGGATCAACTGCGGCCGCCCCTCGGGTCGAGGATGTCGCGCAGGGCGTCGCCGAGGAGGGTGAAGGCGAGGACCGCGAGGAAGAGGAAGACGCTCGGGATGACGAAGTACATCGGGTCGGTCTCGTAGAAGGCCACGGACTCGGCGATCATCTGGCCCCAGGAGGGGGTGGGCGGGCGGACGCCGACGCCGAGGTAGCTGAGGGCGGCCTCGGTGCTGATCATTCCGGGGATCAGCAGGGTGGTGTAGGCGATGACGGGGCCCGAGACGCCGGGGAGGATGTCGCGGGTCAGGATCCGCCAGGCGCCGGATCCGCCGACGCGGGCGGCGTCGACGTACTCGCGGTGTTTGAGGGAGAGGGTCTGGCCGCGGACGACGCGGGCGACGCCGGGCCAGCCGAAGAGTCCGATGACGGAGGTCATCAGCACGATCCGGTTGACGTCCTTGGCCACCGACAGCATCGCGATCATGAAGATGAGGGAGGGGAAGGACATGGTGAGGTCCATGAGCCGGGACAGGACGGCGTCGGTGCGGCCGCCGAAGTAGCCGGCCGCGATGCCGGCGGCGGTGCCGGCGAGGACGACGATGGCGGTGGCGGCGAAGGCGATGAGCAGGGAGACCTGGGCGCCGTGGACGACGCGGGCGAACAGGTCGCGGCCGGTGACGGGTTCGACGCCGAGCCAGTGCTCGGGGCTGATCCCGCCGAAGGAGCCGAGCGGCTGGCCGCCGAGGTAGGGGTCGATGGCGGACTTGTCGAACTCCTCGGGGGACCAGCCGCCGAGCGCGCCCAGCCAGGGCGCGGTCAGGGCCATCAGGACGAAGAGGAGGACGACGCAGAGGCTGACGCGGACGGCCGGGCGGCGGCGCAGTTCCCGCCGGGCGAGCTGCCAGGGGCTGCTGCCCGGGGGGACGTCCTTGGCCGGCGCCCCGGCCGGGGCCGCCTCGGGGGCGGCGCCGGGTGCGGTGGTGGTCATGGTGTCTTCCGGTCCCGGATTCCTCAGCCCTGGCTCTTCGAGGGGTCCTTGAGGCCGACGGTCCCGTAGTCGACGGTGCCGGTCCACACGGGGTGGCCGTAGGCGCCGGCGATGTTGGGGCCGACGAGGAGCGGCTTGCGCTCCAGGAGGACCGGGATGGACGGGGCCTTCTTCATGACCTCGGCGTCGAGGTCGATCCAGGCCTGGTTGGCCTGCTTGGCGTCGGCCATGGCGTTGATCTCGTCGATCCGCTTCATGGTGGCGTCGTCTCGGAACTGGGAGTAGTTGCCCTGGTTGCCCTTGTCCTTGATGGTGCGTCCGTCGAAGACGAAGGGGAGCCAGGTGGAGCCGGAGGGGTAGTCGGGGCACCAGCCGGTGTAGGTCATGTCGGGGGTGGTGGAGAGGTCGCCGATGACGTCGTAGTAGGCGCCGGGGTCGACGGTGTCGATGACGACCTCGACGCCGGCCCGGGCCAGGCCCTGCTGAAGGGCCTCCGCCTTGGCCTTGTCGCCGGTGGAGACGGAGAGGGAGACCTTGAGGTGCTCCTTGCCGGCGGCCTTGAGCAGCTCCTTGGCCTTGGCGGGGTCGCCGGAGGCGGGGATCTTCAGGGTGTCGGCCTGCTTGCCGCCGGTGAGGGCGGGGGGCAGATAGGCGGTGGCGACCTCGTTGAGGGCGGGGCCGCCGGCGGCGGTGATGACGGCGTCCTTGTCGACCGCGTACTGCATGGCCTCGCGGACCTTGGGGTCGTTGAAGGGGGGCCGGGAGTTGTTCAGGTGGAGCATGGTCGTACAGCCCTGGGACTCGGCGAGCAGACGGGCCTTCACGTCGGGCTTGGGCAGGACCTTCGGGGCGCTCTCGGGGCGCATGTTGAAGTACTCGATGGCGGAGGCGTCGGCGCCCTCGCCGGCGATCAGCCGGTCGTCGATCTGGCCGCCCTTGAGGCCCATGACGACGACGAACTTGTCCGGGTAGGCCTTGCGGACCGAGTCGGTCTTCTGGTCCCAGTGCTCGTTGCGGACCAGGACCAGCTTCTTGTCGCGCTCGTAGGACTCGATCTTGTACGGGCCGGAGGAGAACGGACGGGAGTCGTACTGGGTGCCCTTCTCCTGGGACTGCGGTACCGGGGCGAAGGTGGGCAGGGTGGCGGTCTGGGAGAACTCGGCGACGGGGCGCTTGAGTTCGAAGACGATCGTGCGGTCGTCGGGGGTCTTGACCGAGTCAAGGTGCTGCCCCTGGAGGGGGCCCTTGTAGCCCTCGGTGCCGGCCAGGTACTGGGCGGCGTAGTCGGGGCCGCCGGTGAGGTCGGGGGCGAAGGAGCGCTCGACGTTGTACTTGATGTCCTGGGCCTTGACCGGGCTGCCGTCCTCGTACTTCAGGCCCTCCTTGAGGGTGAAGGTCCAGGTGCGGCCGCCGTTGGAGGGGGTGCCGAGGTCGGTGGCCAGGTCGGGGACGAGCTCGCTGCCGCCCTTGCCGGGCTCGGCCTTGAAGGTGACGAGCGTGCGGTAGAGCAGGCGGGTGCCGAAGTCCATGGCCGGCATCACCCAGTTGCGGGCGGGGTCGAGGTGGGAGAAGTCCTGGTTGGACAGGACCGTGAGGGTACCGCCCTTCACCGGGGTGCCTCCGAGGGTCTTGCCCTCGTTGGCGGCGGCGGGGTTGGCACCGCCCTTCCCCTCGGAGTCCTTCTTGGGGTCGGAGCAGCCCGAGGCGCCGAGTGCGAGCGTCGCCACCAGGGCGGTGGCGAGGGCGAGTTTCGTGCGCTTGGTCATGGGTCACTCCAGAGAAGGGCCGCGCTTTAGGGTGTGACCGGTAACATAGTAATGTGAAATTGTACTGACAACCCTTTGTCGCCGCCGTTATCCAGCCGTGTCCAAAACCGTTGCACCACACGGGAGTTGGGCCGCACACCGGGGCCACGGCCGGAACACGGCGAAGCCGCCGGGCGGTTGCCCGGCGGCTTCGTGACACGAGGGGCGGCCCCTAGAGGCCGGAGCCGAGGCCGCCCTGCGGCCGGCCCACCGGTTCGTCGCGGCCCTGGGCCCACAGGGAGCGGACGTGGCCGAGGTGGCGGACCATGCACGCCTCCGCCGCCTCCGCGTCGCCGGACAGCATCAGATCCAGCAGCTCCAGGTGCTCCTCGGCGGAGGAGACCAGCTTGCCCGCCTCGTCCAGGCCCGTCAGCCCGTACAGCCGGGAACGCTTGCGCAGGTCGCCGACGGTCTCGACCAGGCGCTCGTTGCCGGCGAGGGCGAGCAGGCTGAGGTGGAAGCGGCGGTCCGCCTCCAGGTAGCCGATGAGGTTGTGCTCGCGGGCGCTGGTGACGATCTCCTCGGCGATCGGGCGCAGCGCCTCCAGCTGCTCGCGCGTGGCCGAGCGGGCGATCCGGCCGATGGTCGGCACCTCGATCATCGTGCGCAGCTCGGTGTACTGGTCGAGGTCGCGCTCGCTGACCTCGGTGATCCGGAAGCCCTTGTTGCGGACCGGCTCGACCAGGCCCTCACGGGCCAGGTCCAGCATGGCCTCGCGCACGGGCGTGGCCGACACGCCGAGCTCGGCGGCGAGGCCCGGCGCCGAGTAGACGCTGCCGGGGCGCAGCTCGCCCGCTATCAGCGCGGCACGCAGAGCGTGGCCGACCTGGTCGCGCAGCCGTTCCTGGGCCTTGATGAGACTGTGCTGCTTCAGGTCACCCATTGCTCTTCCTCCGAGACCCCGCACACCACCGACGTGCGGAGGAACAGCGTACAATGTCACGTTTCGCTGTTCGCTCCGGCCGCGTGGTAGATCGCCACCGCGACGGCAAGATCTTCCCAGGCCATGCCCACGCTCTTGAAGAGCTGTGGACAACTCTGCCGTCCTCCGGGGGAATTGCGTCCCGCGACCAGGTCGGCCAGGGTGGCGCTGATATGACCGGGACCGATCGCCCCCTCGGCCTCCGGGATCAGCAGGTCCCCCGCCTCGCGCAGCGCCGCCGCCCGCGACTCCACGTACACCGCCGCCCGTCGCACGAGGGCGGTGTCCGTCTCCCGGGCGTCCGGCTCGTGCGAGCCGACGGCGACCACCACCGCCCCCGGGGCCACCAGCCGCCCGTCGAAGAGCGGCGCACGGGCGGTGGTGCAGCACAGCACCAGGTCCGCGCCCGCCACGTCATCGGGCGTCCCGGTACGGGCCGGGACGCCCCGGGCCCGCGCGTGCGCGGCCAGCTCCCCGGCGCGCCCGGGGTCGCGGGCCACGACCACCGCCTCCGCGAGCTCCCGCAGCTCCAGGACCGCTTCGAGGTGCCCGTACGCCTGCGGGCCCGCGCCGAAGACCACCAGCCGCAGCGGGCGGCCCGGCGCGGTGAGGTACCGCAGGGCCAGGGCGGAGACCGCCGGGGTGCGCAGGGCGGTCAGGGCCGCACCGTCGAGGAGGGCCAGCGGGCGCAGGGTGGGGCCGTCCAGGAGCAGGTAGCTGCCGGTGATCCGGGGCAGCCCGAGCGCCGGGTTGCCCGGGGCCACCCCGGCGACCTTCACCCCGGCGTAGGCGCCCGACGCGGCCGGCATGAGCAGGAGTTCGCCGCCGGGCGCGGCCACGCTGGTGCGCTGCGGGCAGGCCTCCGGGTCCAGCCCGGAGCGCAGGGCGCCGGCCAGGGCGTCGGCCGCCTGCGCGGTGGTGAGCAGGCCCGCCGTCCGTGCGGCGTCCAGCTGGAGGAGGCCCGTCACAGCAGGAAACCCGCGCCGAGGGCGTCGTACGGGTCGACGGTGAAGGCGTGCTCCCCCGTGCGGTAGGCGGTGCCGGTGACCTCGGTGACCCCGCCCTGGAGGATCCGGCCGGTGAACACCGTGCCCGTCACCGACTCGTGCAGCAGGTCCTCCCCCGCCCCCAGCCGGCCGTCCTCCGCGAGCAGGGCGAGCCGGGCGGAGGTGCCGGAGCCGCAGGGCGAGCGGTCGATCTGTCCGTCGGCGAAGACGGTGACGTTGCGCTGGTGCGGGCCGAAGGGGGTGTCGGGCAGCTCCTCGAAGAGGACCACCCCGTAGACGCCGGAGAGGAGCGGGCCGTCCGGGTGCCAGGTCGCCGGGTGGGTGGCGAGGGCGGCGCGGATCTCCCGTCCGGCGCGGACCAGTTCGGGCAGGGCGGCGCGGGTCACCTCCAGGCCGAGGTCGCGGGCGCGGACCGAGGCGTAGCAGGCCCCGGCGTGGGCGATGTCCACCTCGGCGATGCCCAGGGTGGTGGCCACGGGGACCTTCCGGGCACCCACCCGGGCCGGGACGTTGCGGAAGGTGACCCCGCTGGTGCGGCCCTGGGCCCGGTGGACGGTGGCGCAGACCCGGCCGGAGGGCACGTCGATCCGTACCTGGACGTCCCCCTCGTCGGGGGCCGCGACCCGTCCGGAGTCCACGGCCCAGGCCCCCAGGGCCATGGTGCCGTGGCCGCAGGCGGTGGAGTAGCCGTCCTTGTGCCAGAACAGCACCCCGAAGTGGGCCCCGTCGTCGTCCGGCGGCACCACGAACCCCCCGTACATGCCGGCGTGCCCGCGCGGCTCCTGAACCAGCAGGCGCCGTACCTCGTCCAGCGGGCCGCGCAGGGGCGCGGTGCCGGAGCCGCCGGGGCCGATGGCGGTGGCGCAGCGCTCGGCGACGGTGTCGCCGGGGACGGGGGGCAGGCCCTCCGCCACGATCCGGAAGGGCTCGCCGGCGGTGTGGTAGTCCACCGTGCGGACGGTGGTCGGGGCGGTCACAGGAGGAACCCTCCCGGGAAGGGGTCGGACGGGTCGAGGAAGTACTGGGCGGTGCCGGTGATCCAGGCCCGGCCGGTGACCGTGGGCACGACGGCCGGGCGCCCGCCGACGGTGGTCCGGGCGGTCAGGCGGCCGGTGAACTCGGTGCCGATGAAGGACTCGTTGACGAAGTCGGTGTCCAGCGGCAGCAGGCCCCGCGCGTGCAGCTGGGCCATGCGCGCGCTGGTCCCCGTACCGCAGGGCGAGCGGTCGAACCAGCCGGGGTGGATGGCCATGGCGTGCCGGGAGCGGCGGGCGTCGGAGCCGGGGGCGGCGAGGTAGACGTGCTTGACGCCGGAGATGGAGGGGTTCTCGGGGTGGACGGGCCGGTCCGGGGAGGCGTTGACCGCGTCCATGACCGCCAGTCCGGCGGCGATCAGGTCGTCCTTGCGGGCCCGGTCGAAGGGCAGGCCGAGGGCGTCCAGTTCGACGAAGGCGTAGAAGTTGCCGCCGTAGGCCAGGTCGTAGGTGACCTGGCCGAAGCCGGGGACCTCGGCCTTCAGGTCGAGGCCGACGCTGAAGGAGGGGACGTTGGTGAGGGTGACGGCGGTGGCGGCGCCGTCCTCCACGTGTACGTCCACGCTCACCAGCCCGGCCGGGGTGTCGAGCCGCACCGTGGTGACCGGCTCGACGACCGGGACCATGCCGGTCTCGACCAGGACGGTGGCCACCCCGATGGTGCCGTGCCCGCACATGGGCAGCAGGCCCGACACCTCGATGTACAGCACGCCGAAGTCGGCGTCGGGCCGGGTGGGCGGCTGGAGGATGGCACCGCTCATCGCCGCGTGGCCGCGCGGCTCGTACATGAGCAGCGTGCGGACGTGGTCCATGTGCTCGATGAAGTGGAGCCGCTTCTCCGCCATGGTGGCACCGGGGATCACCCCGACTCCCCCGGTGATCACCCGGGTCGGCATGCCCTCGGTGTGGGAGTCCACCGCGTGGTAGACGTGGCGTGTGCGCATCAGGTCGCCCCTCCGGCCGGTCGCTGGTTCGTGCTGGGTGGCTGGGTAGCCGGGTGACTAGTTGAGGCCCTCGGCGAGGGCCTTCTCGGTGGCGGCGCGCACGGCGGCCTCGGTCTCCCCGGTGAGCGGGAAGCGCGGGGGCCGGGTGGCACCGCCGGGGCGGCCGGCCAGGTCCATGGAGAGCTTGATGGCCTGGACGAACTCGGTCTTGGAGTCCCAGCGCAGCAGGGAGTGCAGGGACTTGTAGAGCGGCACGGCGGTGGCGGTGTCGCCCGCGACGGCGGCCCGGTAGAGGGCGGCGCAGGAGCGCGGCAGGGCGTTGGGGTAGCCGGCGATCCAGCCGACGGCTCCGGCCAGGGCCAGTTCGAGGAGGACGTCGTCGGCGCCGATGAGCAGGTCCAGGCCCGGGGCGAGTTCGGCGATCTCGTAGGCGCGGCGGACGTCCCCGCTGAACTCCTTGACGGCGACGATGCTGCCGTCGGCGTGCAGGCGGGCGAGGAGCGAGGGGGTCAGGTCCACCTTGGTGTCGTACGGGTTGTTGTACGCGACCACCGGAAGGCCCGCGCGGGCCACCTCGGCGTAGTGGGCGCGGACGGTCTCCTCGTCGGCGCGGAAGGCGTTGGGGGGCAGGAGCAGGACGGAGCCGGCGCCGGCCTCGGCGGCCTGGTCGGCCCAGCGGCGGGCCTCGGCGCTGCCGTACGCCGCCACGCCGGGCATGACGCGGGCGCCGTCGCCGGCGGCCTCGACGGCGGTACGGACCACGCGGGCGCGCTCCTCGCCGGTGAGGGTCTGGTACTCGCCGAGGGAGCCGTTGGGCACGACGCCGTCGCAGCCGTTGGCGATCAGCCAGGCCACGTGTTCGGCGTAGGCGTCGTAGTCGACGGACAGGTCCTCGCGCAGGGGCAGGCAGGTGGCGACCATGATGCCGTGCCAGGGGCGGGTACGGGTGTCGGCGGCGGTGTCGGCGGAGGGCGCGGGGGTGGGCGCGTCGGTCATGGAAGGACTCCCTAGTGTGGTGTGTGACATTTTACTAGTGGGTGTGGATCGGCCACAAGAGGCCGGTCAGGGGTTGGTGAAGGGAAGTTGACGGAGGGAAGCCGGCGGGGCGCGGGCCTTTCACGGACCCGGCGGAGCCGGCTCCGTCGGGGGCAGTGCGGCCAGGTGGCGCAGCGGGACCGGGCAGGAGAACGGGCGCCGGTCCGGGGCGGGAGCCTCGCCGGCCAGGGCGGCCACCGCGGGGCCGCACATCCGGCCCTGGCACCAGCCCATCCCGGCCCGGGTGAGGAGTTTGACCGTACGGGCGTCCCGCGCCCCCAGCTCCTCGGCCGCCTCGCGGATCCGGCCGGCCGGGACCTCCTCGCAACGGCACACGTCGGTCTCCTCGCGCAGCCAGTCGGTCCACCCGGAACCGGGGCGGTGCGCGGCGGCCATCGCTGCGGCGAAGGCGCGCAGCCGGGCGCGGCGGCGGGTCAGGGCGGCGGGGACCGGCCGGCCGGCGATCGCGTGGGCGGCGATCTCTCCCTCGGTCAGGGCCAGTTGGGCCCCGCCGATGCCGCCGGTCTCACCGGCCGACGAGATGCCCGGGACGGAGGTGCGCTGGGCGGCGTCCAGTTCCAGGGCCACCGTGCCGTCGGGGGCCTGGAGGGTGGCGCAGCCGAGGCCGGTGGCCAGCTCCAGCTGGGGCACCAGGCCGTGGCCCACGGCGAGGGCGTCGCACGGGATCCGGCGGGCGGTGCCCGGCAGCGGGCGCCAGTCCTTGTCGAGGCGGGCGATGGTGACGGCCTCGACGCGGGTGGTGCCGTGCGCCTCGGTGACGGCGTGCCGGGTGAGCAGGCGGATGCCGTGGCGCAGCAGGGCTCCGCCGTACGTGGCGCCTTCGGCGAGTTTGGCCGGGTTGCGCAGCAGGGCGGGGGTCTGGGGGGCGTACGCCGTGTACGAGGCGGCCTCCACGACGGCCGGGACGGTGGCTCCGGCGGCGGCGAGGGAGCCGGCCACGGCGAGCAGGAGCGGGCCGCTGCCGGCCACCACGACACGGCGGCCGGGCAGGACGAGGTTGTTCTTCAGCATGGCCTGGGCCCCGCCGGCCCCGACCACGCCGGGCAGGGTCCAGCCGGGGAAGGGGAGCTGGCGTTCGTAGGCGCCGGTGGCGAGCAGGACTCGACGGGTGCGGAGAGTCGTCGGGGTCTCGTCGGGGGCGTGGCCGGCGACCGCGTGGAGGGTCCAGGTGCCGGGCTCGTCGGCCGGGACCACCGTCCACACGTGGTGCCGGGGGAGGTAGGTGATCCGGCCCGCGGCCTCGTGGGCGCGCAGGGCCGCCTCGCGGGTGGTGAAGGCCCGCCAGTCGTGGTGCAGGGCCTCGGGGCGGGTGGCGCCGAGGGAGGCGGCCGGGTGGCGATAGTACTGGCCGCCGGGGCGTTCCGCGGTGTCGAGGAGGGTGACGCGCAGGCCGAGCCGCGCGGCGGTGACGGCTGCGGCGAGGCCGGCGGGGCCGGCGCCGATGACCGCCAGGTCGGTGGTCGCCGTGAGGGCGGCGGGGTCAGACGGCGAGGTCGGCATGGCCGGTGCCCTCCTGGGTGGTGACGGTGTCTCCGGGGCGGGCCGGGACGAGGCAGGCGCGCTGGTTGGGGCGGCCGTTGACGGTGACGAGGCAGTCGTAGCAGGAGCCGATGCCGCAGAAGGCGCCGCGGGGGGTGCCGCCCTGGCGGGTGCTGCGCCAGGCCAGGATCCCGGCCGCCCAGAGGACGGCTGCGACGGTCTGGCCCTCCTGGGCGGGCAGTTCACGGCCGTCGAACGCGATGGGGTACGTGGCCGCCGGGCTGCCGCCGACCAGCTCGCGGGGGCTGCGCATCAGGGGGCTCCTCGGGGGGTGGGGTGTTCGGGTGTGCGGTTGCCCTGGCCGGGCGTTGGGGGGGTTGGGAGGGGTCGGTGCCTTTGCCCTGGCCGGGCGTTGGGGGGGTGGCCGGGGGCGGGGACGGGGTGGGGTGTCGTCCGGGGCGGGCTTCGATGTTCGGCGCTCCGAGCCGGATCACTGCTGTGGGTCGGTACAGGGCGCCGAAGTCATCTCGTTTCAGCCCCGGAGGACACCCCACCCCGTCCCCGACCCCGGCCTCGGCGTCACGGGGCGAAGCGGTCCGGCCGGTAGGGGGTCAGCGGGAGCGGTGGGTCCGTTCGTGTCAGGGCCGCCGCGATCAGCCGGCCCGTTGCCGGGGCCAGGCCGATGCCCGCGCCCTCGTGGCCGCAGGCGTGGAGGAGGCCCGGGACCCGGGAGTCCGGCCCGATGGCCGGAAGGTGGTCCGGCAGGTAGGGGCGGAAGCCGTGGTAGGTGCGCATCACGCGGATGTCCGCCAGGACCGGGAAGAGGGCGGCGGCCTGGGCGGCCAGCCGGCGCAGGGCGTCGGTGGAGAGGGTGCGGTCGAAGCCGACCCGTTCGCGGGTGGCGCCGATCAGGACCGGGCCCGCGGGGGTGCCCTCGACCACCGCGGAGGACTGGAGGGACGCCGAGTCGCTGGCCACGTCCGCGATGTAGTCCGCCGCGTAGACCTTGTGGCGGATGAGCCGGGGAAGAGGTTCCGTCACCAGGACGAAGCCCCGGCGGGGGAGGACGGGGAGGGTGGTTCCCGCGAGTTCGGCGATCCGGCCCGCCCAGGTCCCCGCCGCGTTGACGACCGCGGGCGCGTGGAGGGTACGGCGTGCGGTGCGCACCCCCTGGACGGTGCCCGCCTTCAGGAGGAGTCCGGTGACCTCTTCGTTCAGGTACACCGTGGCGCCCGAGGCCTTCAGGAGGTGGGCCGCCGCCAGGGCCGGCTGGACCTGGGCGTCCTGGGGGTAGTGGAAGCCGCCCGCCAGGCCCGGGGCCAGGTGGGGTTCCAGGTCGTGCAGGGTCGCGACCTCGTTGGCGACGACCCCCGCGGCGCGCTGGCCCTCGGCGAAGTGGCGCAGGGCCTTGAGGGTGGTCTCGTCGGGGGCCACCACGAGGCCGCCCTTGGGCTCGTACTCGACGGCCCGGGGCAGTTCGGCGGACAGCTCCTGCCAGAGGCGGGTGGAGAGGAGGGCCAGGTCGAGCTCCGGCCCCGCCTCCTTGTCGGAGACGAGCAGGTTGCCCTCGCCCGCGCCGGTGGTGCCGCCTGCCACGGGGCCCCGGTCCACCACTGCCACGGAGAGACCGGAGCGGCTCGCGTAGTACGCGCACGCGGCTCCGACGACGCCGGCGCCAATGATCACGACGTCCATGTCAGTAATATGTCACATTCTTTTGATGGTGCCTAGGGTGGCCCGGGCCGGTTCCGCCCCCCATGGAATCGGAACCGGCCCGGGCGCGCGGTCAGCTTCGGAGGGGGCCCTCACAGCTGTAGGAGGAGGTGCCCGCCGCCTTGCTGCTCCAGATCTCCACCGGCCCGAAGGAACAGTTCATGTCGGCCAGGTTGTTGGAGGCCGCGCCGGCCCGGTCGAGGATGAAGTAGTCGACCGTCTCGGACATGTCCTTGAAGTTCTGGTCGTCGCTGCGCCAGTTCTTCAGGTTCGCGGTGATCCGGCCCGTACAGGTGAAGCGGCGCTTGCCGGGGTCGCCGTTCTCCACGCAGTCCGGCGTGTTGTACGTCGCCGACGCGAAGGAGGACTTCACCGACGCGAGCGCGGAGTCCCGCAGCTGGTCGTTGGCCGTGAAGGTGGTGTTCGGGACGTAGAGCTGGTCCACCTTGGCGATCTGGGCGTCCAGGAAGCGGTTGTAGTCGCGCTGGAGGTAGGTGTCCGCGCCCATGCGGTTGCGCCAGGCGTCGAAGCCGGCGACGTCGTTGGCGCGCAGGTAGCCGTACATCTCCCGCAGCAGGGAGGGCTTCTCGGTCCACAGGAACTCGAAGAACGTGCCCGCGTAGTTGTAGAAGCGGAAGCCGTCGCCGTCGTAGGTGGCGTGCAGGAGCTGGTCGATGCTCATGCGCGGGCCGCCGCCGGAGGTGTCGCTGATGATGCCCCTGACCAGGGACTTGCGGACGGCGATGCCGTTGTCGCGGGTGGAGCCGTCGAAGAACTCGGCGGTGCCCTCGTCCATGGCGGTGGTGCGGTCGCCCTGGTACCAGTCGCCCTGGCCGAAGAAGCCGGGGACGGCGAAGCGGCCGTTGAGGTAGTGCGTGTACTCGTGGCGGAAGAGCTCTTCCAGGGTGAGGGAGGAGTCCTGGGGGACGCGGCGCTGGTAGGTGTAGAAGGTGGCGCCGTTCTCGATGTAGATGCCGCCGTTGTTGGTGCCGTACCCGGTCAGGATCGGCTGGTAGTTCACGTAGTCCGCGCGGGAGGCGTAGAGCACGATGTTCAGCGTGGTGTTGGGGTCGCCGGCGAGCGGCTGGTCGGTGCCCAGGACACGGTGGAACTGGGTCTTGACCTGCTTGCTCGCGTAGTAGAGCTGGTCGACGGTGGCCCGGTCGAGGGCCGTGCGGACCTTGATGCCGCCGTTGTCGTAGGTGTAGGTGTACGGGAAGAGCTGCTTCTCGATGTCCTCCTTGCACACCCCGTACGGCTTGCACGCCTCGTAGAAGTTGAGCCAGGAGACCAGCTTGGCCCACTGCTCGCTGCTGTTGCCCCAGGTGGACTTGACCGGTTCGAGGAGGGCGCCGAGGTCGGCCGTGATCTGGTCCTTGAGGCCGTCGACCTGGCCGAAGCGGCCGTACTCGCCGAGGGCGTCGCGGGCGGCCCAGGCGTTGGCGCCGCCCTTGAGGTGGCCGTAGCCGGCGAAGGCCTTGAAGAGGGCGCGGTAGGCGGGGTCGGCCTTGACCGCGGCCTGGAAGGCGGCGTCGTTGTTGCCCGGGTAGACGCCCAGGTAGTTGACGGAGAGGGCCGCGAGGGCGGCGCCGCCCCAGGAGGCGTCCTGGTTGGTGGCCGGGTGGGAGGCGTCCAGGGTGGCCAGGACCTTCTTGATCAGGCCGAGCTGGTGCTGGCGCAGGCCGGGCGCGCTGCCCGCGTAGAGGGCCTCGCGCAGGGTGCGGGCGTTGGAGGCCGTGACGTCGAAGGTGTGGGCGGCGCCCGCGAAGTCGGCGATGGCCTGGCGCATGGCGTCGACGGTGGGGGCGTCGGTGACGTCGATCTCGGTGCGCGAGTAGTCGTGGTACACCACGGCGTGCAGGTAGGTGAACATCTCCTCCAGGTGGGAGGAGTCACGTCCGTCGTGGGCGGCGGACAGGCTGGATATCCGGCGGGAGACGGCC
The DNA here is from genome assembly GCF_002028425.1 of Streptomyces katrae. Taxonomy (GTDB): domain Bacteria; phylum Actinomycetota; class Actinomycetes; order Streptomycetales; family Streptomycetaceae; genus Streptomyces; species Streptomyces katrae_A. The sequence continues at coordinate 5,921,101 of NZ_CP020042.1, read as the reverse complement.
TGGACGTGGGCGTCGGACATGACGGGCGCGAGGCGCGCGTCCCAGGTCCATATGAGGTTGCGCAGGCAGCCGTCGGCGGTGACGGCCGGGTCGCCGAGGAAGTCGGCGAACTGCTCCGGGCTGAGCTTGGTGATCCCGTCAAGGGTGCAGGGGACGCCCGCGGCGACGCTCTTGGCGGTGGGCGCGGCCTGGGCGGTGGCCGCCTTGCGGCTCTTGTCGGCCCCGGGGGCCGCGTCGGCGGCGCCGGGAATCCGGTTGTCGGCGACGGACTTGCCGCCGGGTGCCGGGGCGGGGGCCGGGGCGAGCTGCTTGGCGTCGGCGAGGCGGTCGACCTCGTCGAAGGGGTTCGGCGCGGCGGCCGGACCGGCGGCGAAGGCGGCGGGCGCCGACGCGGCGGGTACGGCGGCGGGGGTGCCCCGCTCGGCGGCCTGGGTCACTGCCTGGCCCGCGGTGGCGAGGAGGGTGACCGTGACGGCGGCGGAGAGGAGAGACGTACGCACAGCTCTGTGCTGGGACACCTTGAGGCTCCTGTGGGAAGGGAGGTGGGGGTAGTGGTGCGTGAACTGCCCTGCTTCACACGGCGTTTGACGGGGATTAACGTGCCGCGGTGTGAGCTGTAACATAGTAATGTGAAATTGCACTGGCAACCCCTGTGCGCCCACCAGTTCAGCCCTTCTTGAGGGAGCCTCAGTGACCGACACCCCCTCCCGCCTGAACACCGGCAGCCACGACCTCCCGGTATCCGCAGAGTTGTCCCGCTTCATGGCGGGGAACTGGGCGCCCTCGCCCCTGCCGGCCGGCTCCCGGGTGACCGCGTACGAGGTCACCCCCGCCCGGCGCGCCCGGCTCTCCGCCCGCTTCCCCGGCGAGCGGCTGATCGTCCCGGCCGGCGAGCTGAGGGTCCGCTCCAACGACAGCGACTTCCGCTTCCGTCCGCACAGCGCGTACGCCTGGCTCACCGGGCTGACGGGCGAGGACCAGGTGGGCCACGTCCTGGTCCTGGAGCCCGCCGGGGCGCACGGCCACGAGCCCGTCCTCTACCTGCGCCCCCGCTCCGACCGCTCCGACGGCACCGAGGAGTTCTACCGGGACCGGCGCTACGGCGAGTTCTGGGTGGGCCGCCGCCCCGACCTCGCCGAGGCCGAGCGGCTGACCGGCTTGCGCTGCGCCCACCTCGACGCGCTCGGCGCCCCCACGGGACGCAACGCCGCCACCGACCCGGCGCTGGCCTCCGCCCTGTCGGAGCTGCGGCTCGTCAAGGACGCCTGGGAGGTCGACCAGCTCCAGCTCGCCGTCGACCACACCACCGCAGGGTTCGAGGACGTCGTACGGGCCCTGCCCGCCGCCCTCGACCACCCGCGTGGCGAGCGCTGGATCGAGGGCGTCTTCAACCTGCGGGCCCGCGCCGAGGGCAACGGCCTCGGCTACGAGACCATCGCCGCCTCAGGCGCGCACGCCTGCGTGCTGCACTGGATCCGCAACGACGGCCGCCTGAACCGCGACGAACTGCTGCTGCTGGACGGGGGCGTGGAGACCGACAGCCTCTACACCGCCGACATCACCCGCACCCTGCCGCTGTCCGGACGCTTCTCCCCCGTGCAGAAGCAGGTCTACGAGCTGGTGCTCGCCGCTCAGGAGGCCGGCATCGCCGCGCTCCGGCCCGGCGCGAGCTTCCGCGACTTCCACCGGGCCGGGATGCGCGTCATCGCCGAGGGTCTCGCCGAGTGGGGCGTGCTCAAGGACGCCGAGGGCGACCTGCACCGGCGCTACACCCTGTGCAGCAGCGGCCACATGCTCGGCCTCGACGTCCACGACTGCGCCCAGGCGCGCGCCGGCACCTACCTGGACGGCGTGCTGGAGGAGGGCCAGGTCCTCACGGTCGAGCCGGGCCTCTACCTCCAGCCGGACGACGAGACCCTCCCCGTCGAACTGCGCGGCATGGGCGTGCGCATCGAGGACGACCTGGTCATCACCTCCGACGGGGCCCGCCTGATGTCCGGCGCCCTGCCGCGCACGGTCGCCGGCATCGAGGAGTGGATGGGCACCCTCCTGGACGCCCGCTGACGCTGCCCGACGCCCGCTAAGCCGTCGCGGAGGAGGTGGCCCCGAGCGTCGCGGGGGCCGTGAGCCGGGTGACGAGCTCCTCCACGAACGCCTCGAGGTGGGGCGGATGCGGGCCGGGGCGGGTGGCGCAGAACCAGGTCCGGGTCAGCGGCTGCGCCCCGATGCGGACCAGCGCGAGCCCGTGCGAGGCGACGTACGGGGCCACCACCCAGTTCGGCAGCACCGTCACCCCCTGGCCGCCCGCCACCATCTCGACCACCAGGTCGGTCACCACGGGCATCGTGGTGATCCGGCCGGGCCGGGCCCCGGCGGGGAGCGGCAGCGGCATCGAGGGGATGCGCTTCTGGTCGTAGAAGTCGTAGAGGACCAGGTCGACGCCGTCGAAGTCACGGGCGGTCAGGTGCGCGCGGGAGGCCCACGGGTGTCCGGCGGGCACCACCGCCACCATCTCGTCCTCGAAGAGCCGGGTCAGGGTGACCCGGTCCATCTGCAGGTCCGGCTTGGTGACCAGCGCGACGTCCACCTGGTCGGCGAGCAGGGCCGGGATCGGGGCGTCGTCGGGCACGGCCGCGATCCGCACGTCGATGTCCGGCTCGCGTTCGCGGAAGGCGCGCAGTACGGGCGGCAGCCACGGGAAGGTGGTGCTGCACTGGGCGGTGAAGCGCACCCGCCGGTCGCGGCCGTCGCGCATCTCCCGCAGGTCGCGGGTGGCCGACTCCAGTTCGCCCAGGATGTGGTGGGCCGCGACGAGCATCCGGCGGCCCGCCGCATTGGGCACCAGGCGGCGGCCCTGCCGGTCGAAGAGCCGCATCCCGAGACGGCCCTCCAGGCGGGTCAGCCGCTGGCTGAGGGCGGGCTGGCTGACGTAGAGCCGCTCGGCGGCGGCGGTCAGGGAGCCCGCGGCGGCGGTGGCTTCCAGGAGCTCCAGGTCACGCAGGTCCACATCCATAACGCCGGATTATTACATGCTCCAATATCCGTCGTGGCGTTATGAGTTGAGGGCTCATACGTTTCTGGTGTCGCCGACGAACCGATCCGCCCCGAAAGGCACCCGGAACATGACCGACACCACCGCCCCCCGTACCACCGCCCTGATCACCGGCGCCTCCAGCGGCATCGGCCTGGACATCGCCCGCGCCTTCCTGGCCGACGGCGCCAACGTCGTCCTCAACGGCCGGGACGCCGACCGCCTCGCCAAGGCGGCCGCCGGCCTCGGCCATCCCGAGCGCACCGCCCGGGTCGCGGGCGCCATCGCCGCGCCGGAGACGGGCGAGTCCCTGGTCCGCACGGCGCTGGAGCGCTTCGGCCGCATCGACGTACTGGTCAACAACGCCGGCACCTTCGCCCCCAAGCCCTTCACCGAGGTCACCGAGGACGAACTCGACGGCTTCCTGACCGGCAACCTCAAGGGCACCTACCTCACCACCCAGGCCGTCGTACGGGCGCTGCGCGCCCAGGGCCGGGGCGGCAGCATCGTCAACATCGGCACCACCCTGGTGGACCACGCCATCGCCGGCTTCCCGGCCTCCGCCCCGGTGGTCAGCAAGGCCGGGGTGCACGCACTGACGACGAGCCTGGCCGCCGAGCTCGCGGCCGACGGCATCCGGGTCAACCTGGTGTCGCCCGGCATCATCCGCACCCCGCTGCACGCGGGTTCCGACGTGGACTCCTACGGCGGGCTCGCCCTGCTGGACCGGGTCGGCGAGGTCTCCGAGATCTCTGAGGCGGTGCTGTACCTGGCGGGCGCCACGTTCGTCACCGGCCACGCCCTGCGGGTGGACGGCGGCCACGTCACCGGCCGCCCCTGACCGCCGCCCCAACCCCCGCATCCCCACTTCCGGAAGGGACTTCCGCCATGCCGTACGTCAACGTCAAGATCACCCGTGAAGGCGCCACCGCCGCCCAGAAGGCCGAGATCATCGCCAGCGTCACCGACCTGCTGGTCAAGGTCCTCGACAAGGACCCCGCCACCACCTTCGTCCTGATCGACGAAGTCGCCCTGGAGGACTGGGGCGTGGGCGGGGTCCCGACCGAGGAGTACCGCCGCCGGACCCGCGCCTAGGCACGGGACCGCACGGCCTACGGGAGCACCGCGATCCCGTCCAGTTCCACCAGGGCCTCGGTGTCCCAGAGGCGGACCACCCCGACCACCGCCATCGCCGGGTAGTCGCGGCCCGCGAGCCGGCGCCAGATCCGGCCCAGTTCGGGGGCGTGCGCGCGGTAGTCCTCCACGTCCACCGCGTACACCGTCACCCGGGCCAGGTCCGAGGCGGCTCCGCCCGCCGCCGCGAGGGCCGTCAGCAGATTGGCCAGGGCGCGCTCGAACTGCTGCGGCAGGGTGTCACCCACCACTTTGCCGGAGCCGTCGAGGGCGGTCTGGCCGGCCAGGAACACCAGCCGGCCCCCGGTGGCGGCGACGGCGTGGGAGAAGCCCGTCGCCGGGGAGAGCTCCTCCGGGTTGATCCGGTCCGGACCGGGACGGTCGGGGCTCATCGGGCCGCCACCCTCCGGTAGAGCTCCTTGGCGATGATGCCGCGCTGCACCTCGCTGGCCCCCTCGTAGATCCTGGGCGCCCGCACCTCCCGGTACAGGTGCTCCAGCAGATGGCCCCGCCGCAGGGCGACCGCCCCGTGCAGCTGGACGGCGTGGTCGACCACGTACTGGGCGGTTTCCGTCGCGAGGAGCTTGGCCATCGCCGCCCGCCCCGGCACGTCCGGCGCGCCGTCGTCGTAGGCGCCGGCCGCCGCGTACACGAGCAGCCGGGCGGCCTCCGTACGGGTGGCCATCTCCGCCACCCGGTGCCCGACCGCCTGGAGGTCGGCCAGTACCCCGCCGAAGGCCGTGCGGCCGGCGGTGTGGGACAGCGTGGCGTCCAGCGCGGCCCGCGCCATGCCCACCGCGAAGGCCCCCACGCTCGGCCGGAACAGGTTCAGGGTCTCCATCGCCACCCGGAACCCCTGCCCCGGCTCACCCAGGACGTCCTCCCGGCCCACGGGCACCCCGTCGAAGGCCAGGGAGCCGATCGGGTGCGGCGAGAGCATGTCAAGGCCCTCGCCCGTCAGCCCGGGCCGGTCGGCCGGGACCAGGAAGGCGGTGATGCCCTTGGCGCCCGGCGCCTCCCCCGTCCGGGCGAAGACGGTGTAGAAATCGGCCTCGGGGGCGTTGGAGATCCAGCACTTGGCCCCCTCCAGCCTCCAGCCGGCCCCGTCCGGGGCGGCCGCCAGGGCCAGGGCCGCCGCGTCGGATCCGGCGCCCGGCTCGCTCAGCGCGAACGCCGCCACCAGCCGCCCCGCCCGGACCCCCGGCAGCCACCGCTCCCGCTGGACGGCACTGCCCGAGCGCAGCACCGGATGGCCCCCGAGGCCCTGGAGGGCCAGGGCCGTCTCCGCCTCGGTGCACCCGTAGGCAAGCGACTCCCGCAGCAGGCACAGATCCAGCGCGCCGGAGGAGAAGACCCGCTCCAGCAGACCCAGTTCCCCCAGCTCCGCCAGCAGCGGCCGGTTCACCCGGCCGGGCTCGCCCTTCTCTGCGAGCGGCCTGAGCCGCCGCTCCGCGAGGGCGCGCAACTGCCCGCACCATTGCTCTTGTTCCACTCCGAGCGCGAATCCGGCCATCCGAAGGCCCCCAAGTCCCGTCGTGTTCCTCTATCGCGTCCTGTTGACTGCCGTCACCATCACGATACGCTCTGGACAGATCAGCACGGCCGGCTCCACCCCAATCCGGACGTCGCAAGGGGGCGAACCCGCCTTGGAGCTCAAGCCTTCCGCCCACACCGACACCTTCGCGCGTGACAACCTGCCGCCCGCCCACGCCTGGCCGCAGCTCCTCTTCGAGCTGCCCGAACTGGCCTATCCGGACCGGCTCAACTGCGGCGCCGAACTGCTCGACGCCACCATCGGCCGGTTCGGGCCGGACCGGCCCGCCTTCCGCAGCGGCTCGGGCGAGGTGTGGTCCTACGGAGAGCTCCGCGCACGCGTGGACCGCCTCGCCCACGCCCTCACCGCCGACCTCGGCGTGGTCCCCGGCAACCGGGTGCTGCTGCGCGGGCCCACCGGGCCCTGGCTCGCCGCCTGCTGGCTGGCCGTGATGAAGGCGGGCGCGGTGGCCGTCACCGTACTGGCCCAGCAGCGCGCCCAGGAACTGGCGACGGTGTGCGCCATGGCCCGGGTCCGGCACGCCGTCTGCCACACCGACGCCCTCGACGACCTGGCCAGGGCAGCGGTGCCGGGGCTGCGGATCACCCCCTACGGCGGGGACTCCCCCGACGACCTCCTGCGGCTGGCCGAGTCCCACTCCGCCCCCTACCCCGCCGTCGAGACCTCCGCCGACGACGTGGCCCTCATCGCCTTCACCTCCGGGACCACGGGCCGTCCCAAGGGCTGCATGCACTTCCACCGCGACCTCCTCGCCGTCGCCGACACCTTCTCCCGTACCGTCCTCAGACCCCGCCCCGACGACGTCTTCGCCGGCAGTCCGCCCCTCGGCTTCACCTTCGGCCTCGGCGGACTGGTCGTCTTCCCGCTGCGGGCCGGGGCCTGCGCCCTGCTGCTGGAGGAGGCCGCACCCCGCCGCCTGCTGCCCGCCCTCGCCGAGCACCGGGTCAGCGTCCTGTTCACGGCCCCCACCGCCTACCGCTCGATGCTGGACACCCTGGGCCCCTACGACACCGGCGCCTACGACCTGTCCGCGCTGCGCCGCTGCGTCTCCGCCGGCGAGAACCTGCCCGCCGCCACCTGGCAGGCCTGGTACGAGCGCACCGGTTTGCGGATCATCAACGGCATCGGGGCCACCGAGCTGCTGCACATCTTCATCTCCGCCGCCGACGAGGACATCCGCCCCGGCACCACCGGCCGTGCCGTCCCCGGCTGGCAGGCCCGCGTGGTGGACCCCTCCGGCCGGCCCGTGCCCGACAACGAGCCCGGGCTGCTGGCCGTCCGCGGACCGGTCGGGTGCCGCTATCTGGCCGACCCCCGCCAGGGTGATTACGTCCGCGACGGCTGGAACCTGACCGGCGACACCTACGTCCGCGACCCCGACGGCTACTTTCGCTACGTCGCCCGCGCCGACGACATGATCATCTCCTCGGGCTACAACATCGCGGGCCCGGAGGTGGAGGAGGCGCTGCTGCGCCATCCCGACGTGGCAGAGGCCGCGGTCGTGGGCCGGCCCGACGAACGGCGCGGGCAGATCGTGGTGGCCTACACCGTGCCGCGCGAGGGGGCCGTGCTCACGGAGGAGGAGCTGCGGACCTTCATGAAGGGGGAGCTGGCCCCCCACAAATGCCCGCGGTCCTTCGTCTTCCTGCCCGCACTGCCGCGTACACCCACCGGCAAGCTCCAACGGTTCCGGCTGCGCGATCTAGAGTGAACCCGTGGTCGAGCAGCACACTCCGCGATCCCTGATCGTCACCTTCTTCGGCGCCTACGGGCGGTCCTTCGAGGGCGCCGTCCCGGTGTCCGCGCTGGTCCGCCTGCTGGGCGCGGCCGGGGTGGACGCGCCCTCCGTCCGCTCCTCGGTGTCCCGGCTCAAGCGGCGGGGCTTCCTGGTGCCCGCGAAGGCCGCGGACGGCTCGGCCGGCTACGAGCCCTCCGAGGAGGCCCGGCTGCTGCTGGAGGACGGCGACCGGCGGATCTACGGATCCGTCCCGGTCTCGCCGGAGTGGCTGGTCGCCGTCTTCTCCGTCCCGGAGCAGGAGCGGCACAAGCGGCACCTGCTGCGCTCGCGCCTGGCCCGGCTGGGCTTCGGGGCGGTGGCCCCGGGGGTGTGGATCGCACCGGCCCAGCTCGCCGAGGAGACCGGACACACCCTGGAGCGGCTGCACCTGACCGCGTACGTGGAGCTCTTCCGCGGCGCCCACCTCGGTTTCGCCCCGACGGCCGAGGCGGTGGCCCGCTGGTGGGACCTGGCCTCCCTGGCCAAGCAGCACGAGGAGTTCCTGGACCTGCACGAACCCGTCCTGCGGGCCCTGCAGTCGGGCCCCGAGCCCACCCCCGAGGCCGCCTACCGGGCCTACCTGCCCGCCCTGGACACCTGGCGGCGGCTGCCCTACGCGGACCCGGGGCTGCCGCGGGAGCTGCTTCCGGCCGACTGGCCGGGCGACCGGGCCGCGGCGGTCTTCACCGAACTGCACGCCCGGCTGCGCGACACCGGCGCCCGCTTCGTACAGCCCTCGTAGCCGGACCCCGCCCGCCGCCCGGCCGGGCGCGGGTACGGATGCGGGCGCGGGCGCGGGTCGCGATGCGGGTACGGGTGCCGGTGCGGTGACTGCGTGGGCGCTCATGGTTCCTCCTCGTCCGACGGCCCGCCACGGCGGCGGAGCCGGTGTCCTGCTCGCACTCCCAAGATCCCAGCGGCCCGCCCCCCGTTCCTCCCCCGCACGGGGGGATCGCCTCCCCCGCCCGGGGGAGCGCACCCGCCACTCCGCACGCCCTGGAAACCCGCCCCGCAGCGGCCGCGGGAAAACCCGGTGCGGGCCTGCTGCCCGGCCCGCCACGATGGGGCATGACCTGGACCTTCAGCACCGATCTGGCGGCCTACCTGGCCGCCGCGCGCCCTGCCGTGGCAGCACACCCCGTCGTCAACACCACCATGCTGAGCGCCATCGACGCCCTGGAGCGGCGCGGCCCGCAGGCCTACGGCGACGCCGAACCCGTCTTCGGCTGGTGGACCGGAACCGACGGGACCGTCGAAGGAGCCGTCCTCCACACACCGCCGTTCCCGCTGCTGCTCGGCGTCCTGCCCGCGGAGGCGGTCCGCGCCCTGGGCGGCGCGCTCTCCGCCGATCCCCTGCTCTCCCGCGTCACGAACTTCAACGCCCGCCGCGCCGACGCGCAGGCCCTGGCGGAGGCATGGGGCACGCCGACCCGCGTCGCCGAGGAGCTGCGCCTGTACCGGCTGGGCGCCCTGACGGCCCCCGACTCGGCCCCCCGGGGCCGGGCCCGCCGCGCCACCGAGGCCGACCTGCCGCTGCTGGCACGGTGGACCGCGGAGTTCGGCCAGGAGTGCGGCATCCCCGTCACCCCCTCCGAGGCCTCCCTGCGCGACCGGATCTCGTACGGCGGATTCCTCATCTGGGAGCACGAAGGCAGGCCGGTGTCCCTGGCCGCGTTCTTCCGCCCGATCGGCTCCGCCTCCCGCATCGGCCCCGTCTACACGCCGCCCGCCGAGCGGCGCCGCGGCTACGCCGCCGGGGTGACGCACGCGGCGAGCCGGGCGGCGCAGGCGGCCGGGGCCACCGAGGTCCTGCTCTTCACCGACCTCGCCAACCCCACCAGCAACAGCGTCTACCAGCGCCTCGGCTTCACCCCCGTCGAGGACCGCGTCGAGCGGGTCCGCACCTGAGGCGGCCCCGTACGGCGCCGCGCCACCTCATCCCTTGCCGGTCGGAGGCTTGCGGCTGCCCGCCCGGTACGGGGCGGGCCAGGGCGCGCCCGGGCCGGCGTACTCCTGGTCGGCGGCGGCGTGCAGGGTCCAGTGCGGGTCGTACAGGTGCGGGCGGCCCAGGGCGCACAGGTCGGCGCGGCCGGCCAGCAGCAGGGAGTTGACGTCGTCCCAGGAGGAGATCGCGCCGACGGCGATGACGGGGATCCCCAGCGCGTTGCGGATCCGGTCGGCGTACGGGGTCTGGTAGGAGCGACCGTACTCGGGAGCCTCGTCCGCGACCACCTGTCCGGTGGACACGTCGACGGCGTCGGCGCCGTGCGCGGCGAACGCGGCCGCGATCCGCTCCGCCTCCTCGGGCGTGGTGCCGCCGGGCGCCCAGTCGGTCGCCGACAGCCGGACGGTCATCGGGCGGTCCGCGGGCCAGACCTCGCGGACGGTGTCGAAGACCTCCAGGGGGAAGCGCAGCCGGTTCTCCAGGGAACCCCCGTAGGCGTCGTCGCGTTGGTTGGTGAGGGGGGAGAGGAAGCCGGACAGCAGGTAGCCGTGGGCGCAGTGCAGTTCCAGCAGGTCGAAGCCGCAGTCGGCGGCCCGTGCGGCGGCCGCCGCGAACTCGGCGCGGACGGCGGCGAGCCCGGCGGCGTCCAGGGCGCGGGGGACGGCGGAGACGCCGGGCCTGTAGGGCAGTGGGGAGGCGGCCACCAGGGGCCAGTTGCCCTCCGGGAGCGGTTCGTCCATGCCCTCCCACATGAGCCGGGTCGAGCCCTTGCGGCCGGAGTGGCCGAGCTGGACCCCGAGGGCGGTGCCGGGCGCCGAGGCGTGGACGAAGTCGGCGATCCGTTTCCAGGCAGCGGCCTGCTCCGCCGTCCACAGCCCCGCGCAGCCGGGGGTGATCCGGCCTTCGGCGCTGACGCAGACCATCTCCGTCATGACCAGCCCGGCCCCGCCCAGGGCCCGCCCGCCCAGGTGCACCAGGTGGAAGTCGCCGGGCACCCCGTCCTCGGCGGAGTACATGTCCATCGGCGAGACGACGACCCGGTTGCGCAGGGTCAGCCCGCGCAGGGTGAACGGGGTGAACATGGGCGGGGTCACCGGCCCGTCGGGCCCCTCCTGCGGGCAGCCGAAGTCGGCCTCGACCGCGCGGGTGAAGCGGGGGTCGCGCAGCCGCAGGTTCTCGTGCGTGACCCGGCGGCTGCGGGTGAGCAGGTTGAAGGCGAACTGCCGGGCGGGCTGGCCGACGTAGCCGCCGATCTCCTCGAACCAGCGCATGCTGGCGGCGGCGGCCCGCTGGGTGCTGGCCACGGCGGGCCTGCGTTCGGCCTCGTAGGCGGCCAGGGCATCGGGGACCTCGGGGTGCGCGGCGACGGCCTCGGCGAGCGCGAGGGCGTCCTCGACGGCGAGTTTGGTTCCGGAGCCGATGGAGAAGTGGGCCGTGTGGGCGGCGTCGCCGAGGAGGACCACGTTGCCGTGCGACCAGCGTTCGTTGACGACGGTGTGGAACCGGGTCCACGCGGAGCGGTTCCCGCGCAGCGGCCTGCCCCGCAGTGCCTCGGCGAAGATCTTGGCGCAGCGGGCGGCGGACTCCTCCTCGTCGCACAGGTCGAGGCCGGCGGCCCGCCAGACCTCCTCGCGCATCTCGACGATGGCGGTGGAGGAGTCGGTGGAGTAGGGGTAGGCGTGCAGCTGCATGATGCCGTGCTCGGTCTCCGCGATCTCGAAGCGGAAGGCGTCGAAGGCGAAGTCGGCGGCGAGCCAGACGTAACGGCAGCGGCCGGGGGTGACGGTGGGCCGGAAGTGCTCGGCGCCGCTCTCGCGGGTGGCACTGTGCACCCCGTCGGCCGCGACCACCAGGTCGTAGGCGCCGGCGAGAGCCCAGGCGTCGGGGGCCGCGGCGCGGAAGCGGAGCCGCACGCCGAGGGCTTCGCAGCGGGCGTGCAGGATCTCCAGGAGGCGGCGCCGGCCGAGGGCGGCGAAGCCGTGGCCGCCGGAGGTCAGCAGCCGGCCGCGGTGGACGACGTCCACGTCGTCCCAGCGGACGAACTCGGCGGCGAGGGCGGCGTGGACGATCGTGTCGGCGCGTTCGATACCGCCGAGGGTCTCGTCGGAGAGGACGACGCCGAAGCCGAAGGTGTCGTCGGGGGCGCCGCGCTCCCACAGGTCGACGGCGTGCCCCTGGCGGGCCAGGAGCGCGGCGGCGTAGAGCCCGCCCGGCCCCCCGCCGATGACGGCCACCCGTTTGGCGGGCGGGGCGGACCCGAGCGCGGGAACGGACGGGGACACGGCGCTACCTGCCCTTCCACTGCGGCGGCCGCTTCCCGGTGAAGGCGGCGTGGAACTCGGCGTAGTCCTGGCCGTGCATCAGCAGGGCCTGGGTGCTGGCGTCCAGCTCCACGGAGGCGGCCAGCGGCATGTCCAGTTCGGCGGTGAGCAGGGCCTTGGTCTGGGCGTGGGCGAGGGCGGGTCCGCAGGCGAGGCGGGCGGCGAGTTCCGCGGCGCGGGCGTCGGCCTTGCCCTCGTCCACGAGCTCGCTGAGCAGGCCGATGCGTTCGGCCTCGGGGGCCCGTACGGGCTCTCCGAGCATCAGGATCCGGGTGGCGTGGCCGAGGCCGACGACCCTGGGCAGCAGGTAGGCGGCGCCCATGTCGCCGCCGGAGAGGCCGACGCGGGTGAAGAGGAAGGCGAAGCGGGCGGTGGGGTCGGCGATGCGGAAGTCGGCGGCGAGGGCGAGGACGGCTCCGGCTCCCGCGGCCACCCCGTGGACGGCGGCGATCACCGGGAAGGGGCATTCGCGGACGGCGCGGACCACCTGGCCGGTCATCCGGTTGAAGTCGAGGAGTTGGGAGGTGTCCATGGCGAGGGTGGCGCCGATGATCTCGTCCACGTCCCCGCCGGAGCAGAAGCCGCGGCCCTCTCCGGCCAGGACGAGGGCGCGCACGGAGCGGGTGCGGGAGAGTTCGGCGAGCAGATCGCGCAGGTCGGCGTAGGCGCCGAAGGTGAGCGCGTTCAGCTTCTCGGGGCGGTCGAGGGTGACGGTGGCGATGCCGTCCTGCCGGGTCACCCGCAGGTGGCGCCACCGTTCGGTCGCTGGTGTGGAACCGGTGAAGGGGCTCACGCGTACGACGCTATCACCGACTTGTGACTGCCGTCACGGAAACGCGACAGATGGGTGACGGCGGCCCGGTCCGAGCCGAAGGTCCCGCCGCACCGCGGGCGTGGGTCCGCCTTCACGCCGGGGTGCCCTACGAGGCGCGCACGGCGCTCCGTATCGTTGAAGTTGAATCCGGGAGTTTCTCTCTCCCCGCCCCCACCCCGACGGAACGGAACGGACGGACCGGCCATGCCCGACGCCTCCGCCTGGCGGCTCGCCCTGCCGCACACGGCCGCCGCCGTACCCATGGCCCGCGCCCTGGTCCGTACCGCCCTGACGGAAACGGAACCGTCCGCCGACCGCGACACCGCCGAGCTGCTGACCGCCGAGCTGGTGGCCAACGCCGTGGAGCACACCACAGCGGGGGCGCCGATCGAGCTGGTCGTGGAGATGCTGGCGGACGGCTGCCAGGTGGAGGTCCACGACGGCGATCCCCGGCCGCCGCGCGACCTGGTGACCCGCCCGCACGAGGGTCACCCGGACCCCTGGCAGGAGCACGGCCGCGGACTGCTGCTGCTCCGGGCCCTGAGCTCGGCCTGCGGCCACCGCCCCACCGAGCACGGCAAGGCCGTCTGGTTCACCCTGCCGGCCCGCGCGACGAGCGCCTGAGCGCCGCAGGACCGCCCGGCAGGGCCCGTATGACTATGCGGCCGACTATGCGGCTGAGGATGCGGGCCGCCCGCGCGGCGGCTAGGGCTTCGCCATCGTCGCGACGAGCACGGCCTTGATGGTGTGCAGCCGGTTCTCCGCCTCGTCGAAGACGACGGAGTGCGCCGACTCGAACACCTCGTCCGAGACCTCCAGCCACTCCAGCCCGTGCCGCTCGTGGACCTCCCGGGCCACCTTGGTGCCGAGGTCGTGGTAGGCGGGCAGGCAGTGCAGGAACCGCACGTCCTGGTTGCCGGTCGCGCGCAGCACGTCCATGGTGACGGCGTACGGCGCCAGGGCCGCGATCCGCTCGTCCCAGACCTCCTTCGGCTCGCCCATCGAGACCCACACGTCCGTGGCCACGAAGTCGGCCTGCGCCACGCCCTCCGCGACCTCCTCGGTCAGGGTGATCCGCGCCCCGCTGGACACGGCCAGCTCGCGGGCCCGCGCCACGACGGCCTCGGCCGGCCAGTACTCCTTCGGCGCCACGATCCGCACGTCCATGCCCAGCAGCGCGCCGGTCACCAGGTAGGAGTTGCCCATGTTGAAACGGGCGTCGCCGAGGTAGGCGAAGGCGATACGTTCCAGCGGCTTGGCGCAGTGTTCGGTCATGGTCAGCACGTCGGCCAGCATCTGGGTGGGGTGCCAGTCGTCGGTGAGGCCGTTGAAGACGGGCACGCCGGAGCAGGCGGCGAGCTCCTCGACCGCCTCCTGGCTGTCGCCCCGGTACTCGATGCCGTCGAACATCCGGCCGAGCACCCGCGCCGTGTCCCGGACGGTCTCCTTGTGGCCGATCTGGGAGCCGGAGGGGTCGAGGTAGGTGGTGTGGGCGCCCTGGTCGGCGGCGGCGACCTCGAAGGCGCAGCGGGTGCGGGTGGAGGTCTTCTCGAAGATCAGCGCGATGTTCCTGCCCTGGAGGCGGCGCTCCTCGACGCCCGCCTTCTTGGCCGCCTTGAGTTCGGCGGCGAGTTCGACCAGGCCGCGGAACTCGGCGGCGGTGAAGTCGAGCTCCTTGAGGAAACTGCGACCGAAGAGGTCGGTGGCCATCGGGACTCCAGGGGGACGCTGACAGGGGATTGCGGAAGTATATACGACCCCTTGTATTGATATGCAGTCTGGTGGATCACACGTGCGGCAACCGCACCTGTGATCACCAGTCCGTCCCCCTCAGCCTGCGCTCAGCCGGCGTCCCGTTCCACCGGGCAGCTCATGCACCGCGGCCCGCCGCGGCCCCGCCCCAGCTCGCTGCCGGGGATCTCGATCACCTCGATGCCCTCCTTGCGCAGGTGCGTGTTGGTCGTGACGTTCCGCTCGTAGGCGACGACCACCCCGGGCTCCACCGCCAGCACGTTGCACCCGTCGTCCCACTGCTCGCGCTCGGCCGAGTGCACGTCCTGCCCCGCGGTCAGCACCCGCACCTTGTCCAGGCCCAGCGCGGCCGCGATCGCCCGGTGCATGTGCTCCGGCGGGTGGTCGCTCACCTGGAGCTCGCTCGCCCCCTGCCCCGGCCGGATCGTGTAGGAGCGCAGCATGCCGAGCCCCGCGTACTGGGTGAACGTTTCCTCGTCGACCATCGTCATCACCGTGTCCAGGTGCATGAACGCCCGCCGCTTGGGCATGTCGAGCGCCACGATGGCCGAGGCCGACCCCGCCGCGAACAGGCCGCGGGCGAGCATCTCCACCGCCTGCGGGGTGGTCCGCTCGCTCATCCCGATCAGCACGGCGCCGTTGCCGATGACGAGGACGTCCCCGCCCTCGATGGTCGAGGGGTAGTCCGGCTGGCCCTGCGACCAGTAGTGGAAGGGGCCCGAACCGGTGAAGAGCGGGTGGTACCGGTAGATCGCCTCGAAGTGCACGGTCTCGCGCTGCCGGGCCGGCCAGCGCATGGCGTTGATGGACACCCCGTCGTAGATCCAGGCGGAGGTGTCCCGGGTGAAGAGGTGGTTGGGCAGCGGCCCCAGCAGGAAGCCGTCCATCTCCAGCGCGTGGAAGCGCACCGACACCGGCTCGCTGTGCCGCTCCAGGAACTCCCGTTTCGTCATGCCGCCGACCAGCGCCTCGGCGAGCTCGGCCGAGGTCATGCCGTCGAAGACCGAGCGCAGGTGGTCGGTGGCGAGGGGCCCGTACTCCTTCTCGTCGAAGACCCGGTCCAGGACGAGGTGGCGCGCCTCGGTGATGTCGAGGGCCTCGCGGAGCAGGTCGCCGAAGAGGTGGACGGCGACGCCCCGGTCGCGCAGCACGTCGGCGAAGCCGTCGTGCTCCTGGCGGGCCCGGCGCACCCACAGCACGTCGTCGAAGAGCAGGGCGTCCTTGTTGCTGGGTGTGAGGCGCTTCAGCTCCAGGTCGGGGCGGTGGAGGATGACGCGGCGAAGCCGCCCGGTCTCGGAGTCGACATGGAATCCCATGCCGTAGACGTACCCAGACCGGACGGCTTTCCGACCCCGCGTCAGGTGTGCGGCTCAGTGCAGGCCGAGGAGCGCCGAGGGGTTGCCGATGAGCTCCGGGGCGACCAGGCCCAGTTTGGGGGCGGTCAGGTTCGGGATCCCCCGGTTGCCGGCGTCGGGCATGGTCAGCGGGGCGCCGACGACCGCGCCGGGCGTCCGGGTGAGCAGGGTGGTCGCCGGCGACTCCAGGGAGCCCTCGCCATCCGTCTCCTTGGAGCCCAGCAGGTTGGGCACCGGGGAGACGACCTTGGTCAGCCCGAGGTCGGTGGCCACCGGGACCGCCGGGAGCAGCGGGCTGGGGAGCAGGTCGCCCTTGTGGAGGACGGGCGCCTCGGGGGCGCCGACGACCGGCATCGGGACGGCGGCGCCCACCTGTGGCGTGGGCACGCCCAGCGTGGTCTCCACGGCGTCCAGCGGGACACCCACCGGCACCGAGTCGGCCACGGCCGGGGAGGCCGCGGCGGCCGCGGCCATACAGGTCATGAGCGCCGCAATGCTTCCGCGCGCGGTCATCTTCATAGGTGACGTTCCGTCCTTCCAGGGTCGCGGACATTCCGCTGCCCTGGGTGAACGATCCCGCCGCCGGTTTCCCCGGCCTTCTCGGCGAAAGTTCCCCCATACGACCTAATTCGAGGCCGTACGGGGGCCGCCGCTTTACGCGGTCCTCTCGCCTCGCGGCCGGGGGCCGGCCGGCGGGCGGGGGCTCACAGCCGGGGGTCGACCGGCTCCGACTCCAGAGCGACCTCCGGCGGCAGGGGCCCGAGGGCGGCGCGGAGTCCCGCGATCCAGGGCGGGCCGACCCGGCAGCAGCCGCCGAGGAGCCGGGCGCCGGCCGCCCGCCAGGCGGTGGCGGGCCAGGGGGCGGGGTGCGCGGGGGCGTGCCAGGTGCGGGTGCCGGCGTCCCAGACGGAGCCGTCGTTGGGGTACGCCAGCAGCGGCTTGGCCGTGACGGACGCGGCCGCCTCCAGCGCGGGCAGCACGTCCGCCGGGTCACAGCAGTTGACGCCGACCGCGATCACCTCGGGGGCGCCGGCGGCCAGGGCGAAGGCCTCCGCCAGGGGCTGCCCGGCCCGGGTGCGGCCGCCCGCGACGGTGTAGCTGAGCCAGGCCCGCGCCCCCGTGCCGGCCAGGACCCGCAGCAGGGCCTGCGCCTCGTCGGAGTCCGGGACGGTCTCCAGCGCCAGGACGTCCGGCCCGGCCGCGAGCAGCGCTTCGATCCGGGGGCGGTGGAAGGCGGCCAGCGCGTCCCGGCTCAGCCCGTACCGGCCGCGGTACTCGGAGCCGTCCGCCAGGACCGCCCCGTACGGCCCCACCGAGGCGGCCACCCACACCTCGTGCCCGGCGGCCCGCGCCGCGGCGTCGGCCACCCGGACGGAGCGCTCCAGCAGGCCGGGGTCGTGGCCGATCTGGTAGCTCGCGGTGATCAGCACCTCGGCGCCGGCCCGGACGTAGGCCGCGTGGGCGGCCTCCACCTGCTCCGGGCGCTCGTCCAGCACCCGGCCGGTCCAGAGGGAGCCGGACAGGTCGCAGCCCTGGTCGGCGAGCTGGTTGCTCAGCCCGCCGTCCAGGAGTACGGGCCTGCGGGCCAGGGCTTCGGCCAGCGGGCCGGTGGCGCGGGGCACGGGGCGTTCCTCCGTCCTGTGGTGCGGTCCGGTCGGGTCGGGCGGCTCAGCCGAGCTGGGACATGACCTGGCCGGAGATCAGCTCCAGGTGGTCCAGGTCGTCGAGGTCGAGGACCTGGAGGTAGACGCGGGAGGAGCCGATGGCCGCGTACGTGCCGAGCTTCTCGACGACCTCGGCCGGGGAGCCGGCCAGGCCGTTGGCCTTCAGCTCGTCGACCTCGCGGCCGATGGCGGCGGCCCGCCGGGCGACCTCGGCGTCGTCCTTGCCCACGCACACCACCAGGGCGTTCGAGTAGACGATCTCTTCCGCCTTGCGCCCGGCCTCGGCGGCGGCCTCACGGACCCGCGCGAACTGCCGGCGGCTGTCCTCGACCGAGGCGAACGGCATGTTGAACTCGTCCGCGTACCGGGCCGCGAGGCGCGGGGTGCGCCGTGCCCCGTGCCCGCCGACGAGGACGGGGACCTTGGCCTGGGCCGGCTTGGGCAGGGCCGGGGAGTTCTCCACCTGGTAGTAGGTGCCCCGGAAGTCGAAGGCCGCGCCGGGCTCGGTGGCCCACAGACCGGTGACGATGGCCAGCTGCTCCTCCAGCCGGGCCATCCGCTCCGCCGGGAAGGGGATCCCGTACGCCTTGTGCTCCTCCTCGAACCAGCCCGCACCCAGGCCGAGTTCCACGCGGCCGCCGGACATCCGGTCGACCTGCGCCACCTGGATCGCGAGGACGCCGGGCAGCCGGAAGGTGCCGGCCGTCATCAGCGTGCCCAGCCGGATCCGCTTGGTCTCGCGGGCCAGGCCCGCGAGGGTGATCCAGGCGTCGGTGGGCCCGGGCAGCCCGTCGACCGACCCCATCCGCAGATAGTGGTCGGAGCGGAAGAACGCGTCGAACCCGAGTTCCTCGGTGGCCTTGGCAACGGTCAGGAGGGTGTCGTAGTCGGCGCCCTGCTGTGGCTCGGTGAAAATGCGAAGATCCATGGCTCCATCCTGCCCCTCCCGCTCCCCTGCCGGGTGAATCTGCGTCAACCGGGAGGCGCGCGCCCCGCCGCCTCAGTGACCAGCGCTGATGGGGCTCGTTGGCTCGGACGGAGCCGGACCGCCCGGCCCGCGCGCCGGCGGCCTCCCGCCGGTACGACCACCGCCCCCTTCCGCACCGGAAGGGCCAGGGCCGAGGAGGCCGCCATGTCCCACCAGTCCGTGCCCGAGTACCCCGGACAGACCGGACAGGCAGCACACGACCACGCACACCAGGAGCCGGCGGTGCCCGCCCAGGACGGCGCGCCGAAGGGCCTGCTGCAGCAGATGGAGGAGCTGATGGCGGCGCTCAACGCCGACCTGTCCCAGCTCGACGCCGACCTCCAGAACTCCGCGGACCGCACTCTGCCCGCCGAGCCGGTCACCCCGGGCAGCCGCGCCCACGAGAGCGAGGGCCGCTCCGACCGGTCCTTCTGACCGGCCGGGGGTCCCGTCGCGCGCGGCGGGACCCCTCCGCCGCACACGCCGCCACACACGCCATCGCCCACGCCACCGCGCACGCCCCGGCGCTCCCCGGACCCCGGGCCGCACCTCCGGGCCCCGCCGCACGCCCCCCTCACAGCACGCCCGAGGCCGACCCCCGTTCCCTGACGGTCATCCTGCGCAGCAGGGCCCGCACCCGGTCGCTCGACTCGTCCGCCGCGTCGATCGACTCTATGCACTGCCAGTACAGGCCCTCCTCGTCCGTCGCACAGGCCACTCCGACGAGCGCTATCCCGACCTCGCCGAGCAGCGCCTGGAGTCCCAGCAGCGCCTGCCGTACATCGGCCACCCCCGTCAGCTGCGCCGCCCGCGGCGGCTGGTCGAGCGCGGCTCCCTCGCCCTCGCCCAGGGCCGAGCGGTCTATGGCCCCGCAGCCTCTGCCTCCGGCTTCCCCCAGTCCCCTTGCCTCCGCTCTGAGCTCCGGCGGCCCCGCGACCGCCAGCCAGCTCCCCACCCCCTGGGCGAGCGCCTGGGCCTGCCAGGCCTCGCCCACGATGTCCCACGCGGCCGCGCTCCTTGCCAGCGCGTGCCGGCCGGCCGCGATGAGCCGTACCGCATCCATATGCCGTCCCCCGTCCGCACGACATCCCGCCAATCTCCACTACCCAGAGTGAAGGCAACGAGCCAGTAAAGCCAGGGGTATTCGGAAATCTGTGGACACAATCAAGGTTGTGGACGACGCCATCACTCCGAAGAGTGACAATCTGGTGTCGATGTCCCGCTCACCGGGAAACGGCGTTCGTTCCGTTCGATCTTCGCGGCGAGCGCATCCAGCACATCCACCCCAAGGACCTCACAGAACTGCAGCAGATACGCCAGCACGTCGGCCACCTCGTCGGTCACCCGGTGTGCGGATTCGGGCTTTTCCATGATCGCCGCCGACTGTTCCGGTGTCAGCCACTGGAAGATCTCGACCAGTTCGGAGGCCTCCACGCTCAGCGCGACGGCCAGGTTCTTGGGCGTGTGGTACGGGGCCCAGTCCCGGGCGGCCGCGAACTCGGCCAGCCGTCGCTGGAGTCGGTACAGCCGTTCGCCTCGCGGTGGCGGCTCCGGCCCGTCGCCCGTGGGTGCAGCACTCATGGGGACAGGTCTACCACTGAGACGCCGGGGAGCTCCCGGGCGGTTCCCGCGGTGTCCTCGCCGACCGCCGCCACCAGCCGGATGTGGCCGCGCTCCCCGGAGAGCAGGGCCAGGCGCAGCAGTTCGGCGGTCTGCCGCCGGTCCAGGCCCCGGTCGAGGCCGTCGGAGAGCACGGTCAGCGCCTGCCGGGCCGACAGGAGCTCGGCCGCCGGCTCCACGGCCAGCACCCCGGGGCCGGTGAGCAGGACGAGGGCGAGGGCCAGGAAGCGGAGTTCACCGTCGCCGAGCCGGGCGAACTCCGTGGCGGGGCGCCCGTCGCCGCGTTCCAGCACGGCCGCCACCAGCCCGCCGGCCCGCCCGGCACCGCCCGGGCCGAGGGCAGCCCCGACGCCGCCGGCTCCGGTCCCGACTCCGGCCCCCGCCCCGGCACCGGCACCGCCCGGGCCGTCCCCCCGTACCCCCAGCCCGGACACCGGACCCGCGCACCCCGTCCGCGCCGCCCCGGCCAGCAGGGCGTACCGGGTGCCGCATTCCTGGCGGGTCCGGCGCAGGACGTCGGCAAGGTTCCCGCAGTCTCCGCGCAGCCGACCCTCCCCGGGCGGCACGGCCGCCCGCATCCGGCCGGGCCGGGGGTCGCAGGGGAACACCGACCGCAGCGCCACCACCACCTGTTCGGCCGCGGCCAGCACCCGCCGCTGCCCGGCCGTGGCCCCGGCGACGCGCAGCGGCAGCAGGGCGGTGCCGAGCCGGTCGCCGGGGAGCGGAGCGCGGGTCATCCCGGCGGAGCCGCCGGTCAGCCAGGCGGCCTGGACGGAGGGCCGGCGCGGATCGCGCAGGGCGGTGGCGAGGAGCACGTCCCCGTCCTGGGAGAGCCGTTCACCGGCGATCCTCAGCGTGGGCTCCGCTTGTACGGCGAGGTCGAGGCGGACGGGGCCGGCCGGACCGTCGACGGTGCAGCCGATCCGGAAGCCGCGCCGCCCGCCGCCGTCGGGACGGGCCGCCTCCGGCACCCGGGCCACCGGGTCGGGGAAGGCCTCCTCCAGCGCGGCCCCGGAGGCGAGCCGGGACAGGGCCGCATAGGCGTCCAGCGCCTGGGACTTGCCGCTGCCGCTGGGCCCGGTGAACAGGGTCAGCGGGCCCAGGGGGAACACCGCGGCCCGGTGCCGCCCGAAGGCGGACAGCCGTAACTCGGTGACGGCGGGCCGCCGGTGCTCCACCGGCCGGGTCCCGGGGGCGGGGTGTTCGTCGACTGCAGCGGAGGGCGCGCCGGGGACCCGGGGTCCCGCCGCGCGCAAAGTGGCGTCCATGGCCGGACGGTACGGTCCGCGGGACCCGGGCCGGGTCCGGCGAACCGTTCCACCGCCGCGACCTTCCTACGATCGGGGGACGGCCGCGGCCGCGATCCCCTCGACCTCGGTCCCGACGGGCGCCAGCAGGAAGACGTTCCGGTCGACCCGGTGCATCCCGCTGCCCAGCCCGAAGACCACACCGCTGCTGAAGTCGAGGATCCGCTTGGCCACTTCGCTGTCCGCGCCGGTGAGGTCCAGCAGGACCGGGATCTGCGCGATCAGGTACTCCGCCACCTCCCGCGCGTCGGCGAAGATCTGGACCCGGATCACCACGAAGCGCCGCTGTTCCGCCTCGGACGCCCCGGGGCCCTTGGGGATCGTGCGGTGGTCCACCCGGGAGGGCCATTCGTTGCGACTGCGCAGCGGCACCACCTGCGCGAGTCCCTCCCACTGCTCGTCGGTGACGTCGTACCTGCTCACCGGGCCGCCTCGGCCGTGCGCTTCATGTGCATCCCCCCATCCTCTCGCGTTTCACCCGTTCGGCCCAACACCGACACGGAGCACGTAGGGTCGCCGCCATGACCAATGGCGACGAGGTCCGCACGTTACGCGACGTCGCGGGAGCCCGTCCCCTCCGGCATGCCGCGCCGGGGGCGGCCGGCGCGGGCGCCGGGCGGCCGCCGCGGCGCGAGGACGCGATCCGCAACCACGCCCAGATCCTCGCGGCCGCCGAGCAGTTGTTCACGGAGCGGGACCCGCGCAGTGTGACGATGGACCAGATAGCCAAGGCCGCCGGGGTGGGACGGGCGACCCTCTACCGCCGCTTCCCCGATCCGGCGGCCGTCGCCGCGGCCCTGCTCGACGAGCACGAGCGCATCCTGCAGGGCCGCCTCGCCTTCGGCCCGCCACCGCTGGGCCCGGGCGCGCCCCCGGCGCAGCGGCTGGCGGCCTTCTACAGCGCCGCCCTGGACTATCTGGAACGACATCTTCCGCTGACCCTGGGCATCCGGCCGGGCCCGGCCCGCTTCTCCGCGGGCGCCTATCGGCACTGGCGCGCGCACGTCCGGTCCCTGCTGGTGGAGGCGGGCGCCCCCGATCCCGACGTCAGCGTGGACGCGCTGCTGAGCCCGCTCGCCCCGGAGGTCTACCAGTTCCAGCGCCACACCCTCGGGTTCCCGCCCGAACGGATCGCCGAGACCCTGGGGCGGCTGGCCCGCGGGGTACTCCCCGAACCAGGAATAGGTTAGGTTAGGCATACCTAACCTACTTTCGCTGGACGAGGGAGAGATCCGCATGCGCCTGCCCGGTGCCCCCGCCGCCACGCCCGACGCCGCCCGGCCCACCGACGCGGAGCGGGTCCGCTCCGTCCTGGCCGCCGCGCACTCCATGACGGTGGTCGTCGACGGCGTGCGCCACGAGGTCCGCCACCTCGACGACGGCGATCCCCTCGGCCGGCTCCACCTGCACCCGGCGCCACCCGCCGCCGGGCACCCCGCCTCCCTCCTCGGCGACGGCCGCCCCTCCATCCGGCTGGAGTTCACCGACATCGCCCCGACCCCGGTCCGCGACCGGGTGCGGGCCCGCGTCACGGTGCTGGGCCACCTGCTGAGCCCGTACGCCGGCGAGGAGGACGGGCCCGGGGCCACCACCTGCGTGGAATACGGCCAAGCGGTCCTGGAGACCGCGGAGGGGACCTCGTACCTCGGGCTGGAGGAGCTGGACGGCGCCTGGCCCGACCCGCTCGCCCCCTACGAGGCGGGCATGCTCACGCACCTCCTCGACGAGCACCCCGAACTGGTCACTCTGCTGCTGCGGCTGGTCCGGCCCCGCCCCACGGCCGCCGTCGTCCGCGCACTGCCGCTCGCCCTGGACCGGTACGGGATCACCCTGCGCCTGGAGGAACGCGCCGGGCACCGCGACGTACGGCTGCCCTTCCCCTCCCCTCTGGACGAGGTCGAGCAGTCGGGGGCACAGATCCAGGCCCTGCTCAGCGCGGCCCGGCGGCGCTCGCACCCCAACACCCTGCCCGCGTGAGCGCCCCAGGCGCCGGAGAAGCGCACGAGGACCGCCGGAGGCGCGCCGGAAGGCCGCTGAAGGACCGCCGGAGCCCGGGAACCGGGCGGAACACCTTCCCCCGCCCCCTTCGTTGCCCCCTACATGAAGGCAATCACCTACAGCAGCTACGGAACTCCCACCGCCCTGGAGCTCGTTGAAGTACCCGAGCCCAAGGTGGGTCCCGGCGAGGTGCTGATCCGGGTCAGAGCCGCCGGGGTCAACCCCGTGGACTGGAAGCTGGCCGCCGGCTTCCTCGGGCACGTCCTGGAGGTCCGCCACCCGGTGATCCCGGGGTGGGACGTGGCCGGCGTCGTCGAGGCGGTCGGCCCCGACACCGACGACTACGCCGTGGGCGACGAGGTCTACGGGTACGTCCGCAAGGAATGGGTCCAGCTGGGCACGTACGCGGAGCTGGTCTCGGCCCCGGTGCGCACCCTCGCCCGCAAGCCCGCGACGCTCTCCTTCGAGGAGGCCGCGGGTCTCCCCCTGGCCGGGCTCACCTCCTACCAGGCCGTCACCCGCGCCGGGGTCGGCCCCGGCCAGACCGTCGTCATCCACTCCGCCGCCGGCGGGGTCGGCTCGCTGGGCGTCCAGATCGCGGTCGCCCTCGGCGCCCGGGTCATCGGTACCGCCAGCGCCCGCAACCACGACTACCTGCGCTCGCTCGGCGCCGAACCCGTCCTCTACGGGGACGGGGTGGCCGAGCGGGTCGCCGCGCTGGCCCCCGAGGGCGTCGACGTCGGGCTCGACTTCTACGGCGAGGGCGGCGTCGAGCTGCTCCAGTCCATCGTCCGGCCGGGCGGCCCGGTGATCTCCGTCGCCGACAACGACGCGGGCGAGAAGGGGGCCAAGCACATCTGGGCGCGCTCCTCGGCCACCGACCTCACCCGCCTCGCCGAACTCGCCGACACCGGAAAGATCACCGTCAAGGTGGGGCACGTCCTGCCGCTGGCGGAGGCCGGCCGCGCCTGGGAGCTCAGCGCGGCCGGCCAGGCCCGCGGCAAGATCGTCCTCACGGTCTGAGCCTCCTCGTACCGGGGGAACGCCCCGGGGGCGGGTGGAGTTCCGCATGCGGAGCTCCACCCGCCCCCGGGCGTGGGAACGGCCGCTCAGGCGCTCTGCCCGGCGTACCGGTTGGCCGGGCGCGGCAGGCCGTAGTGCTCGCGCAGGGTGCTGCCGGAGTACTCGGTGCGGAAGAGGCCGCGGCGCTGGAGGACCGGTACGACGTGGTCGACGAAGTCGGTCAGGCCGGTGGGCAGGACGGGCGCCATGATGTTGAAGCCGTCGGCGGCGCCCTGGGTGAACCACTCCTCCAGCTGGTCGGCGATCTGCTCGGGGGTACCGGCGTGGACGCGGTGGCCGCGGCCAGCACCGAGACGGGCGATCAGCTCGCGCAGGGTGAGCCCGTCGCGGCGGGCGAGTTCGGCGACGAGGGTGAAGCGGCTCTTGTTGCCGTTGATGTCCCGTTCCTCGGGGAGCTCGGGCAGGGGGCCGTCGAGCGGCAGGCCCGTCAGATCAGTGCCGAGCATGCCGGAGAGCTGGGCCAGCCCGTACTCGGGGACCTGGAGCTCGGTGAGCTCCTGCTCCAGGGCCTTGGCCTCGGCCTCCGTGGAGCCGATGACGGGGGCGATGCCCGGCAGGACGAGAAGGTCCTCCTCGGCCCTGCCGTACTTCGCGAGGCGGGACTTGAGGTCCTTGTAGAAGGTCTGGCCGTCGGCGAGGGTCTGCTGGGCGGTGAAGACGGCCTCCGCGTACCGGGCGGCGAACTCCTTGCCGTCCTCGGAGGAGCCGGCCTGGACGAGCAGCGGGCGGCCCTGGGGCGAGCGGGGCACGTTGAGCGGTCCGGCGACGGAGAAGTGCTCGCCGCGGTGGGCGGCCGGGTGCAGCTTGTCGGTGTCGGCGTAGATGCCGCGCTCCTTGTCGAGGACGATCGCGTCGTCCTCCCAGCTGTCCCAGAGCTTGGTGGCGACGTCGAGGAACTCGCGGGCGCGCTCGTAGCGCACCGCGTGCTCCAGGTGCTCTTCGCGGTTGAAGTTGCGGGCCTCGTCGATGGTGCCGGAGGTGACGATGTTCCAGCCGGCCCGGCCGCCGCTGATGTGGTCGAGGGAGGCGAACTTGCGGGCCAGGTTGTAGGGCTCGTTGAAGGTGGTGGAGACGGTCGCGATCAGCCCGATGCGCGAGGTGACGGCGGCGATCGCGGACAGCAGGGTCAGCGGTTCGAACCCGCCGAGGGCGTTGTGGCGTGCCTTGCCCCACAGGGCGACCCCGTCGGCGAAGAAGACCGAGTCGAGCAGGCCGCGTTCGGCGGTGCGGGCCAGTTCCTGGAAGTAGGCGACGTCGGTGACCCGCTCGGGGCTGGCGGCGGGGTGGCGCCAGGCGGCGTCGTGGTGGCCGGCGTTCATCAGGAAGGCGTTGAGGTGGAGGGTGCGGGGAGCTGCGGGCATGTCTGTTCCCTTGGAGGACGGCGGGGCGGGTCAGGCGGGGACGCGCCAGAGGCTGAGGCGGCGTTCGACCGCGACCAGGAGCTGGTTGAAGGCCACCCCGATCGCGGAGATCGTGACGATCCCCGCGTACATCTGGGGGATGGCGAAGTTGAACTGCGAGGCGTTGATCAGATAGCCCAG
Organism: Streptomyces katrae; assembly: GCF_002028425.1. Lineage (GTDB taxonomy): Bacteria > Actinomycetota > Actinomycetes > Streptomycetales > Streptomycetaceae > Streptomyces > Streptomyces katrae_A. The sequence goes on along the minus strand of NZ_CP020042.1, from coordinate 5,895,237 downwards.
GCCGGCCTTGGCGCCGATCATCTCGGCGGCGACGAGGACCAGGATCGAGACCGCTCCGGCCAGCCGGATGCCGGTGAAGACGGCGGGCACGGAGGCCGGCAGGATCACCTTCTGGAAGAGCCTGGGGGTGGACAGGTCCATCGAGCGGGCCAGCCGGACCAGGGTGGGGTCGGCGTTCCCGACGGCGCTGATGGTGTTCAGCAGGACCGGCCAGACGCAGGCGTAGACGACGATCGACACCTTCGAGGTCTCCCCGATGCCGAGGAGGAGCACGAAGACGGGCAGCAGGGCGAGGGCCGCCGTGTTGCGGAACAGCTCCAGCAGCGGGCCGAGGAAGACGGCGACGGGCCGGTACCAGCCGATCAGCAGGCCGAGCGGGACGGCGATCAGCACGGCGATGGCGAAGCCGCCGAAGGAACGGGTGAGGCTGGCCCGGGTGTGCTCGCCGAGCTGCCCGTCGGCGAGCAGCCCCCACCAGGCCCGGGCCACCTCGCTGAAGGGCGGCAGGAACGTGGCGTCGACCAGCCCGAGCCGGGGCGCGGCCTCCCACAGCGCGAGCAGGGCGAACACCGCCGCGGAGCGCAGCAGCCCGGCCCGCAGCCGGCGCAGCACGGCCGGCGCCCAGGCGGCACGGCGGGCGGGAGCCGCGGGCTTCGCGGGCCCGGGGGCGGCCGCCGGTTCCGGGCGGGCCCCGGCGGATCGCGCCGGGCGCGCGGGATCCCGTACGACGGCCCGGGCGGGTTCCGCGGTGGGTGCGGGGAGGACGGGAACGGGGGTCTCGGTGCTCATACGGCGGCCTCTTCCTTCTCCAGTTGCCGGGCGCGGGCCACCTCGTCGTGGAGCAGGGTCCAGATCTCGTGGCGGTGACGGGCGAACTCGGGGCTGGAGCGCAGGTCCTCGCCCGTCGCCCCGGTGGACCGGTCGCCGAGGGAGACCCGGACGACCTCCTTGACGCGGCCCGGGCGGGAGGTGATGACGGCCACCCGCTGGCCCAGGTACACCGCCTCCTCGATGCCGTGCGTGATGAAGACGACGGTCTTGCCGGTGCTCTGCCAGATGCGCCGCAGCTCGTCCTGGAGGGACTCGCGGGTCTGCGCGTCGAGCGCGGCGAAGGGTTCGTCCATGAGCAGCACGTCCGGGTCGTACGCCAGCGAGCGGGCGATCGCGACCCGCTGGCGCATCCCGCCGGAGAGCTCGTGCGGGTGCCGGTCCTCGAATCCGGCAAGCCCCACCAGCTCCAGGAACTCCCTGGCGCGCGCCGCGCGTTGTCTGCGCGGGACACCGGTCGCCTCCAGGCCGAACGCGACGTTGCCGAGCGCGGTGCGCCAGGGCAGGAGGGCGTACTGCTGGAAGACGATGCCCCGGTCGAGGCCCGGGCCGGTGACGGGCCGGCCGTCGAGGAGGATCTGCCCGGAGGTGGGGCGGGTGAGGCCGCCGAGGAGGTCGAGGAGGGTGGACTTGCCGCAGCCGCTGGGGCCGACGACGACCAGGAACTCCCCCTCCCCGACCTCCAGGTCGATGCCGTCGAGGGCGGTGAACTCCTCCCTGCTCCTGCCCTTCACCGGGAAGGTCTTCGTCACCGACCGCAATTCGATCTTCGCCATGGCGGGTCAGCCCTTCCCGTACCCGTTGAACTCGTTCGTGTAGAGATCGGACGGCTTGAGCGCTCCGGCCTTGATCTCGCCGCGCTCGGCGAGCCAGTCCAGCCAGAGCTGGAACTCCTTGTCCTGGATGCGCCCGCCCGGCTCCGCTACCCCGTACGAGCGCCAGTACTTCAGGGTCGCGGTGTCCTCGTTGCGGCCGCGCTTCTTGACGATCGACTCCATGCGGGCGACGACTTCCTCGCGCGGGGTGGTGCGGGACCACTCGATGGCCTTGGCGACCCCGGTGGTGAAGGTGCGGACGGTGTCCGGGTTCTCCTTGATGAAGCGCTTGGTCATCACGTAGGAGCCGGCGCTGAAGGTGCCGAGCAGGTCGAAGTCGCTGAACAGCGGGCGTATGCCGCCGGCGGCGAGGGCCTTGTCGCGCAGGAGGCTGCCCAGCACGCCGACGTCGAGCTGCCCCTGGCGCAGCGCCTGTTCGGTGTTGACGGGCGGCACGACCAGGGATTCGACCTTGGCCGCGTCGGCTTTGGCGACCCCGTTGCGTTCCAGGTAGATGTCGAGGATCGCCTGGGAGTGCGCGCCCAGGGTGTTCATGCCGACCTTCTTGCCGATCAGGTCGCGGGCCGAACGGATGGGGCTGTCCTCCCGGACGTAGTAGCCGCTGAAGGCATCACGGTCCACGCCGTAGTACGACACGACCGCCTGGACCGGGGCCTTGGCGGCGGCCAGTTTGACGATGGCCCCGTTGAAGGCGCCGCCGAAGTGGATCTGGCCGGTGGCGGCGGACTGGATGTCCTGCGGGCCGCTGATGGTGTTGCCGACCCACTCCAGGGTGAGGCCGCCGAGGTGGCCGAGGTCGGCGGCCAGCTCGGGCAGGGTGACCGCGCCGACGTTGCCCTGGTACTTGAGCGTGGTGACCTGGCCGCCCGGCCGGGCGGACCCGCCGCCGGCGGTGGCGGTGCCGCAGCTCACCGCGGCCGCCGAGATGCCGAGCAGGGTGAGGAACTGGCGCCGGGTGCGCGTGGTCGGGGTGAGGGGTGCTGCGGGCATGGCGGGTCCTTGTCGGTACGGGTTACGGGGTGGCGGCGAGGTTCGGCGCCGTGGCGCGCAGGGCGTCAGCGAACTCGTCGACGGCCTGGTAGAGGTCCAGCTCCGCCTCGGGGCGCAGCCGGTCCGGTCCGGCTCCGCGTTCGACGGAGGAGTCCAGGACGAAGCGGCCGGCGGTGACGTGGCGGGCGCCGAGGGCGGCGAGGACCGGGCGCAGGGCGTAGTCGATGGCCAGGACGTGGGCGAGGCTGCCGCCGGTGACGAGGGGCAGGATCGTCTTTCCGGCGAGGCCGTCCTGCGGGAGCAGGTCGAGGAAGGCCTTGAGCAGTCCGGTGTACGAGGCCTTGTAGACCGGGGTCGCGATGACCAGGCCGTCGGCTTCGGCGACGGCCTCCAGGGCACGGCGGATCTCCGGCTCGCCGCGGCGGGCCGACAGCAGGTCGGCGGCGGGGAGCAGGCGTACGTCCAGGTGGGCGGTGTCGAACCCGGCGTGGTCGAGGCGGCGCAGCACGTGCTCGGCGACGACGACGGTACGGGAGTGGGCGGAGGGGCTGCCGGTGAGGGCGAGCAGCTTGGGCACGGGGGCTCCTCGTTGACGGATCAGGCGGAGGCGGAGGCGCCGGATGCGATGCCGAAGGCGGGGTCCGGGACGGTGTCCGGGCTGATCAGCCGGGAGGGCACGCCGTCGGGGCCCACGGGGACCTCGCCGTCGACGGTGACGCGGCGCAGGGTGCGCTCGTGGTCGTCGGAGTCGTCGACGCCGTAGTGCTGGGTGGCCCGGTTGTCCCAGATCGCGACGTCACCGGCCCGCCACTGCCAGCGCACCGTGTTCTCGGGGCTCTCGATGTGGGCCTGGAAGAGGTCGAGGAGCGCGCGCGAGTCCCGGCCGGTCAGCCCGGCGATGCGCTGGACGAAGTTGCCGAGGAGCAGGGTGCGTTCGCCGGTCTCGGGGTGGACGCGGACCACGGGGTGCTCGGTGAGGAAGCTGGTGGAGGTGAACACCTCGCGGTACTGGGCAAGGGCCTCGGGGAGGGCGTCCGGCTTGAGGGCGGCGTAGTCGTACTCGTTGGAGTGAAGGGCGCGCAGTCCGTCGGCGAGGGCGCGGAGCGGGGCGGGGAGGTGGGCGTAGGCGGTGGCGGTGTTGGCCCAGAGGGTGTTGCCGCCGTACGGGGGGATGGTGACGGCGCGGAGGATGGAGAAGGCGGGGTAGGCGGGGACGAAGGTGACGTCGGTGTGCCACTGGTTGGCGCGGGCGCCGTGGTGGGAGTCGATGCCGAGGGCGTAGCGGCCGTCGGCGGAGGGGACGGTGGGGTGCGCGACGGGCGTCCCGAGCAGCCGGGCGAAGGCCTCGTGGCCGGCCTCGTCGAGGTGCTCCTGGCCGCGGAAGAAGACGACCTTGTGGGCGAGGAGGGCGGCGCGGATCTCCGCGACGGTGGCGGGGCCGAGGTCCCCGCCGAGGCGGACGCCGCCGATCTCGGCGCCTATGCGGCCGCCGAGGCGGGTGACGGTGAGGGCGGTGGCGGTGGTCATGGGTTCTCCTGGGACACGACGAGGCTCCGCCGGGCGGCGGGGCGTGAGGATGGCTCCGCCGGTGTGGCGGGGCATACGTGAGCGGGGCTGCACCCTGCGGCGGGCCGTGACGATGGCTGCGCCGGCCTGCGGGCGTGAGGTGGCTCCGCCGGGCGGCGGGGCATGCGTGAAGAGCTCCGCCCGGGGCGACCGAGCCGAGAGGGCTCTGCCGGGACCGGGGCCGTACGTGGAGGGCTCCGCCGGGGGCGGCGGGGTGTGAGGCGGCAGCGCACCGGACCGCCCGACGGGACGGGCCCGCGGCTGACCGGTCCCGGGATCGCCGGGGGCGGTGGCCGCAGGTTGGTCCGACTGACGCAGCGGGGTACGGGACCGCCGGGTCCCGGCCGCCGGTCTGCGGGGTCCGGGCCTACGGTCCCAGGGGGCGCCCGGGCCGGGCGGTGCGCCCGCTCATCCGGCGGGCCGGCCTACCTTCGGGGGTCAGGCCCCGCAGGGGACCGGACAGCGGCCCGGACACCGGCCCGGCGCGGTACAGGGGCCGGGGGTGTGGAGCCGCGGGGCGAGGTGCTGCTCGTTCGCGGTCATGGCTCGGAGCCTGTCAGCGGGGCAGGTCCGGGTCAACCCCTGCCGTTGGGGTCGTCATGGGCTACCGAACCCTCGCTGACCTGGGGCTTCGTCTCCCAGGCGGCCGAAAACCCCTGGCTGGATTTCATAGGGCCGCAACGCCGTAGCCACGCGTCTTTCGTGCGGCGGCCCGGCCACGGGGGCTGGGTCCCCGTTCCCTGGGGCTCCGCCCCAGACCCGCGCCACACCGCAGCCAATTCGCGCGGCGAAAGCCGAAGAACCAGACATCCCCGGCCCGCAAGGTTGGCCGTGACGGTAGCCGCAGATCTGGACGTGCCCGGTCGGGGGCGGGGACGGGGTGGGGTGTCGTCCGGGGCTAAAACGAGATGACTTCGGCGCCCTGTACCGACCGACAGCAGTGATCCGGCTCGGAGCGCCGAACATCGAAGCCCGCCCCGGACGACACCCCACCCCGGCACCGACCCCGGCCACCCCCGACCCCGCCCCCACCCCGCCCGGCCAGGGCAACCGCACCCCAACCCCACCCACCGCCCGGCCAGGGCACGGGCTCATCTGGGAGGGGGAGATCACATCCGTTGGTTCTGGTAACCGCCGAGTAGCCACGCCTAGCATTCGGGCCATGACGGTCCTGCCTGACGACGGGCTCTCCCTGGCCGCCGAGTTTCCTGACGCGACACATGAGCAGTGGCAACGCCTCGTCGAAGGCGTACTGCGCAAGTCGGGCAAGGAAGTATCCGGCGAGGCAGCGGAAGCAGCGCTGTCCACGACGCTCGAGGACGGGCTCACCACCCGCCCGCTGTACACGGCACGCCCCGGCGCGGACGCGAAGGCCCACACCACCGGCTTCCCCGGCTTCGCGCCCTTCGTCCGCGGCGGCACCCCGGACGGCACCAGCGCCTCCGGCTGGGACGTGCGCCAGCGGATCGCGGGCAGTGACCCCGTACGCGTCAACGAGGCGGCGCTGGCCGACCTGGAGAACGGCACCACCTCCCTCTGGCTCACCGTCGGCCGCCACGGGGTCCCGGCGGCCGAACTCGGCCGGGCCCTCGACGGGGTGTACCTCGACCTGGCGCCCGTCGCCCTCGACGCCGGTGCCGAATTCGCCGTCGCCGCACGGGCGTTGCTCGCCCTGTACGCGGAGCGCGGCGTCGCCCCGGAGGCCGCCCGCGCCGCGCTCGGCGTCGACCCCCTGGGCCACGAGGCCCGTACCGGCGAGGCCCTGGACACCGCGCCCGCCGTCGAGCTGGCCCGCGAGGCGGCCGCGTCCTGGCCGGGCGTGCGCGCCCTGACCGTGGACGCGCTGCCGTACCACGAGGCCGGCGGCTCGGCGGCCGAGGAGCTCGGACTGTCGCTCGCCACCGGCGTCGCGTACCTGCGCACCCTCACCGAGGGCGGACTCGGCACCGAAGCCGCCCTCGGGCAGCTGGAGTTCCGCTACGCGGCGACCGCCGACCAGTTCCTGACCATCGCCAAGCTGCGCGCCGCGCGGCGCCTGTGGGCCCGGGTCGCCGAGGCCTGCGGGGCCCCGGAGGCCGGTGCCCAGCGGCAGCACGCCGTCACCTCGCCGGTGATGATGACCCGCCGCGACCCGTGGGTGAACATGCTGCGGACCACCGTCGCCTCGATGGCGGCCGGCGTGGGCGGCGCGGACTCCGTCACCGTGCTCCCGTTCGACAGCGAACTGGGCCTGCCCGACGCCTTCGCCCGGCGCATCGCCCGCAACACCTCCACCATCCTCCTGGAGGAGTCGCACCTGGCACGGGTGATCGACCCGGCGGGCGGCTCCTACTACGTGGAGCAGCTCACCGACGAACTGGCGCACGCCGCCTGGGAGTTCTTCCAGACCGTCGAGCGCGCCGGCGGCCTCGCGGCCGCCCTGCGCTCCGGCCTGGTCGCGGACCGCCTCGCGGCCACCTGGGCCGCCCGCTCCAAGAAGCTGGCGACCCGCCGCGAACCGATCACCGGTGTCAGCGAGTTCCCGCTGCTGTCGGAGAAGCCCGTCGTGCGCGAGGCCGCGCCGACCGCGCCCTCCGGGGGCCTGCCCCGGGTGCGCCGGGACGAGGCGTACGAGGCGCTGCGCGCGCGCAGCGACGCCCACCTGGAGTCGACCGGCAGCCGCCCGAGGGTGTTCCTCGCCGCGCTGGGGCCGGCCGCCGCGCACACCGCGCGGGCCACCTTCGCCTCGAACCTCTTCCAGGCGGGCGGCATCGAGCCCGTCCACGACCCGGTGTCGGTCGACGCGACGACCGCCGCCGCCGCGTACGCGGCGAGCGGCGCGGACGGCGTGGCGGTGCTGTGCTCCGGCGACGCGCTGTACGAGGAGCAGGCCGAGGCGGTGGCGGCGGCCCTGCGCGGGGCCGGCGCCTCGACGGTGTTCCTCGCGGGCAGGCCCGGCACCTCGGCCGGCGCCGTGGACGAGTACGTCTTCGCCGGCTGCGACGCGGTCGCCGTGCTGTCCTCCGTACTCGACCGGATGGGAGTGGCCCAGTGAGCGGCAACAGCGGCATCCCCGATTTCTCCGAGCTCGCCCTGGGCGGGGCGGCTCCGGCCGCCACCGAGGACCAGTGGCGCGCGGCGGTGAAGGAGTCCACCGGGGCCGCCACGGGCGACCTGGTGTGGGAGACCCCCGAGGGCATCGGCGTGCAGCCGCTGTACACGGGCCGGGACCTGGAGGGCCTGGACTTCCTGGGGACGTACCCGGGCATGGCCCCGTACCTGCGCGGCCCGTACCCGACGATGTACGTGAACCAGCCCTGGACGATCCGGCAGTACGCCGGCTTCTCCACGGCGGAGGAGTCCAACGCCTTCTACCGGCGCAACCTCGCGGCCGGCCAGAAGGGCCTGTCGGTGGCCTTCGACCTGCCGACGCACCGCGGCTACGACAGCGACCACCCGCGCGTGACGGGCGACGTCGGCATGGCGGGCGTGGCGATCGACTCCATCTACGACATGCGGCAGCTGTTCGACGGGATCCCGCTCGACAAGATGTCGGTGTCGATGACGATGAACGGCGCGGTGCTGCCGGTCCTCGCCCTGTACATCGTGGCGGCGGAGGAGCAGGGCGTCTCCCCCGACAAGCTCGCCGGGACCATCCAGAACGACATCCTCAAGGAGTTCATGGTCCGCAACACCTACATCTATCCGCCGAAGCCCTCGATGCGGATCATCTCGGACATCTTCTCCTTCACCTCGCAGAAGATGCCGCGGTACAACTCCATCTCGATCTCCGGGTACCACATCCAGGAGGCGGGGGCCACGGCCGACCTGGAGCTGGCGTACACCCTGGCCGACGGCGTGGAGTACCTGCGGGCCGGGCAGGGCGCCGGGCTGGACGTGGACGCGTTCGCGCCGCGCCTGTCGTTCTTCTGGGCGATCGGCATGAACTTCTTCATGGAGGTCGCGAAGCTGCGCGCGGCACGCCTGCTGTGGGCGAAGCTGGTCCGGCAGTTCGACCCGAAGAACGCCAAGTCCCTGTCCCTGCGCACGCATTCGCAGACCTCGGGCTGGTCGCTGACCGCCCAGGACGTCTTCAACAACGTCACGCGTACGTGCATCGAGGCGATGGCCGCGACCCAGGGCCACACCCAGTCGCTGCACACCAACGCCCTGGACGAGGCCCTCGCGCTGCCGACGGACTTCTCGGCCCGCATCGCCCGCAACACCCAGCTGCTGCTCCAGCAGGAGTCGGGGACCTGCCGGTCGATCGACCCGTGGGGCGGCAGCGCGTACGTGGAGAAGCTGACGTACGACCTGGCGCGCCGGGCCTGGCAGCACATCCAGGAGGTCGAGGCGGCCGGCGGCATGGCACAGGCCATCGACGCGGGCATCCCGAAGCTGCGCGTGGAGGAGGCCGCGGCCCGCACCCAGGCGCGGATCGACTCGGGCCGCCAGCCGGTGATCGGCGTCAACAAGTACCGCGTGGAGAACGACGAGCAGATCGACGTGCTCGTGGTCGACAACTCCTCGGTGCGCGCGCAGCAGATCGCGAAGCTGCGGCGGCTGCGTGAGGAACGTGACGAGGCGCGTACGCAGGACGCCCTGCGGGCGCTGACGAACGCGGCCGAACGCGGGGCCGGCCAGGGCCTGGAGGGCAACCTGCTCGCCCTGGCGGTGGACGCGGCGCGGGCGAAGGCCACGGTCGGGGAGATCTCGGACGCCCTGGAGAAGGTGTACGGGCGACACGCGAGCCAGATCCGTACGATTTCCGGTGTGTACCGCACCGAAGCAGGCGAGTCCCCGTCCCTGGAGCGCACCCGTGCGCTCGTCGACCGGTTCGAGGAGGCGGAGGGCCGCCGTCCGCGCATCCTGGTCGCGAAGATGGGCCAGGACGGCCACGACCGCGGCCAGAAGGTGATCGCCACGGCCTTCGCCGACCTGGGCTTCGACGTGGACGTGGGCCCGCTGTTCCAGACCCCGGCGGAGGTGGCCCGCCAGGCCGTCGAGGCGGACGTCCACGTGGTGGGCGTCTCGTCGCTGGCGGCCGGCCACCTGACCCTCGTTCCGGCGCTGCGCGAGCAGCTGGCGGAGGAGGGCCGTGAGGACATCATGATCGTGGTGGGCGGTGTCATCCCGCCGGCCGACGTCCCCACGCTGCTGGAGATGGGCGCGGCGGCGGTGTTCCCGCCCGGCACGGTCATCCCGGACGCGGCCCACGACCTGGTGACGCGGCTCGCCGCGGACCTGGGCCACGAGCTGTAGGCGGACGCGGGATGCCCCCGAAGATCGACATCGACGTGTACGTGAAGGGCGTGCTCGACGGGAAGCGCGCGCAGATCGCGCGCGCCATCACCCTGGTCGAGTCCACCCGGGCCGACCACCGGGCCCTGGCGCAGCGGCTGCTGACGGAGCTCCTCCCCCATGCGGGGAAGGCGCGCCGGATCGGCATCAGTGGGGTGCCGGGGGTGGGCAAGTCCACCTTCATCGACGCGTTCGGCACGATGCTGACGGGCCTCGGGCACCGGGTGGCCGTCCTCGCGGTGGACCCCTCGTCCACGCGTACGGGCGGCTCCATCCTGGGCGACAAGACCCGGATGGAACGCCTGTCGGTGGACCCGTCGGCCTTCGTCCGCCCCTCCCCCTCCGCGGGCACCCTGGGCGGGGTCGCGAAGGCCACGCGCGAGTCGATGATCGTGATGGAGGCGGCGGGCTACGACGTGGTCCTGGTGGAGACGGTCGGCGTGGGCCAGTCGGAGACCACGGTCGCCGGCATGGTCGACTCCTTCCTCCTCCTCTCCCTGGCCCGCACGGGCGACCAGCTCCAGGGCATCAAGAAGGGCGTCCTGGAACTCGCGGACGTCCTGGCGGTGAACAAGGCCGACGGCCCGCACGAACGCGACGCGAAGGCCGCCGCCCGGGAACTGTCGGGCGCCCTGCGCCTGATGCACCCGGCGGACGCGGCGTGGACCCCGCCGGTACTGACGTGCAGCGCACGGGAGTCGGCGGGGCTGGACGAGGTCTGGAACCGCCTGGAACAGCACCGGACGGTCCTGGAGACGGGCGGCCGCCTGGCCGCGAAGCGGGCGGCGCAGCAGGTGGAATGGACCTGGTCGATGGTCCGCGACGCACTCCTGGAACGCCTGCGCGCCGACCCGTCGGTCCGCGAACTCGCCCCCGCCCTGGAGGCGCGCGTCCGAGCGGGCACGCTCACCGCCACGTCGGCGGCGGACCGGATCCTGGCGGCGTTCACCAACTGACCTGCCGCGTACGGCCGCGTGGTCTTGTGCGGCCGTACGCGAACCAGGCACTCGTCAATGCCCTTGGGGTTGATGTCGCGGGCTGATGTGTCGTCAGCTGTACCTAGGGGGCCGATGCCTGCTGGGGTACTCGCACCGTGATCAGGTCGCCGACCGCCGCCACCTCGTTGAGGGCCTTGGCCAGCGACAGCAGGACCTGCCGCACAGATTCGATCTCCGCCCGCAACTCGGGGGACCGCGCCCAGCTCCGCTCGTGCGCGACCGGATCCACGTGCTCGGGGCGTGCCGCCTCGTGCGCCGTCAACAGTGGGTGCCAGCGGCTGAGCAGCGGCCGGATGGAAAGATTCAGGACATTGACAGCGAGCACCCCGAACGTCACCTTCCCGGGTGCCACGCGGGGAGCGACGGCGGGGCCGTAACGCCGCAGGATCTCCCGGGTAGTCGCGAACACCGTGTAGAGAGAGGACAACGCCTCTCTCAGCAGGCCCTCGTCCTCACCCAGTTCCACCACCGAAATGCGGGTAGCCAGCTCGACGTACAGTTCCCAGGCGGCGTCGCGCTCGGAGTCGACGGGCTCCCATACGCCGCTGATCTCACCGACGAACGGGAAGCTGAGCTTGACCGTGATCTCTCGTGGGCCCAAGCCGCCGCCGCGCCGTCCCCGCCCTAATCTCTGTCGCAAACCCATCTCTTGAACCTTCCCGTCCATCGAACTCCGCATGCCACCCTACGAGTTACTTCCTCACGCACCAACGCCACAGTCGCAACGGGGGGTCGGCCTTGGCATCAGCGGGCGCATACAGACGGAACGCGTTCATCTCCTACAGCCACCGGCAGGACGTACCCCTCGCCGCCGCGCTCCAGGGGGGACTGCATCGGCTGGCCCGGCCGTGGACACGCCGTCAGACCATCAACGTCTTCCGCGACACGACGAGCCTCGGCGCCGGCAGCGACCTCGGCGCGGCGATCCTCCAGGAGCTGGGCAGCTCGGAGTACTTCATCTACATCGCCTCGCCTGCGGCTGCGCAGTCGCGATGGGTACGCGAGGAAATAGGCTTCTGGACCGCAAACCGCTCCATGGACCGCTTCCTCATCGCAGTCAGCGACGGCACCATCGCCTGGGACGCGGAGAATAACGACTGGGCCTGGGACCGGACCGACTGCCTGCCCGAAGTGCTGCGAGGTGCCTTCAGGAAGGAGCCGCTCTGGGTGGACCTCACCGCCGTCCGGCAGGCCGGGCTCTACTCGCTGCGCGACGCGCCCTTCCGCGATGCGGTCGCCACCCTCCTCGCACCACTGCGCGGTCAGACCAAGGACCAGGTGGACAGTGAGGACCTGCGCCAGCGCCGCACGGCCGTGCGCATGCTCCGGGCCGCCGTCGCCACCCTGTCCGTGCTGCTGGCCCTCTCCCTCGTCGCGGGGGTCTTGGCCTGGCAGCAGCGCGGCGAGGCCCTGGCCCGGGCGCGTACCTCCGCCTCCCAGGCACTCGCGGCCCGCGCGTTGGAGTCGGCGCAGAGCGACCCGCGCAAAGCGGCCCAGTTCGCCTTGTACGCGTACGCAGTCCAGCCGACGGGCGAATCCGCCCAGGCTCTGGGCCGGGCGGTGGCCGCGAACGACAAGGTGGAGAAGCACTTCCAGCAGGGCAACGAGCATCAGGACGACTGGCACGGCAAAAGCAATTACGCGCCTACCGAAGTGGCCATCAGCCGGGACGGCAGCACCCTGGCCTATTACTCCGATTTCGACATGGACCTCACCTCCCTGGAGAGTCCGCGGCACATCCACCTCTATGACATCCGGGCCGGGAAAGCCATGCCGACCATCGAGGGCGTCTCGTGGCCGTTGGCCGGCGGCGCACTCGCACTCAGCACGGACGGGCGCCTCCTGGCCGTCGAACGCGTGCCCAACGAGTTCGAGCTCTGGGACGTACCCGGGCACAAACGGCTCCGCTCGTTGACCGCCGGCGACTACAGGGACTTGGCAGAGGCCTACAAGGGGCTGCGTTCCTTCGCCCTCGCCCCGGACGGACAGCGGGTCGCAGCCGCCTACTACGTCCGTCCCGCCGGCCAGGAGGGGGGCGAGTACTCCTTTCGCCTCACCGTCTGGGAGACCGCGACCGGCAGCATCGTCAGTGACGAGAACGCGGCCCCCGATGCCATCGACCTCACCTTCGACAAGGACAGCCGGCTCCATGCTCTGGACGAGAAGGCCGGTACAGTGCGGACCCTGACGCGGGACACGGCCGCCTGGACCGCCCCGCGCAACATCCCGAACCTCCCCGGTACGGCCGAGCGGAGCGTGAGGCTTTCCAGCGACGGGACCAAGGTCTATACGAGCTCGGGCGGCGACGCTGCGGGCGATGAGGTCTGGGACCTGGAAAACGGCCGGCGTCTGGCCGCCGCCGACGACCAGGGCTCGGTCCGGGCAGTCTCGGACGCGAACGGACCCGTCATCGCGATCCGTGGCAGGAGGAGCGTGGTCACCTACGACCCGGCCCTGCGGAACCCGCGTGTCCTCGGCACGTTCAGCTTCAACGTGTTCAGCGTCTCGGCATCCGGCGACGGACGCTGGGTCGCCGCCGCCTCCCTCGACGGAGCCGTTTCGCTCTTCTCCACCAGCAGTGTCCGGGGCAGCACCGCCGTATCGAACGACCAGCAGGTCAAGCCCTCCGACCTCACAGAGGACAAACGCGTCGCTTTGCGTAGCAGCGCTGCCGGCACGGACCTGTGGTCCGTGAGGGGCACCGGTGTCCGACGGCTTGGACACATCGCCCTCGAGCTGACGCCCACGGGGATGGTCACCAGCTCCAGCCAGGCAGTCGTCAGCAGCGACGGCAGCCGGGCGGTGATCACTCAGGAATCGCGTCTGTCCTTGTGGAACCTGCGGGAGGGAACGGAAGTGGGCTCCGGCAAGGACTTTCACGAACCGGTCAAGGCGCTCGGCTTCCTGCCCGACGGTGTCCACCTCGTCGCGACCATGCGCAACGTCCTCCACGTCCTTGACACCCGCTCGTGGGAGTCAAGCCAGTCGATGAAAGTGGAATCGCTCTACGATGACCAGGCAGTAGTGAGCGCGGACGGCAAAACGGTCGCCGCGCTCACCGCCGGCGGAGTCTCCATCTGGCGGTATACCGACGAGCACCGCCTGGCCATCGTGCGCACGAGCAGAGTCGACAAGACTCTTGTCACGCACCTTGCCATCAGTAGCAGGGGCGAGAGGGTCGCCACCGTCAACGGCGACGGGCGGCTGAGCTTCGTGGACGTTGCCACCGGGCACACCGCCACCAGTACGGGCGTCAGCCCCACGGTAGGCACCGGAAACCTGGTGTTCAGCGATGACGCGGGCTTCGTCGTCCAGGCCGTCGGCAGGGGCGCGGACGCCACTCTCCAGTTCTGGGACGCCTACAACGGCGAGGGCCGTGGCAGTTGGCCCTTGGAGGACTCCGGCAGCACCAACCCCTCCCAAGCCGACTCCTCCGCACGGCTGTTCACGGGGGCAGACGGAGCGGTCCTCGCATTCACCCCGGGCGGCAGCCTCGTCCGCCAACCGCTCGGCGTCGCGTCCTGGCGCCAGGTCCTCTGCGACCTGGTCCCCGAACCGCTGCCCCAGGACGAACAAGACCGCTACCTCAAGGGCATGGACATCCCCACGCCCTGCAGCCGCACCCCCAAGGAATGAGTACGTGCCCCGCGACCTGTTCATCTCCTACAGCCATCAGCGCGATGTCCCGCTGGCCTCCGCCGTCCAGAAGGGCATGCGCCGCATCGGGCGCAAGTGGTACCGCAAACCGGCGCTGAAGGTGTTCCGCGACACCGAGAGCTTGGCCGCCAGCACGGATCTGGCGGCATCCATCCTCAAGGAGCTCAAGCAGTCCACCTTTTTCCTCTGCATCGCCTCCCCGGAGGCCGCGGCCTCCCCCTGGGTCCGCGAGGAACTTGCCTTCTGGCGGGACCACCCCGATGAGACGGCGCGGGACCGCTTCCTGATCGCGCTCAGCGACGGCACCATCGCATGGGACCGAGCGGCCGGGGACTTCGACTGGGAGAGAACGACCGCCCTGCCCCGCGAGGTGCTGGAGGGAGTGTTCCGCACCGAACCGCTGTGGATGGACTTACGGAAGTTCCGTGAGGCAGACGAACGCTCACTGGTCCGAGGCGAGTTCCGTGAGAAGGTGGTTGCTCTCGCAGCCGCCGTCCATGGCTGCACCAAGGACGAGCTGGACAGCGAGGACCTGCGGGAGCGGCGCAAATTCAACTTCGCCAGGAACTGCGCCCTGGCCGTCTCCGTCACCCTCGCAGTGCTGGCGGGCCTGGCCTTCGTCGATGCCTCCGCCCAGCGGAACGTGGCGCTGGCCCGGGCGCGGACCTCAGCCTCCCAGGCACTGGCCGCCCGCGCGCTGGACACCGTCGGCAAGGATCCGCGCAAGGCGGCCCAGTTCGCCCTGTACGCAGACGCGGTGCGGCCGACAGGAGAGTCCGCACAGGCCATGGCCCAGGCCGTTGCCGCCAACGACAGCGTCTCCCGGCACCTCCAGGCCGGAAACGAAGAGGTGAACAACTTCCGGGGCGTCGGCCACGCGAACGCCACTCAGGTGGCGATCAGTCGCGACGGCGGAATGTTGGCGTACTACTCGGACTTCGACCCCGACGGAGGAGCTGGGAAGGACCAGCACATCCACCTGTACGACATCCGGACGGGAAAGGCCTTGCCCCATCTCAAGGGCAAGGCATGGCCCCAGGACGGCGGCGCGATGGCCTTCAGCGCGGATGGGGGCATCCTGGCGGTGGAAACCCCGGACAACCAGGTCGATATCTGGGACGTTCCCGCGCGAAGGGTGCTGCGGACCATCACGGCGACCAACGGGGGCCCGCTGGCCGGGGCCTTCAAACGGCTTCGCGCGTTCGCTTTCTCGGGCGACGGGCAGCGGCTCGCTGCCGGCTTCTACTCTCCGGGCGAGCAGGGAGCCACCTACCACGTGGCCGTCTGGGACGTGAAGACGGGCCGTGTCCTGGCCGACGAGACCGCGAGCGACAACAGCCTCGCCCTCGGGTTCGATCCATCCGGCCGGCTGCACGCCCTCGACCACCAGGCCGGCACCCTCCGCAGCCTCCCCCCGAACGGCACCGTGTGGGGTGCGGCACGGCAGATCCCGGGCCTCCGTGTTCCGGCCGGCGTAGCGGTGTCGCTGTCCGAGGACGCGGGCACGGCCTACGTCGGCGAGAACCGCAACGAGTTGTGGGACCTGACCGCCGGGAGGCGCGTCGGCGGGCCGGGCGGCGAAGGCGCCGGCGCGCTGACGATGCCGGGAACCAAGCGGGTCGGCATTTATGCCGCCTACGGCAAAGAGGTGGGGGTCTACGACACCGCGCTGCGTCGCGAGCGGGTCCTCGGAGCGTTCACCTGGCCGGTCCGCAGCGTGTCGGCGTCGGGCGACGGGCGCTGGATCGCGGCCGGATCACAGGACGGCGCCGTGTCCCTGTTCTCCGGCTCCAGTGTCCGGGAGGGTTCGCCCCTGACCAACGCGCAGCAGGTCAGGCCGGGCGACCTCGCAGTGGACCAACGGACGGCCTTCCGTACCACGGGCCAGGCCACGGACGTCTGGGCCGTCACCGACCAAGGTGTCCGCGTGCTGGGTCGACTGCCCCTCCAGCTCACCCGTGGCGCGCCGCAGGCGAACACCCTCGCCGCGACTCCCGATGGCAGGCGGGCCGTCGTCTCACAGGGGGGAACCTTGTCGCTGTGGGACGTGCAAGCCGGACGCCAGTTGGGCATTCCGGCCGGCGGACACCCCGGCTTCAGCCTCCTGACGGTCCTTCCGGACGGCCAGAAGGTGATCGGTATCGCTCCCCAGACGATCCAGGTCGTCGACACCGGCACCTGGCAGGTACGGCAGTCACTGCCGTACAGCGGGGCGCTGTCCGCCGCCGCGGCTGTCAGCGCCGACCGCACCACCCTCGCCGTAGTGCAGGACGAGGCATTGACCGTGTGGCGATGGACCGCCGAGGGGGGATTCCGCCAAGTCCGGAAGGTCTCCCTCAAGCCCGTTTGGACCATGTACGGGCATCAGACGGTGGTCAGCAACGACGGCCACAGGGTCGCCGTGCGCAACTTCGACGGCAAGCTGTCCGTCCTGGACGTCCCATCGGGCCGAATCGTGCACAGCACCTACGCGTCGACAGGCGGGCCGTCGATGGCATTCAGCACGGACTCGGCCTTCTTGGTCCAGATCGTACGATCAGGCGAGCAGTCCGCCCTGCAGTTCTGGGACCCCGACACGGGCGAGGCCCGCGGCACTTGGACCATGCAGGAAGTTGGGTCGGCACAGGACCGGGAGTCGCCGCAGCTCCTGCCGGGTGGCGGCGGGTCGGTCCTGTCGTTCGCTCCGGACGGCTCCCTCGTGCGCCGCACCGTCGATCTGGCCGCCTGGCACGAGCTGCTGTGCGACCTGGCACCCGGGGAACTGCCGAGGACGGACTACGACCGCTACCTCGGCGGCCTGGACGTCGCCAGGCCCTGTCCGCGTCAGTGATGCGCTTGGCCCACAGGAAGCTCGCCAGGAATCGAGCTAGGCGTCGACGAGGACCGGGTCCTCCTCGGACAGGGCCGCGCGCAGGACGCGGGCCTGTTCGGCCGGGCTGTCGGAGGCGAGCAGGGCGGAGAGGACCGCGATGCGGGCCTGGCCGGCGCGCAGGGTGCCGGTGGGGACGGCGCCGGCGGCGACGAGGTCGACCGCGCCGCCGTGGGTGTAGATCTCGGTGACCGGGCCGGCCGGGACGCGGGTGGTCAGGGCGACGAGCACGCCGCGGGCGACGGCCTCCCGCACCGCCTCGACGATCTCCGGGGTGGCGTTGCCCGCTCCGGTGCCGACGAGGACGATGCCCCGGGCGCCGGCCGCGACGGCGGCGTTCAGGAGGACCGGGTCGCCGTCGGCGTGGTGCATCACCATGTCCACGCGCGGCGGCAGCTCCGGCATCGCGGGCAGGGCCAGGGGCCGCGGGCGCTGGGGCTGCCGCAGGACGGTGACCTTGCCGAAGCCGATCTTGCCGAGCAGTTCCTTGGAGGGGTCGGCGAACGCGTCCAGGGCCACGGCCTGGGTCTTCATGGTGCCGCGGGCGGCGTGGACGCGGCCGGCGAAGGCGACCAGGACGCCGAGCCCGCGCGTGGTCGCGGCGGTGAGCAGGGCGTCGTAGAGGTTGCCGGGGCCGTCGCCCTCGGTGGAGCCCATGGGCAGCTGCGAGCCGGTGAACACGACGCTGCGGGGGTCGTGGTGGTGGAGGTCGGCCAGGAAGGCGGACTCCTCCAGGGTGTCCGTGCCGTGGGTGACGACGATGCCGTCGACGGCGGGGTCGGCGAGGACCTCGTGGATGGTGCGCAGCAGGGTGAGCTGGTGGGCGGTGGTGAGGCGGGGGCTGTTCACGCTGAACAGGTCGACGACCTCGACGGTGATGCCTTCGGGCAGCGGCGCGGTGGCCATGACCTCGCGGCCGCCGGCCTCGGCGGCGAAGCCCGAGCCCGTCCACCGGCTGGCTATCGTTCCGCCGGTGCTGATGACGACGATGCGCCCCATGGCCACCCTTCCCTGACGTCTGGACCCCGGAGCGGGGTTCGCACAAATTTGCTGGAAAGGGCAATGATAGTGAGATCTACGCGCAATGCGATTGCGCGTTGCAGGGCAGCTCTGTGAGATCGTGGGGGATAATTGCGCGATGGACGCCATTGATCGTGAAATCTTGCGTGAGCTACAGCGCGACGGACGGCTCAGCAACCAGGAGCTGGCCCAGCGCGTGGGGCTGACCCCCTCCCCCTGCATGCGGCGGGTCCGGCAGCTGGAGCAGGACGGGGTGATCCAGGGGTACCGCGCGGTGATCGACCCCGAGGCGGTGGGCCGGGGCTTCGAGGTGCTGGTGTCGGTGGAGGTCCGCCGCGACCGGGAGGCCGTCGAGGCCTTCGAGGCGGCGCTCCAGGACATCCCCGACGTGATCGAGGCCTACCGCCTGTTCGGGAGCCCCGGCTGCCTGCTGCGCATCGCCGTGGGCGACCTCCGTGCGTACGAACGCCTGTGGATCGAGCGGCTGACGGCCCTGTCCGGGGTCACCGAGGTCAACTCCCAGATCATCATGAAGCGGATCAAGGAACCGACCGGCCTGCCGGTCTGACGGCCTGCGGGTCCGACGGCCTGCCGGTCCGACGCCGTCAGAGGTCACCGCGCACCAGGGCGTGCAGGTGCTCGTCGCGCCATCCGTCCTCGTGCAGCAGGGCGCTGCGCATCGTCCCCTCGAGGGTGAAGCCGCACGTCAACGACCCGTCAGCATCGGACATCTGGCGGTGAATCAGGCACGGCATGACCCACCCCCCGGGGACGAATCGGCGAACGCGCCGTCTCCAACTGCGGAGCCAGGGGCGGAAAGGCACCACTCTTCACGCCAAAGGGTCTGAGTCGTAGGATTCTCCAATCAGCGAGATCTGCAGGACCGGAGCAGGCGGAGGGCACCACTCTCGGGAGCGGATTGGCCCCGGGCTTGTGTGGCTTCATCAGGGCACGTCGCTCCTCGCAGGCCCAGCAAGACAACACGAGCAGCTAGGACGAGTGTGGCAAACCCGAGTGCTTTCGGCGGCGGTGAAGAGCTGGAACGGTTCAAATCGATCCTGGCCAACTGGCGGACGTCGCTCGTCGACCTGAGCGGCCGCAATCGGCTCCTCAACTTCAGGCACACCAAGGCGGCGACCCTGGAGATCTCGCATCCGCCCGCCGGGGAACTCGTCGCCGGTCTGGAACGCGGCTGGGAGTTCGCGCCGCTGCCCGACGAGGACCCCGACGCCGAGAACCCTGAGGGGGCCCCGGCACCAACCCGCCTCGCCGAACGGCAGGGGGCCGCCTCCGGGATCGTCACCCAGAAGACGACGGGCCCGGCGCTCCTCCGTGCGCTGACAAGCCTGCGCAGCAAGTCCACCCAGCTCTTCAACGACTACGGCCTGTGGACGCTCCAGTTGGGCGTCGGCATCCTCCGCTGGCGTGAGGACGGCGCATCGACGAGCAGCGATGCGCCGATCCTTCTCCTCCCCGTGCGGATCGAGCGGCTGAGCAACGGACGAGTCCGCCTGGTGGCCAACGACGACGAGGAACCGCGTCTCAACCCTGCGCTCAGGGTCAAGCTGGAGCAGTTCCTCATCGACTGGTCGCCCGTCACGGAACAGGATCCGACCGACCTCGACGCCGTGCTCGACGCGGTCACCCACGCAGTGGCGGGTAAAAAGGCGTGGGAGGTTTCGAGGCGCGTGGTGCTGGCGCTCTTCGCCTCCCACAAGGAGTCGATGTACCAGGACCTGCTGGACAACGAGGCCCGCATCCTGAACAGCGACCTCGTACGGGCGGTGGCGCTCGGTCCCAAGGCGGGACTGGCGTCGGACCGCTTCGACTTCGAGGAGATCGACACCGACCGGATCGACGAGCTCAGTCCGCCGGAGGACAGCCCGCTCGTCCTCGATGCCGATGCGTCGCAGCGTCAGGCCGTCGCGGCCGCTGTCGCCGGGCAGTCCTTCGTGCTCGACGGCCCTCCGGGTACGGGTAAGAGCCAGACGATCACCAACATGATCGCCGGCCTGATGCACGCGGGCCGCAGCGTGCTGTTCGTCAGTGAGAAGGCTGCCGCGCTCGACGTGGTGCTGGATCGGCTGAAGTCCGTCGGGCTCGATTCGTACGCCCTGCCCCTGCACAGCCACAACACCAGCCGCCGGGCCGTCGCTCAGGAGCTGGGCAGGGCCCTGGAGGAGGAGCCCCGAGCCCCACGGCTCTCCCAGGAGGCGGTCGCCCGGGCCCGCGAGGCACGCGAGGCCCTCAGCGCCTATGCCGAGGCGATGAACGAGGTCAGCCAGCCACTCGGCCAGAGCCTGCACGACGTGATCGGGAGGGTCGGGCGGCTGTCCGAGGCGCATGTGGCATTCCTGGCTTCGGAGTCCGACGGGGGCTCCCGTCAGCAGAAGGTGTTCGACCCCGCAGCACTCAGCGGACAGGACCTGCACCTCATCATCGAGGCGACCAAGACCATTGCCGACGCCTGGCAGGCGGTCGCGGATCCGTCCTTCCCCTGGCGGGACCTGAAGGCCGGCAGTCCGCATCCCCGTCCGGCGCTCGAACAGGCCATGGCCGCCCGGGACGGGCTCGCCGCGGCGGTGGCGCGCTACCAGGACCTCTCGGAAGACGGCGAGCCGATCGAGGAGGAGGACGGCGTCCGCCGGCTCATCAAGCTCCTCGCGCTCATCGGGTCACGCCGTCCGGTGCCCGAGGCCTGGCTGACCAGCGCCGACTTCGCCGACACGGTGGCGAGCCCGGTGGACGGCTTCCTCTCCGCGCTGAAGAAGGTGGTCAGGGCGCAGGCCACCGCCCGCTCCGCGGCCGGGGAGCGTTGGGAGGAACTCTCGCCGCAGCTCACCCCCGTGCCGAGCGAAGCCGAACGTGCCCTGCCCGCGCTCTCTCCGGCCGGTATCGATCCCTCCGAGCTGTCGGAGGAGCGTGCGAACGAGCTGGCCCACGCGTTCGAGACGACCGCGGACGGCCTTGAGCATACGCACCGCAGCCTTGCCGAGGTCGCACAGCAGCTTGGGCTGGACATCCCGGGCAGCGTCGCGGCAGCGGAAGACCTCTGCGACGTCGTCGCACTCGCGGGCGCCGACCACCGGCCCCTCGAACAGTGGCTTGTGCCCGGGGGAGCATCCGAAGCCGACAAGGCCGCGGTCAACGTCGTCGCCGACGGACTGCGCGCGTTCTTCGCCCGCCGTGACACGGTTTTGGCCGCACAAGCACGCGCGACCGCGGAGGCCGGACCCGGCTGGGCCTCGATCCCCGCCACGCTCGACACGGAACCACCGGCGTCCGAGCGGGGCCTTGGCGGACTGGAACCGCGTGGCCTGGACCTGAGCGCTCTGACCCGTACGCAGGCCGCGGAGCTCTCCGATTGGTTCGCGAGCCTGGGGGCGACCCTCGAATCGGCCGAGCAGCACGCCGCGGCCACGGCCAGGCTCCTCGGGCTTGACCGTCCGAGAAGCACGCAGGAGGCCGAGGAGCTCATCGCTCTCGTGGAGCTGGCCACGGCCTCCCACCGGATGCTCGGCACATGGCTCGACCCGCAGGTGATGTCCCGGGTACGGGAAGCCTGCACGGAGATCTCCGACGCCGCACACCGGCTCGCTGAGGCCGAGCGGGCTGCGCAGGACGTCTTCCGGCCCGAGACCGCCGTCTTCCCCGGACTGCCGGACCTGATAGGCCGCCTGTCCGAAGGCTCGCGCGGAATCGGCGGCCTGCTGTCCGGCGCGGTGCGCGCAGACCGCAAGGCACTCGGTGCGCTGACGGTCGCGGGCTCGTGGCGCAGCGAGCTGTACGCCCGGTTGCCGCTCGCCCTCGACTGGCACACGGCCCACAGCCGGCTGCGGTCTCTCGCCCGTACGCATGCCGCTCTTCTCGGACACTACGCCGGGGCGGAGCTGCCCGACGTGCCCGCCTTGGAGGCGGCACTGGCGCACGCCGGCGCCGTACACCGGCTCGCGCCGGACACGGTCCTGGACCCGCACCGCCGCGGCCTGCTGGCCGCCCAGATCGCCGACGGCCACACCCCGGCCCCGGAACTGCTGGAGCACTGCCGGGCCCTGAGCGAGGATCTGAACACCTGGCGGCAGGATCTGACACGCCCCCGCCTGGCCCCGGTCGCGGACGAGCTCGCCAAGTGCTCTCCGGCCTACGCTGCCCGCTGGCTGCGCGACCACCTGGATCCGATCGCCCGGGCCGTCGACCTCATCGACACAGCCGCCTCCCTCGGCCGTCGCGACGACGGACCCGGCTTCGCGTACACGCTCGCAGGCGCACGGGCGGCGATCGGCGCCGCACAGGAGGGCCGGCGGGAGACCGCCGGGTTTGCCGCTGAGGAGGAGGCTCATCGTCGCCTCTGCGGTTCCTGGTACCAGGGGCTGAGCACCGACCCCGCCGAGCTGCGCGCGGATTCATCCGACGCAGCGCCGGAACGGAGCGGCATCCCCGAACTCCTGCACCGGGCCTGGGGCATCCAACGATCCGCCCCGGGCGGCTGCGCCGACGAGGAGCAGCGCAAGCTGCTCGGCCGTTACGCGTCCGCCGACGGCGTCGACACTGCCGCGCTTCAGGACGCCCTGGAAGCGGCGCACACCGTGGAGCGGCTGGCGCCGGACACGCTCGCCGATCCCACACGCCGGGCACGCCTCATCCGTTTCCTCGCCGACGGACGTCCCGTTCCGCACACCCTTGTGCGACAGACGGAGCCGCAGATCCGTACCGACCTGCACACTTGGCGGGAATACGCCGGTCAGCCGCACCTCGCGGCCGCGGGCGCGCACCTGCTCGCCGGCCCGATGCCCGACGCTGCGCGCTGGCTGCGCGCCCACGTCGAACCCTTCGAGGACGCTGCCGACCTCCTCCACGCCGTGGCCCGCGTGGCCGACACCGACGGCGGACTGTCCCTCTCGCGGGCGCGGCAGGCGGTGACAGCAGTAGCCGACGCGCGGGCAGCCGTGGCGCGGTTCGACGACGACGCCCCCCGTCACGGGGAGCTGCTCGGTGACCTCTACCAGGGGACGGCAACCGACAAGGGAGCCGTACTCGACGCCCTGGACTGGTCCCAGCAGGTTCGCCGGACCGCACACGGAAGCCACGCGGCCCCGCTGTCCGTCCCAGCGGCCCGGCTGATGCTGGACGCACCCGCCGAGACGTCCGTGGCGGACCGCCACGACGAATGGCAGCGCCAGCGGGACGATCTCGTCGGACACTTCGACGTGCAGCGCGGCCGCCTCCTGCAGCGCGAGCTCCGGGAGTCGCTGCCCGCTGCCGCGACCTGCCTGTCCCGGCTGGACGACGACCCCTTCGGCCCCGAGGCGTGGACCACCTGCTCCGACGCCCTCAGGCAGCTGAGACGGTACGGCCTGGACGGGCTGCCCTCCCAGCTCGCTCAGCGTGGCGTGTCCGCAGCCGACTTCCCTGCCTCCGTCGAACGAGCGGTCCTTACCGCCTGGATCGAACGACGTCTCGGACTCGACGCCCGGCTCAAGCCGATGCGCGCAGTGGACCGCGATCAGCTCGTCGAGCGGTTCCGGGACGCGGACCGCGCCCTCGTCGAGGCGGCGCACGCCGAGGTCATCGCGGCATGCAATGCCCGCCGCCCCCGCCGAACCAACATCGGCCCCGCAGCCGAGCTGCGCCGGCAGTCACAGCTCAAGCGCCGCCACAAGCCGGTACGCCAGCTGCTCGGTGAGACGCGGGATGTCGTGCGGCTCATCAAGCCCTGCTTCATGATGAGCCCGCTGACGGTCAGCCAGTTCCTGCCGCCCGACTTCCGATTCGACGTCGTCATCTTCGACGAGGCCTCCCAGGTACTGCCGCAGGACGCGGTGAACTCCGTCTACCGCGGCAGTGCGCTCATCGTGGCCGGTGACCAGAAGCAGCTGCCGCCGACCTCGTTCTTCAGCGCCGGCAGCGACGGCGACGACGATGACGAGTGGGACGAGGAGGGCGCGGACAACTTCGAGTCCGTGCTCGACGCCTGCAAGGCCAGCGGCGTGCTGCGCGGCCTGCCGTTGCGGTGGCACTACCGGAGCCGCCACGAGAACCTCATCGCCTTCAGCAACAACGACTTCTACGACAACACCATGGTGACCTTCCCGGGCGCGTACGAGCAGAGCCCGGACCTCGGCGTCGAGTTCTTCAAGGCCGACGGTGTCTACGACCGGGGCGGCCGAAGCAACAACCCGGGCGAGGCGGCGGCAGTCGCGCAGCGCGTGATCCACCACTTCGCCACCAGGCCGGGGCTCAGCCTGGGTGTGGTCGCCCTGTCCAAGGCACAGGCCGAGGCCATCGAGGACGCGGTGCAGAAGGCACGAACCGCCCGGCCCGACCTCGATCACTTCTTCACCGAGGACCGCCTCGACGGCTTCTTCGTCAAGAACCTGGAGACCGTCCAGGGCGACGAGCGCGACGTCGTCATCCTGTCCGTCGGCTATGGCCCGGACCACCGGGGCAAGCTGCTCTCGACGTTCGGCCCCATCAACAGGGAAGGCGGCTGGCGCCGTCTCAACGTCGCCGTGACCCGCGCGCGGCGGCGCATGGAGGTCATCGCCTCGTTCCATGGTTCCGAGCTGGCCGACAGCACCAACAAGAGCGTCCAGCACCTGAAGCGCTACCTCCAGTACGCCGAGCACGGCCCCCACATCCTGGCGACGGCCGCGGCCGACCCGGATGCCGCTCCGGAGAGCCCCTTCGAGGAAGAGGTCCTGGCCGTTCTGCGCGACTGGGGCTACTCCGTACAGCCCCAGGTCGGTGTCGCCGGTTTCCGCATCGACATGGCGGTACGCCACCCCGCCGCCCCGGGCAGCTACGCCCTCGGCATCGAGTGCGACGGCGTCATGTACCACTCCTCGCGTGCGGCCCGCGACCGCGACCGGCTGCGGGAAGCCGTGCTGCGCGACCTCGGCTGGAAGCTGCACCGCATCTGGGGCACCGATTGGTACCGCAACCGCCGGGACGCGATCGCCCGCCTGCGCGCCGCGGTGGAGGGGGCGTGCGCACGGGACCCGTTTCAGGTGATGCCGCAGCAGCCGGTCACCGAGGGGACGCCTGCAGAGGCACCTGCCGCTCCGGACACGACGGCGGACACGGGGCCGGCGGTGACGTTCGTGGCGCTGGACGACGGGCCGCCGAAGTGGAGCCGGGCGTACGAGGAGCTCGGGGACGTCCAGCTGGTCAACCTGCGGATCACGTCCGCCGAGCGCCGCGGCATGCGGCATGCGGAGCTGCAGGACCCGGACGCCGTGGGGGTCGTCGCCGACGTCGCCCTCTCCGTGATCAAGGCCGAGGGCCCGATGACGGAGGACCTGATCCTCACCCGGGTGCGTTCGGCGTGGGGTATCTCGAGAGCGGGCGCGGTGGTCCGGGACTCGGTGCGTCGAGCGCTGCGGAGGATCACCTCCGCGGGCCAGATCGTGCGCGTCGGCGAGGCGTATGACCTTCCTGACCGAGAGCCCGCCTTCGCTCGCACCCCGACCCCGACCATGGCGCGCAAGGTCGGGCAGGTCCCGTCGGTCGAGCGGCGGCTCGTCGTGGGGCACGTGGTCGGGGAAAGCCCGGGCGTTCACCGGGAGGAGCTGCTCCGCGAGGTCGCACGCTTCTTCGGGTGGACCCGGCTGGGCCCTGACATCCGGGATGCACTCACGAGCGATGTGGACGAGCTCGTGGCGAAGGGGGCGGTCCGCGAAGCGGACGGCTTCCTGATGCCCGCGGATGGTGCCTGACGAGTTCAGACCACGGACGACCGGCCAGGCCCCGCGTGATGCGTCCCAGGAATGATGTGGACGGGAACCGTCACGCGAGGTCGGACAGCAACACGTCGAGGAGCGTCTCCTCCTCGACGCGGACGCCCCGCTCCAAGAGGGCCTGTTTCAGATCCGGGTCCCAGGGAGCCTCGGTCGGCTGTCCGGCGAGTGGCGGCAAACCGTCAGGGCTTGCGAGCGCTGCGGCTCGGTAGTCGGCAGCCGTGTAGCGCCAGGGCTGCCACGGAACACGGCGCAGCAGGGCCGAGGCGATGCGCAGGCCGCCCCAGTCGAAGTCCCCGTGGTAATGGAGCGTTGCCCCGCCCTCGTGCAGCTGCCGGAGAAGGAGGAGAGCGGCAGCGGACGGCTGTCCCTGGAGACACACCAGTGACACGCAGCGCGGGCCGTACGCTTCGGCCGCCGCGGCGAGTACCGCCGGGTTCTCGCAGATCCGAACGGCCGAGGCGGTCGAGGCGGGCGGCCTGCGGATCAGCTGCCGCAGGGTCAGCACGGACGGCTCGCCCGCGTCGGCCATCCAGTCCAGCGCGGGCGTGCCCCGCAGGTTCAGGGTGAGGACCGTGGAGGACAGCTCGTCGCGCAGCAGGCCCGCCGACGCCCAAGCCTCCCGACGCCATTCGGTACCCGTCCCGTCGGGGAAGCCCGTCAGGGCTCGGATACCCGACAGGGTGATCGTGGCCAAGGGTGCGCCGTCGTCCAGGGCGTGGGCACTGCCGAGCCGCCGGGCCGCGAAGGCGGGGAGTGACACGGGAGGGTCCATGGGCAGCGAGCCGAGGACGACGGCCGTCTGGTCGAGGAGGGCACGTGCTGCGGCGGGAGTGCCTGCGAGGCGCCGTACGAGACCGTCGCCGCGGAGCCGGGCGGCCCAGGCCGCGAGTGCCGGAAAATGGTCCGCGAGGGCGTCGATCGGAGCGTAGGCCTCCTGCCAGGCCAGGTCCTCGGCCTCACGGGCCGGGCCGAGGGCGACGATCGGCCCGGTGAGCGCCTCCAACGCCGGGGCCAGGCCGGCGGGGCTGATACCGCTGCGGCGCAGGACGGCGTCCACCTCGTCGAGCCGGACGCTCAGGGAACGCCCGCTGCCGGGAGAGCGGCCCAGGAGCCGCTCGGCCGACGCCCGCTGGGACGACGTGGGCGCGCTGAGTGACACCGGGCCGGTGAGGGGCTGTTCACGCTCCAGGCGCCGGCGCGCACGGTCGACCAACCATGCGAGGCCGGGATCTCCCAGGAGGCGGCGCAGCCTGGCGTCGTCGACGGGCGCACCGTCAGGGGTCACTTCCACAGCGGCTCCGGTCCGGCCGCTTCCGCCGCTGCGTCCGTGCGATCCGGCGGCCGTACCGGGTCCTCGCGGCGGAGCCGACGTGTGCCGTCCCATTCCCAGCGGGTGACGAGTACCGCCGCCACCTCGTCGATCCGGGACAACTGGGCGATGGCGATGCCGGGGACCTGGGGATAGCAGGCCCATTCGCGCTCGCTGGTCATGACGACGTCCAGGTCGAAGGCCTGGAGGAGACCCAGGCACTTGGCCCGCGAGTCGTCGTCGACGCCCGCGAACGCCTCGTCGAGGGTGACCAGGCGCGGGGCGTGCGGGCTGCCCGCGCTCGCGTAGTGCGACGAGGCCGCGGCGAACAGCGGCACGGAGACGGCGAGGACCCGCTCGCCGCCCGAGGCCGGGCCGGTGGCCGGGACCCAGCGGCCGTGCTGGTGCCGCTCGACCCCGAATTCGTGCCAGGACCGGTAGTCGAGCGCGGCTGTGAGGTATTCGAGCCAGCTGCCGGAGGTGTCGTCGGTCTGCTGCCGGGCGATCTGGGCCTGCAGGAACTCCCCGACGGCAGCACGGTCCTCCGCCGTCCAGGCGTCGGCGGACTGGCGCAGGCGCTCTCGGGCCTGGGCGAGTCCGGAGGGGGCCTTGCGGGAGGCCCGCCAGATGAGCCGCAGTTTCATTCCGGTGGAGGTGGGGCGGTCCTCCAGCTCGGCGTTCATGTCCCGCACCTGACGCTCGGCGGCCCCGATGAGCTCCTGGAGGGTGCCCGCGACCTCGGTGATGAGGTGGGTTTCGAGGATTTCCCGTTCGCGGGCGGACAGGATGCGGGTGAGCTCACCGACTTCGGCGGTGAGCGCCGAGGCGAGTTCGGGGACGGCCCGCTCGCGGCCCTGGTAGACGATGTCGACGACCATGCCGTCCTCCACCATGCGGGCGGAGGCGGTGTGGCCGTGCCGGGACAGTGTGTCCTGGAGGGTCTTGAGTTCCTCGCTCAGGCGGCGCTGTACGCGTTCCCACGCCCCGTCCGAGTCGTCGGCCGACGACAGACCCGCTTCGATGGCACGGGCGAGCGCGATGGCGGGGGTTGCCGCCCAGGGGCCGTCTCCGGCGTCGGGCACCTGGAGGTCGGGCAGGGCGACCGCGATCAGGCCGGTGGTGGTGAACCGTTGTAGCCCCGCGATGGCTTCCGCGCGTGTCTCGGCCGCTTCCGCGAGGTTCTTCCCGAGCCGCTCGATGTGGCCTTCGGCCTTGCTCGCATCCCGGTCGGCCTCGGCGTGACGCTGCCGGGTGGCCTTCTGGTCGGCCTCGCAAGCACGCAGGGCTTCGGCCGTCTCGGTCAGCCGTCGCTGGAGTTCGGCTACGGCCGCGCCGACCGTGGAGCGCAGTGTGGTGTGCCGCTCGTCCGCGGCCGCTGCCTCCCGCCCGGCCTCCTCGGCCCTCAGGGCGAGTTCGGCAGTCCGCTCGCCCGCCTGTCCGGCCTCGGTGCGTTCCTCCTCGGCCTGGCGGGCCGCCTCTCCGCGTTCGCGCAACGCCGGCCAGAGGGCGGCCAGAGCCACGGCGAGGGAGCCGTGCGCCCGGCGAACGGCGGCCAGGCCCTCCCGGTCGGCGGGCAGGCCCAGTTCGGCCGTCGTCTCGGCGAGCTCGGTGACGGCCCGCTCGGCCCGCCCGGCCGCCTCGGTGAGGTCGGCGGCGCGTTCCTCGCGCCGCAGCCGGGTCCTGCGTACCGCCTCGGCGGCGGCGGTCACGTGGGCATGCGCCCGGGTGAGGGGGCTCTCGTCGGGTATCGCGGCCAGCTCACCGTCGAGAACACGGCGACGCGCGGCCACCTCCTCCGCCTGTGCCAGGGCGGCTTCCGACTCCTGCTGGAGCAGGTCGAGTTCCGCACTCAGGGCCGTGATACGGGCCCGCCGGGCTGCCTCTCGTGCGCCCTCACCGACGTATTCGGCGGCGGGCTTGGCCCAGCGGCCGGTGAGCGCACCGACCCGGAATCGCCCGTCGGTCGCCGCCCAGGTGCCTGCCCCGCTGTCCCCTCCCGCGCCGATGGCGGCGAGCAGCCGTTCCACCGTGTCCTCGCCCACCGCCGCGGCCTGCGCGTCGCCATCGTCCATCGCCGGCCGGAGCAGCCCGCCGAGCGAGGGCCCGGCCACCGCCCCGGTCGCCGGGGAGAGGAGTACGTCGTGCCCGTCCGCAGCCAGGGCCGAGCCGTCGGGCAGGATCCAGGCATCGAGCAGCCCGGACGCTTCCAGTGCCGCCTCCAGCCCGGCGCGCTCCCGGTCCGGGAGGCCGTCATCGAAGTCCACCAGCCGCCACAGCGGTGCGCCCGGAAGCTGCTCGCGCAGGCCCGGTGTGCGGGTGGGCGGGGGCTGGGGGGCGCGTCGGCCGCCTGCCTCCAGCGCGGCCAGCTCCGCGCGGACCCGGCCGGTGCGCGCCGTCAGCTCCGCTGTCCGGCGTGAGGCTTCGGCCGCCTGGTCGGCCAGCCGCACCGAGGCTGCGCTGTGGGCGCGCGCCGCGTGTGCGCGGGCCGGGTAGGGCCCGTCGAGGTGCCGCGTCCAGTCCTGGAGCTCGTCGAGCAGGCCCGCCGGGTCGGGACAGGCCAGTTCGGTCCAGGTGCGTGCGTGTTCCCGTACGTCGTCCAGCAGGGCCTGCCCGGCGCGGGCCACGGCCTCCTCCGCCTGGCCGTGCGCCACCGTCGTCTGATCCAGGTCGGCGTCCGCCTCGTCGAGCCGGACCGAAGCCTGGCGCCGCCCCTCGACCGCGTGCTCAGCCTCCGCCAGGAGCCCCTCCGCGTGGGCGAGCACGCGCCGGCCCCGGTCTGTCGACTCCTCGGCCGCGCGCCGCATTTCGGGCTCGGGAAGCCGGTCGTCGACGGGCAGGCCGATCCGCGCGGCGTCGGCCGCCTCCTGCACCTGGCGGAGGGCCTCCTCGGCCAGCCGGCCGGCGGAGTGCAGCCGGTTCTCGGCGGCGCCGAGCCTCCCGAGCGCCCGAGTGTGCAGACCTGCGGCCTGATCCCGGTCGTCGCGGGCCCGGACCAGGGCGTGGGCGGTCCGCTCGACCGCCCTCGCCGCCTGTTCCAGCTCCCGGGCGCTGCGCATCTCGGGGCCCTCGCGCAGGGCGCTGTCCTGGGCCCGCAGGCGCGCCTGGGTCTCTTCCAGAGCGGCGATCCGCTCCTCGGCCTCTGCCCGTGCCTCCTCGGCCCGGGTCTGCTGGGCCTGCGCCTCGGCGAGGTCCCGCTGAAGGTGCTCGTAGCGGGAGTGCTCACCGCGCGGGAGGCGGGCGCGCCTGCGTGTGGCGATACGGGCGTAGCGCCGGTAGTGCTCCAGGAAGGCGGAGGCGGCCCGTTCGGCGGCGGACGCGGCGGCCAGTTCCTCCTTCTCCTCGTCCAGGGAGCGGAAGGCCTCGGCCACATCGGCGATGACCGCCTGATCCATTGGCGGCAGGGCCTCGGTGAGGGCGCG
This sequence comes from Streptomyces katrae, assembly GCF_002028425.1. Classification (GTDB taxonomy): domain Bacteria; phylum Actinomycetota; class Actinomycetes; order Streptomycetales; family Streptomycetaceae; genus Streptomyces; species Streptomyces katrae_A. The sequence goes on along the minus strand of NZ_CP020042.1, from coordinate 5,864,726 downwards.
GGAGAGTGCGGCCTCGTTGGGGCGCTTGGACAGCTGCGGCTGGCGGAGCTGGATGAGCAGGTCGACCAGGGCGCCGTAACGCTGCTCGCCGAGTCCGAAGAGGTTCTCGTCGACGGCCCTGCGGTAGGTCTTGGCCTGGTCGTACACCATGCCGTGCCCTGCGACGGCCTCCGCGAGCCGGTCCCGGGACAAGGCCGTGCCGGTGGCGTCCAGCAGACTGAGGGACGCCTCGGCGGATGTCTGCGGGCCGTGGTCGATGCGCTGGCTGGTGAGCGCGTACCAGTGCCGGGCGATGCCCCGCCCGCTGACGGCCTTGAGCCCGCAGAGCAGCGTACGGAACTGCTGTTCGCCGCCGGCCTCGTCGAGCCTGCCGAACTCGATCCAGGTGTAGCCGAGCCGCTCGGAGTGCGGGTGCTCGCCGCCGAGGAGGAGGTTCCACTCCATCCTCTTGCCCGGGTCGCCGTCGGGTTCCACGCGGCGGGAGCCGAGGTCCCCGTCGAGGAGGAACGGCAGGGTCAGCGCGAGCACCTTGGACTTGCCGGTGCCGTTGTTCCCGCGCAGGAGCAGGCGCCCGTCCCGGAAGTGGAATTCCTCCACGTCGTAGTGGAAGAGGTCGACGAGTCCGATGCGCAGGGGCTGCCAGCGGGAGCGCAAGGGGACGGGGAGGCGGGTCACGGCGTGGGGGCCTTTCGCTGCGCGGGCATACGTGCGGTGCCTGGTTCACGGAGTACGGTCGCGCCGACCGCGTACCGGGCGAGGGCGGGACGCGGCGCCACGCCGTGGGCGGTACGGGAGACCAGCCCGAGGGCGGCGAGCCGGGCGACGGCCTGCTCGACGAGTTCGGCTTCCATGCCCGGCTCCCGCGCGGACTTGGCCCAGAATCCGCCGTGCTCGGCGGCGAGTTCCCGGACTCGGAGCGCCAGCCGGTCGGCGGTGACCGGGCCTCCCGCCGCGGCCAAGTGCTCGGCGAGCAGCAGCGTGACATGGCCGTGGGTTCCCTGCTCGGGCATCCGGGCGTCGGTGAGATCGTCGTCCGGGTCGACCATGGCGATGCCCTCGGCCCGTACCTCGGGAACGAGTCCGGTCAGTTCGGTGATGCGGGAGGTGAGGAAGCCTCGCTGCCGGGTGAGGTAGCCGAGTTCGGCGTCGCTCAGCTCGTCGTAGTAGAGCACCGGATCGTCCAGCAGCCTGCGCGTCAGCGAGCGCCGCATCGCGCGGAAGCGCAGCTCGTCGCTGTCCAGGGCGGTATCGGCGACGAGTTCGGTCAGCCGGTCCGCCAGGGTCTCGGCGTGCACGGTGGAGGGGCCGCGGCGGGCGGCGAGCAGGCCCGCCAGCACCCTGCGTTCCACGTCGTAGAGAACATCGCCGGCCCCACTGACGTACGCCTCCTCCTCTCCGGCGACGCGTCGCAGGACTCCGAGGCTGAGCAGGAGCCGTACGACGGCGGCCAGGTCGAGGCGCTCCTCGCGACGGTCCAGGGTGAACTGGATGCCGGCCCGGGCGAGGTGGGGGTCGGCGGCGTCGAGGACGACCTGGTCGGCGAGACGGCCGAGGGCTATCTGCCCCTCGCCGCGTTCGAGGGCGGCCAGTGCCAGGCACAGCAGCACGTAGCGGCGGCGGGTGAAGGGGGCGGCGGCCCGGGTCGCCTCCCGCGCGGGGTGCGTGGGGTCGGTGAGGACGCCGGGGATCTTACGCAGGCGGGCGGCCTCGGCGTCTGCCTGGAGGGTCCAGCCGGTGTTGCGGTCGAACCATTCGCGCAGTTCGGAGGCGTGCCGGCGAACGAGGCGGAACTCGTCGGCGGACCGGCCACGGGCCAGCAGCAGGGGCTGCTTGAGCAGCGCGCGGGCCGCCTTGCGAAGCTCGGCGGCGTGCTGCCCGTCCAGCACCTCTGCGAGCGGAGTGCTCATCGGCCGCCGCCTCCTTCCGTCAGGTCGACGATCTCGATGAGGTGGTCGGGGCCGCGGAAGACACCCCCGGGGGTCCGGATCTCCGCGGTGCCGCCGTCGGCGACCGCGCTGAGCCGGATCTCCATGGAGCCGTCGTTGCTGGTGGCCACGGTATGCCGCATGCCCGGCCGCCAGGTGGCCAGCGCGTCGCCCAGCAGCTGGAGGAACAGCCCGAAGGACACGGGGTCGAGTTCGCCGAGCCCGGAGAGCCGGGTGATCCCGCCGGTGACGAGCCGGGCGCGGGCCGCCGCCGTCTCGGCGGCCTGCTTGGCGGCCACCTCGGCGAGCCTGCGGCGCGGCTCCTCCCGGTCCTCGACCCTGCGGGGCTTGCCACGCCGCTCGTAACTGCCCGTGCGGCGCAGCTGGGGGCTGATCCGCAGCGGCTCCGCCGCCGCCCACGACGTCGCGGCGGGAACCGGCCGGGCCGTACGGGCGGCCAGGGTCTCGGCGTCCACGGTGAGGTGCCGCGCGGGGTAGAGCCCGAAGGCGGCGCGCCAGAGGCGGTGCCGGGAGTCGTCGTCGGGGGCCTCGGCGAACCAGCGGGCGAGGGTACGGAAGTCGGCGGACCGGTCGGAACGCCCGGCCCTGCGCTCGTTCAGCGACCGTACGACGGCCAGGAGCTGCGGAATCGCGCCGAGGGCCCGCCCACGCAGCAGCCGGGCCTGCGACTCCCGCCCTTCCCGGCTGATGAACCACGCGGCGAGCCCGGACCAGCGCCCCGCCCACCGCTCGTACGCCTCCCGCTCGGCGTGCCCCGCCTCCTCCGGCGACGCGTCGGCGGCCTCACGCCGTGCGGCCGCCCGCAGCAGCGGCCCGATGCTCCCGCCCTCTTCCAGTTCCACGATGAGCCGGGCGATGCGCCCGCCGAGGGTGATCAGGTCCTGGATGAACCTCTCCAGGTACTGGATGAGCTGGTCCTTGTAGGCGAGGAAGACCTCTTCCTCGACGTCGTGGAGGTCGATGGTCCGTTGCAGGGACCCCATGAAGGCGCCGGCGTTGTCGGCAAGAGCGGTGAACCGACTCGCCAGCGCATCAAGCGCCAGGTGCGTTTTGGCCTGATCCGGCTGTTCCTCGGCTGCCAGCACGAGCAGGGCCCGCAGCTGGGTGACGATGTCGTGCAGGGCGATGGCCTGCAGGGCGCCGCGCCGCCCGAGCGCCTCGTCGTAGACGCCCAGGGCTTCCTCAGCGGCTTCTCCGGCCCGGGTGAGCTGGTAGATGAACCGCTTCCGGTAGAAGTCCTCGACGGCGGTGACGCGGGCGGTATCGGGATCGGCGCGCAGATTCCCCCAGCCGACGAGACTGTCCAGCGCCTTGACCACGGCATCCAGCTCGGCGGGCCGCACCTCGCCCGGCAGAGCGGCATGCACGTCCTCGGGCCGCAGGTGCACCGCGAACCGCTCCTTGGCGACGACGAACACCCGCATCACATGCCGGTAGAGAGCCGTGTTCTGGACGGTGAGGTGGGCGAAGGGGCCGTACCCGTCCGGTCGGGGCTCCGGGGTGCTGGTGGTGACAGTCATCGCGGGCCATTGTCACGCATCAGCCGTGATCGCAGACAGTGACGAAGCTACTCGGCTGAAAACGACCGCCGGACGGCTCGGGACGATCACGGCCATTGGCCTTTGAACGCTTCGTCAGACGCCGAGAGGGCGCAGAAAACGGCTGGGTTCTCCGTTCCAGGTGATGGTGAGAGCGTCGCGGGCACGCGTCGTCGCGACGAAGAGCAGGGATCGCGCCCGCTGCACCTCACGTTTGTGCCGTGCGCTGTCGGTTCGCTCCCACGCATCGACCGAGGACCGCGGGACGAGTCCCTCGGAGACACCTGCGATGAGCATCCGCCGGTATTCCAGGCCCTTGAACCGGTACATGGTGCCGATGTGCACACCTTCGTCCCGCTTAGGACCGTCGCGGGTGATCTCCGTGGATGCGATGCCACGCTGGGCGAGCCGGTAGGCGACCTGCGTGACCATGTCGTTCGTCGGGACGCAGATCGCTACGGATTCACGGGGGATGTCGTGCCAGGCCTGGAGTTGCTGCACGATGAGATCGAGCTCCTCGTCCCAGCTGGCGGCTCCGCGCAGCTGGGGCCGGACCCCGTGGAGGACCGACCGGTAGCCAGCCAGATCGTCGCCACCGCCGTCGAGATCGTCGTACTCGGTGGCGTCCAGGACGTGGATGGCGGACTTCAGGATCTCTCTCGTCGTGCGGTAGCTGAGCGTCAGCTTGGTCGAGCGGCCACGGATGTTGATGCCCAGGCTGCCGAGGGTGACCTGGTTGTCGTAGATCCTCTGGTGGGTGTCGCCGACGAGGAAGATGTCATCGGGTTCCGAGGGCACCATCGCGCGCAGCATCTTCCAGTGGGCGGCACTGAGATCCTGCGCTTCGTCGACGACGACGTGCCGGTAGCGGTAGCGCAGCCAGGCCCCGGAACCGGATTCGACGTGGAGATTGGGCAGTCCACCGCGGTCGTCCTGTTCCTGCGCCCGCTTGTCGATCTTGGACTTGCGCGTGATCTCCAGCCGGGCCGCCCGTTCGGCGACCTGCCGGTGCGTCTCCAGCCCCTTGACGTCCAGCCTCTGCGTGAAGCGTTCGGCGAGCTGCCAGATCTCCGCCCGGTCGGTCCGCGACACGCTGCGGCCCCGGCCGGCCCGGCGGGCGCGGAAGTACTCGGTGCGCGTGGCCACGGCCTGGCCCAGGATCACCTGGTTCCACTCGTCGCTGAGGAACTCGGCGTCCCACTTGTGCTCGCCGGCTTCCAGCAGGAGTTGGCGCCACTCGCGCAGGGCTTGGGTGTCGTCGATCCGACGCTTGGCGCTGCCCGGATCGGCCTCGCTGACGACGCGGGTGGCCAGTTGGTCAACGTGGACGATGTCCACGCGTGCCAGGGTCTCGGGACCGGCGAGCGAGAGCAGCCGCGCCCTCAGGTCGGCGGCCAGATTCTTGTTGAACGTGGTGAGGAGGACCGGCTTGGTGTGGCCGGGGGGAAGGCTTTCGACCAGGTGCCGGACCCGGTGCAGGGCGACGATCGTCTTGCCCGTCCCGGGCCCGCCGCCGACCCGGGCGGGGCCGGAGTACCTGCGGTGCACGAGCTTCTCCTGCGTGGGATGCAGGAAGACCTTCCACCGCCCGAAGTCGCCTTCGTCCAGGATGCTCTGCAGCGAGTCGTCGTCCGTGATGACCACGGCCTGGGAACGGTCGATCGCCGCCTGCCAGTCACCGGCGTCGAACCGCTCGCTCTCGTCGAGCTCGACCGGTTCGGTGACCTGCGTCCTGACCTCGTCGTACGGGACGCCATCGCGCAGCCGCAGGAGCACCTCGCTGGTGTGGCGCGGGGCGTACTCGGCGAGTCCGAGGAGCTCGTCGTCCGTGGTCAGCTTGCGGATGAGCGGAATGAGCGGCTCGGTGACACCGAGACCGGCCAGCTGTTCATCGCTGTACCGGCCGAACAGGGGCTCTTCGGCGGGTACGGGCGCGGCGGTCGTGGGCGTGGACGCCTGCGGCGTCTCGGGCGCCCGCCGCAGCACGTCGTCCTCGACCACCTGAAGGTCGACGTACTCGATGGCGCCCGTGATTTGGTTGATGCCGTAGGCCAGTCGGTCCAGGTTCTGGTGGACGTGCCCGCGGTGCTTGACCGAGACGAGCAGCCAGTCGTTACCCCCGAGGTGCAGGAGCAGCGCCCGGTACTCGCGGTTGACGCGGGCGGACCACAGCCGGCGGTCGCCCTTCAGTGGCTTGAGGTCGAAACCGCCGGACTCGGGATTCCTGCGGAAGTCGTGCAGGAATTTGTAGACCGCTCCGACGATCGCCCGGTCCAGCCGGACGATCTCCTTGTCCGCCTTGTCCAACAGGCGCAGGGTGGCGCCCGCGGTGGGCGTGGTGCCGGTCATCGGTCGTTCTCCTCGTCGTGGCGCTCGTTCGGCTGTTGATGTGACCCGTCGGGTGAGCCGGCCAAGGCCTGCGCCAGCTCCTCTGCCGTCCAGGCCGTCGCAGGTCGCACCATCCAGCCCGCCTGTGCGTAGGCCCGGTCGCGTTCCAGCGCGTCCTGGTCAGGTGTGCCGTCGGAATCGGGCTGGTGGGCCAGGACGACGCCGATGCGGTGGGCGGGCCAGGCCAGTTCGGCCGGCCAGGCCGCGGCTCCCAGTTCGAATCCGGCCTGCGGAACGGGGACGCCGAGATCGGCCAGCGCCCCGGCGAGCTCCGGCAGTCCAGGGTCGTCGACCAGGTAGGCGATGACCTCGTCCCAGGCCGGATCCCGTACCACCGCTGCGGCGTCGCCGGCCGGTGATTCGCCGCCGACCGTCTCCCCACCGGTCCCGGCCGGCTCATGGGCCCGGCGCTGCGAGGTGAGCCAGCCGGCGCCGCCCGTCACCGCCAGCTCCATCGGTGCAAAGCCGGGCAGTGCGCTTCCGGCCAGCTGTACGCCGTCGCCCTCGCCCTCGTTGAGGAACTGCAACAGGTTCGTCCAGTACAGCCAGGCCTGCCAGCGCCGGCGGTGTGTCTTCTCGTCCGCCTCGATGGTGGCCGGCCGGTCGTCGAGCACGGTCAGTGCCGTCCAGACGGCGGCTGTCTGCCCCTTGCGCAGGTCGAGGGCGATCACCAGTGGGCAGCCGCCGGCGTCCTTGGTGGCCATCACCTGCACGGCGCCCTGGCCGCCGGACAGCCTCCGGCCGCCCAACGCCTCGCCGATCTTCTCCCCGATTCCGGAGCCGTCCGCGAGGGCCCTGCTGGTCGCGGACACCGCGGCGAAACCGGCAAGCGCGCTCTGGGCGCGCCGTCGCCAGAGATCGGCTTCCGGGGTGGTCAGGTAGCCGACCAGCGTCTCCACGGGATTGACCCAGACGAACCGCGTCAGGTCGCGGGTGTCACCGCCGTGCATCCGGCGGTGCACGTCCATGGCCGTCTTCTGCGCCGTGTTCTGGTAGGGCATCCACACCGGGTCGGCGGGCGCCCGGCGCTGTCCCGTCCACGCCTGGACGTCGTCCCAGGTGAGCTGGAAGACCTGCCATCCGAGCTCGGACCGCAGCCTGGTCCGCTTCACCGCGTCATCCGCGATCCGGTTGCACTCCGGGCTCGCATGGTAGCGGTAGCCGTCGAGGTAGACCGCCACCCTCCGCCGCTCGTCGTCGAGGCTGCGGAAGACGACATCCGGTCGCGTGAAGCCGAGATCGGGCTGGGTCTCCATCCGCCAGCCCTCGACCGTGCCGTCGGGTGCGGTGAACCGCAGCGTCGTGTCGTGCTCGCCGTCCGGCGTGATCGCCGTCCGTACGCTGACCTCGTCGGCCTTCTCCGCCCATTCCAGCAGCCCGCGACGGAAGAGCGCTTCCAGTTCGCTCTCCACCTGGTGGACGAGCGTGATGTCCTGAGTAGTGCCGACCGGCTCGGCGCTCCAGGCCTCGCCGGCCTGGCCGAGTAGTTCGCCCAGCATGTCGAGGGCGTGTTCCCGGGACACCAGCTCGTATTCGCTGTCAGCGACGTACCGCAACAGGCAGCGGTGGCACGCCGGCCGGCCCTCGGCCCGGCATACGCAGCTCTCGATGACCTGACGGGCCCGCGTGAGCACCTCGCGCAGGCCGTCACCGCCCGCGAGGCGGTCCAGGTACCCCGTACCGCCGGGAAGGGTGTCGAACAGCACGAGGAAGTGGCGGCGCGTGTCGCCGTCGATGTTGCCCGCGTCAGGCATGGAGTCGGCGACGATCGACAAGTGGTCGGGGTCTCCCCCGTAGCTGCGGGCGATACCGGCCAGCAGGACGGCCTTGAAGGAGGCCAGCCGCTCCTGGGTGTGTGCGGTGACGGCGGGGATGAGGATGCGCAGTGCCTCGGTGCGCAGCTCGTGGGCGAGCAGGATCTTCACGCCCTGCTGCTGCGGATCGCTCTCGGACAGCCCGTCGCGCAGCCGGGGGCACCACGGCCGGTGGTACTTCGAGGCCTTCACGGGGACGAGGGCGTCGTGGTCCGCCACCGGGCCGCCGTCCGGGTCGGCGTAGCCGCAGGACTCGCACACCCAGAAGGGGTTGAGTCGTACGCGGCGCCCGGCGAAGGCGTCGTCGGGCCCGTTCTCGGCCCGGCTCGCTCCCACGTTGAGGTGGCGGATGACCGCCTGCCGGGTGAACTCCCAGCCGAAAGTCGCCTGCTTGTGCTTCCAGGCCTGATCGATCGCGTCCCGCGGGATGTCGACCGCCGGAACGACGGTGTAGTGGCGGCGCTCGCGCTCGTCCGAGTCGTCCCGGACCCGTACGTCGTCACGCTGGTCGCGCGAGTGGACCCGGTGCGGGACCAGTACCCGGTGCAGGCAGCCGACGTCCCCGATGGCGGGCGAGGCGCAGCGCGGGCAGGCGCTGGAGTCCTGCTGTGCCTGGTGCGTGCGCGCGTGCCCGCAGTCGGGGCAGATCCGCCACCACAGCCACGCCGGGCGGCGGGCGCTGCCGATGTCGACGCCGGTGATCCGGTGCTTGTAGCCCTGGACGTAGTAGTGGTTGCCGGGGGCGAAATCCGTCAGGGCGAGGCGCGCAGGCCGCTCGTACCTCAGCACCCGGCTCTCGTATGCGTCGGGCCCGCCTTCGCCCTTCTCGGTCCAGCTGAGGGTGGCCTCCAGCTCGGTCGGCGTGTCGACCAGGCTGTAGTTGGGCAGCAGGCCGAGGTCCACGAGGGCACCGTGCGCGGTGCCGCGGCTGATCTCGGCCGAGCGACGTGTCACCGCTCGCCGTTCGGCGCGCAGTTCGCGTCCCTGCCGCTCGTGCTCGGGGTCGCCGGCGACGAGCAGGCCGTGGGCCTTGTCGATCGCGTCGACCCGGCGCTGCATTTCGCGTCGGCGGCTCTCCCACTGCTCACGGGCCTCGTCGAGCTTCCCCGCGATGCCCGACGTGGCGTAGGTGCGCAGCGCGTCGGCGGCCTGCGGGCTCACGCCCGTCCCGCGTGCCTCGTCGTGGGGCGGGAAGAGCTCCAGGAACTCCTCGACGAGACGCGCTCCTCCGTCCAGAGCGGCCGCCGTGAATTCCGAGAGCCAGGCGCTCTGGCCGAAGAGCTGGGTGGCCTGGTGAGGCAGCGGGAGGACCGGTACCGCCGCACCGCCTCCGGGCAGGGTCAGCCGCCCGGCGGCGGCCAGGTCGAGCAGATGAGCGAGGTACTGGCGGCGCAGGATCTCCACGGCGGACAGGTAGCAGCCCGGCGGCTGGATGTCTCCGGCGATCATCTGCCGCGGGTCGTCGAGGTAGTAACGGTCCCGGGGGCCGCGGTCGACCATGGTGAGCAGGTAGGCGTTGCCCGTGGAGCGGCCGGCCCGGCCGACCCGCTGGGCGTAGTTGGCCGGACCCTTGGGCAGCGAGGCGAGGACGACGGCCGACAGGTCGCCGATGTCGATGCCGAGTTCGAGGGTCGGAGTGCAGGAGAGCACCTGCGGATTGGCGTAGTGGACGTCGATGCCGTCGCGGAAGGCCTTCTCGACGGCCTCGCGCTTGGGCCTGTCGAGGGTGCCGGTGTGCTCGGCGGTGTTGATGGTGAAGACGCCGGCATCCCGGTACATCCGCCGGTAGAAGTCGTCGGTGAAGTCCCTTTGGCGTACGCCGCTTTCGATGTCTCGCCCGGTGCGCAGGTGTCCTCCGCAACGGTAGCGGGGACAGGGCTGGGCGTGCCAGTGGTCGGCGAGCTCCGGGTCGATGGTCTGCTCCCAGGAGCAGACCGGGCAGCGCGCGGTCGCGTCGGCCACGGCGTCGTCGGAGAGCTTGCGGACCTGGATGTGGCCGGGCTGGAGGCCGTAGACGCGTGTGGCACCGTCCTGGGCGGTGCGCGCCGACAGGACGCCGGCCTCGGCAAGCGAAGGCAGCAGGCGCACGAGGAAATCGTTCGCGGCGTCGGGCCGCAGGCCCAGTGCGCGCCGTGTCCAGTCCTGGTACCACCCGAGCCGTCCGGTCAGGACGTCGAAGTCCTCGCTGCCCTGCTTGGGGCTGCCCAGCAGGAAGGACGGAGCCGACACCCCGGGCGGGAAGGCGGGCATGCCGGGTGTGCGTCCGCCCCAGACCGGCCAGCGGCGTACTCCCGCCTGGTCGATCCACGGGTCCAGCCAGGCATGCCGGATCGCGCCCCGGGTGCGCAGGCGCTCCAGGAGCCCTCGTACGTAGCCGACGAACTGGTCCGGGCCGGGCACGGAGCCGTCCGGCAGCGCGATCTCACCGGGGGTGGTGTGCAGCAGTTCCCGTACCAGGTCGGCGACCGCGTCCGGGTCCTCCAGCGGGACATCCGCCGCCACGGTCCGGGTCAGCTCCAAGGTGCGGCCCTGCCGGGATCTGAGGCCGAACTCCATGACGGCCGCGAACGCCAGCCGCTGCGCGATGAGCTCCCACGTGGCCCGCGAGCCGCGGCTGCGCCCCGCGAGCAGGGTGTCGACACCCTTGAAGACGTGCAGGTCCGGCGGGATGACGGCAGCCCGCACGGCACTGCTGTCGACAACGTCGGCGATGAGGTCCGCCGCGAGATCGCTCAGCGCGATGGACTGCTCTTCGTCGATGCGGCTGGCCAGGAGCGAGCGGAAGGAGAAGGTGTACGAGCGGCTGGCGACGTAGCCGGCGCGGTGGGCGGCGTCCTGGACCGAGTCGCTGAACAGGAGCGTCTTGTTCTCCTTGAGGTTCTTGTCCAGTTCCCCGCCGGTGAACAGCTGGGTGATCGAGGCCGCCGCGAGCGCGGCGAGGCCGGTACCGAGGTAGCGGATCGAGTTGAAGGTCCGGCAGGCGGGACACTGATCGCCCTGGGCGGCCCGGTCGCTGCCGAGATCGGTGACCACGAACGCCGCGTTGTGCAGGGCCTTCGCCGGGCGCGGCCCGCCTTCCTCGACAGGCTCCTCGAAATCCTTCTCGGGTGAGAGCGGCCGCAGCCGCCCGCTGACGCCGTCCAGCACCATCACGGTCGGCCCGCCGCGCGGCTTCTCCTGGGCGAAGGCGGCTTCGTGCGCCTGCTGCCCACTGGCCGCGATCATATTGCGGACCCGGCGCTTGTCCCGCCCGACCGAGGCACGCCGGATCTTCGCCGCGTTCAGGTCGAGTTCGGCCGGGTCGGCCTCCGGTGAGAACGCGGCCCAGCCGGACTTCCCGCACTCGCGGCAGAAGACGGCCGGGAGGAACACCTGGGCCGGCGGTGGAGCGCTGTCGTCGGCGGGTGCGGGCGCCTCGTCGTCCGCAGCGCCGCCGCTCTCTCCCGATGTGCGGGCAAGCTTCCCGGCAGAGGTCACCCTTTCGTCGTCCCAGCGGAACTCGGCCCGCGCCCCGCTGATGCCGCGCAGCACCCGTGAGACGGAGCGCACCCAGTGGTGCACCTCGATGGACAGCAGGGGGCGCCGCGGATCTTCGGGGTCGCGGGCGACGGACAGGAGTGCGACGTAGCGGGCGAGCGCCTGGGCGGCCACGGTGGGCTGCCGCTGCGCAGCCATGCCCCAGTGGTAGGCGTACCTCGGCAGGATCTCCATCACTTCGGCGAGGGTCTTCGGGCTGCCGTCGAGGATCTCCAGCACCGCGGCGGTGAGCCGGTGCCGCCGCAGCCGCGCCCCGAGTTCCGCAGGCGAGAGCCCGGCCTCCCCCGTGAAGGCGGAGACGAGCTGGTCCATCGCGTGCGGGTCCCGCGTGGGGTCGCCGAGCGCGACCACGTCGTGCGGAGCGGGGAACGGCAGCGTGAAGTCGGATTCCCCGGCGAACTCCTGGGCAGTGCGCCGGTCCTCGGCGATGACGGCGTCCAGCGTGAAGGGGACCCCGAAGACCTGTTCGGCAACGTCGAGCATGGCAGTGCGCTCAGCGCCGCCGGCTCCGTTCTCGCCGAGGGTGGCCGAGGTCGCGACGGGGCAGACCGGCCCGAGCGGGCGCCCGGGCTCGTTCAGCCCCGCTACCGCCCCGAGGCGCCGCAGCAGCATCGCCACATCCGTGCCCTGGGCGCCGTCGTACGTGTGGAACTCGTCCAGTACCACATAGGCGAGGGCGGAGCCCTGCCACAGCCGGTGGTCCTCGGGCCGCTGGAGCAGCAGGTCCAGCATCTTGTAATTGGTGATCAGGATGTCCGGCCGGGTCCGCCGGATCTCGTCCCGCTCGACCACGATCCGCGGGTTGGCCTGCTTGAACTCCCGCGAGGGCTTGTCGCCCACATACAGGGCGGCCTGTACACCGGCCTCCCTCAGCCGGGCGTCCTTCTCGTCGGCCAGGTAGTCGTTGATGCGGTGCGCCTGGTCGGTGGCGAGCGCGTTCATCGGGTACAGCAGGACGGCTTTCACGCCCTCCCGCCCGGCCGCGCGCTCCCGGCGGCAGTGGTCGAGCAGCGGCACCAAGAAGGACTCTGTCTTGCCGGAGCCGGTACCCGTGGTCACCAGCGTGGGCCGGGCCGGGCCGTGCAGGGTGGAGAGCCGCTCCCATGCCTGCTCCTGGTGCCGGTGCGGGCGGAAACCCCTCGGCCACCACTGAAGGTGCCGCTGCCAGTCGTCGTTCGCCGCCGACCGGAAGGGCGTGCGGATGCGCAGGTACGGCCCGCGGAAGATCCCGTCGTCCGGGTCGCCGAGGAAGCTCTCCAGCGCCCGCCGGGTGCCTTCGTCCGCCAGCGCGTACGTCGTCGCCAGGTACTGGCTCAGACTGCCCCGTACCTGCTCGGCGGCGAGAGTCGGTCGCACCGCGGTCCTCCTTGCTGCTGCGTGCTGTCGTCCCGGTGGCACTGATCGTGGCCGGGCCACACGCCTACGGTATCCGGGGCATCCGCCGCACCCCTAGGCGCGGCGGGTTCTACCTGCGGTTTCGGGGGCCCGCCCGGCGGCTCGGGGCTTCAGGCGATGCCGCGCTTCCGGCCGGCGTACGCCACCCGCACAGTTGCCGCCTCCGGCACCAGCCGGAAATGCAGCCGGCCGGGCTTCGGCAGGAACTCCGAGTGCCAGTCGAAGAGCTGCTGCGTGCCGTCCAGATCGGGGAACCAGCAGAACCGACGGCGCGCTTCGAACTCCTGGCGTACGTACGATCGCCACTGGGGCGCGATGGGGCGAGTGACCGGGTCCCACTCGGCCGCGGCTTCCTCCAGCTCGAAGAGCCGCTCACGCACCGGCTTGACCCACACCTCCGGCAGATCCCGGAGGTCCTGCTCGACACGGGGAAGCCACTGGAGGTGGGGGAAGAACGTCTCGCGCCGCTCCCACAGCTCGGCGCCCCGGCGCACCTGGTCGAGACCGGACCGGCGGATCCCGGCGACCCGGGCCTCGATCCACTTCAGATGCCCGTCGAGGTGGCTTGGGGACGAGGCGTGCCGGATCTCCGCCTCACTGATCTCCGAGGCGCCGCCGTCCTCGGTGAGCTGCTCCCGCTCCAAGGTCAGTCGGTCGGCATCCCACCGGGGATCCACGGGGAGGGAGACTCCCACACCACCCATCAGGTGGGCCGCTCCCAGTCCCTCCACCGGGACGCCCTGGTGGCGGTACTCGACGTCCGCGAAGGACTCCCCTTCGGGAAACACCGTCTTGAACGGGGAGGAGGTCTGCATCTTGAGCATCCGCAACCAGGCGTCACGGTTGCGCGGCTGGCCGTACCACTTGCCGATGGGATGACCGGCGGCGATGTGCACGCTGTTCAGCGGCTCCTTGCTGACCAGCCTGGTGCCCGGCCGGTCGGCCGCTACGACGGTCAGCACGGTCTTCGCCAGCTCCGTCATGGCCCGGTCGGCCCGGGCCGGGTCGCATCCGGTCCCGCATGAGGTGTCGTTCAGGAACAGCAGCGGCACGTTTCCCCCTCCGCGATGTGTGACGAGCCGGGCCCACCCCCGGGCTCGCTGTTCAGCCGAGCAGCTGGTCGAGCGTGTTCTCCAGCTCGTCGAAGAAGCCCTCGGGCCACTGGTCGAGCAGTCCGTCCTCGTCCACCCGCGGGGTGACGAAGCCGACTCCCGTACCGTCGCCGCGGAAGTAGTGCAGGACCACCTGGTCCGGTGCCAGCCGCCCCTGCTTGACCGCGAGCCGCACCCCGTTGATCACGTGGTCGCTGTGCGTCTCCACGATCAGCTGCGCCCCCTGCGCGGCGGCCGCCGCCGCGAGCGCGGCCATCCGCGTCTGCCCCTGCGGGTGCAGATGGGCCTCCGGGTTCTCCAGCAGGATCAGCGAGCCGGGCCGGGCCGTCAGGCAGGCCACCACGATCGGCAGGGCGTAGGTGAGGCCGAAGCCGACGTTCGTCGGACGCCGGCGGCGGCTGGCGCCGAGCGCGCCCGTGAACCCGTACGACAGCTGTACCGAGTCGGTGCCCTCGATCGCCGCCGCCTCGATGTCCACCCCCGGGCACAGCTCGCCCATCCAGGCGGCGGCCTGGTCCAGCAGCAGCGCTGAGGCGGCCTTGGGGTGGCGCAGCGGCCCCTCGGGCACCTCGTCCCGGGCGTGGTGGCGCAGGAAGTTGACGGTGTGCTCGCCGCGTACGCCGAGGAACCCGCGCCCGACGACCGCGTGGTGGTCGCGCGGATAGAACTCGGCGGGTGAGATCCGGTCTGCGTGCAGGTACTGGAATCCGGCGGTGAAGTACCGCGGAAACACAGCCGCGTCCCCGCTCGGCCGGCTCCCGTACCCCTCGGTGGTCAGCGGCAGGTCCACCGCGGTTAGGGGCAGCAGGTTCTGCTCGGGCTCGTACCCGACCGTCCACGAGTACCGGTACGGTCCCTCGCCCACGGCCAGGGTGATCTCCGGCTCGTCCCCGGTGAATTCCTCGTGCAGGACGTCCTGCCCGGTGCCGAGTCCGACGAGCTCGCCGTTGAGCAGGAAGCCGTTCTCGTGCGGGGCTTCGAGGCGCCCCACGGCGCCTTCCAGCGCCAGCTCTCCCGCGTGGTCGAGATCCCCGGCCGTGTACGACTGGTGGAGGAGGGCGAGCGCTTGCAGGACGCTGCTCTTGCCGGAGGAGTTCAGCCCGGTCAGCAGCGTAAGCGGGCCGAGCGGCAGCTCCGCGTGCTGAAAGGCCTTGTAGTTCGCCAGCGTCAGCCGGTCAAGCACTGTCCACTACCCCCCGGTAGAGCTTCGCCATCTCGCCGAACCGCGTCCGTACCTTCTTCGGGTCGCCGGTGGCGATGGAGATGGAACGGTCGAAGTCCCAGTCCTTCATCAGCTCGAAGAAGCCGGTGAGGACCGTGTTACGGGACGCTACCAGCACATCACGCTCATGATCACTCAAGTCGGCGAGATTCACCGCGACCGCTTCGAAAAGGGCCTTGTTGATGGGTGATTTGGCCTTGGCGCCCTTCCACTTCCGGAAGGCGTGTTCGCCGAAGAGGCCGGTGGCGCATTTCATCGCCTCCCGGAACTCCCGTGCGTGCGCCTCGCGGTCCTCCTCGGTCAGCCGGTTGATGCCGTGCATGGCGTTCACAAGGAACTGGTCGAAGTCCCGCTGCGTGTGCTCGAACGGGTTGGACAGCCGGAAGGCCATGAAGCGCAGCACCATCTCCCGGTCGGCCATCCGCTCGTTGGAGACGCTCCAGCCGGTGGCGTCACCGAAGGCCGCGTCCTCGGCGAGATCGGCCAGGAAGGTCCGGGCCGGGCCCTTCACCATGGCGTGCCGGATCTCCTGCGGCTTGAGCGGCATTCCGCCCGTGTTGATCCGCGAGAAGACGTTGTACTTGACCGCCTCGGGCGTGCCCTGCTGGATGATGTGCACGACGAGCTGGGTCTCGCGGAGCCGGATGCGCAGGCGCCCGGTGAGGTCCTCGTAGGTGTGGCCGTGGAAGTCCCGCAGATAGTCGAGCCCGCGGAGGGTGAGCGGGGTCATTCCGACGGCTTCGGGGGCCATGAACCGGGCAATGGCGGTGAGCCGCTGGATTCCGTCCACGACGGCCCAGTTGTCGTCCTCGTCCTGCGCCATGTGGAAGGAGGAGATCGGGATCCGCAGTAGGAGGGACTCGATGAGCCGGCTCTGCTGCACGTCGGTCCAGATACCGGCCCGGCGCTGGAAGTCCGGCGCCAGGTCGATCATCTTCTCGCGCAGGCGGGACAGCAGCAGATCGACGGTGGTCGCCTGCGTCTCGATCTTGATGTTCTCGGGCCGGAACGGGGCGCGGATGCCGTCGGGATCGGATTCCTCCGCCGCTCTCGGATCGCCCTCCTCGTCGGCGGACTGCTCCAGCTCGACTCCGGTGGGGAGTCCGTCGGAGCCGATTTCGAGTGGGCTGTCCAGGGGCAGGAAGAGCGCGTCCGGCTGGAACTCACCATCCTCTGCGGGCGGCTGATAGCGCTCGTACCCCACGGCCTTCCGCCGCCCGACGGCCCGTCCGCTGCCGCTGTCCTCCAGATCGGCCATGTCTCCCCGTCGCCCTCGTATCGCCGTACGTGACCTTCACGGTCACCCTATAGACGGCGGGAGGAGAGTGGCGAGGTCAGCGCGTCAGGTCGAGCTCCGCCCGCACGGTCTTGCCGATGGGTACCCGGTCCAGCACCTCCCACCGATCGGCCAGCGCCTCTACGAGGAACAACCCGCGGCCCGAGTCGGCGAGGGGCCGGGGCTCGGGGAGCTCGCGGGGGTGGGGCGGCCGACGCTCGCCACGGGTGTCCGAGACCTCGACGCGGAGGGTGCCGTCGGTGAGCGCGAGCCGCAGCTCGAAGTCCCGGCCGGGTACCCGGCCGTGCGTCACGGAGTTGGCGGCCAGCTCGGCGACGAGTTGGGCGGTGATGTCGGAGGCCTCCGAGCCGTACGGGATGCCCCAGCCGTGCAGCTGATGGAGCGCGAGATGACGGGCCAGGCGGGCGCCGAGCGGGGTGGAGCTGAAGCGTTGGGCGAACGCACGTACGGTGACATCGCCTTGGCGGGTGGGGGGAGGTGTCATGGCGCCAATCTGGCGGGTTCCAAGGCCGCTTCACCAGGGATGCGCCGCGTACGCTGCGTCAGCGTACGCGCACAACGGGTGGACAGTACGCGTCACCGAACGTGACCATGAGAAGGGTCGGGTGTGGGACGCGAGGTGGGCGGGCGCGGAGGTGGCCGGTGATGGCCGAGTACATGGATGGCATGGACGAGGAACCGTGCGCGGGCGGACCGACGCCGGGCGGAGGTGAGCCGGATTCCTCGGACAGCCTGCGGACGTTCGGCGCGGTGGTCCAGGCGCTGCGCGAGCACGCGGGGCTGAGCCGGGAGGACTTCGTCCCGCTGGTGCGGTTCTCAAAGCACACGGTCGCGTCGAGCGAGCAGGGCCGGCGCATGCCGGACCCGGAGTTCGTGGAGCGGGCGGAGGCGGCACTGGGCAACACGGGCGCGCTGAAGAAGGCAGCGCGGCATCTGTCCCGACAGCCGGGGCTGGCTAGTTGGTTCAGAAAGTGGGCCCGGCTGGAAGCGGAGGCGGTCACGCTGTACACGTACGAGTGCCGCTTGATCCCTGGGCTGTTGCAGACGGAGGGGTACGCGCGGACGTTGTTCGAGCACCGGCTTCCGCCGCTGAGTGACGAGGAGGTCGAAGATCACCTGGCTGCGCGCTTGAAGCGGCAGCGACTGCTCCACGAGCGTCCAAATACCGCCTATAGCTTCATCCTGGAAGAGCACCTTTTCTTGAGGCGTGCGGGTGGGACAGCCGTCACACGAGCACTCATCGAGCACATCCTCGACCTCACGCAGCTCAGGAACATCGAGATTCAAGTGATGCCTCAAGTGCGAGAGCGCCACGCAGGGCTTGACGGGCCAATGCAGCTGCTGGAGACCTCCGCCAACCGATGGTTCGGCTACTGCGAGGGACAGGAAGGAGGCCAGTTCATCTGCGACCCCAAAGTGGTCAGCACGCTCCAGCTGCGATATGCCAGGATGCGGTCACAGGCTCTCTCCGAAGAAGAGTCCGTGAGCCTGTTGCGGCAGATGCGAGGAGCAACATGAGTACCACGGAACTGGCCTGGTTCAAGAGCAGCTACAGCGGTAGCTCTGGCGACTCCTGTGTTGAAGTCGCCCTCTTGGAACAAGTCCAGCTACAGCAGTGGCGGCTCCGGTGACTGCGTGGAGATCGCCGTCTGCCCCCCGACGATCCACGTCCGCGACTCCAAGATCAAGCAGGGCCCGCAGCTCGCCCTCTCCCCCGCCGCGTGGGGTGGTTTCGTCTCACACGCGATTCAGGCCTGACCCGGCCACCTCCGTCCACCCCGCGCCGGATCACCTCCGACGCGGGGCACTGGCGTTCACGCGTTAGGCGTCCACTTGCCCTGGTTGATCGCATCCTGAAGCCGGGCCGAGAAGTAGGCGTGCGCCGCACGCATCTCCTGTTCCCGTTGCGCCTTGTAGAAGGGCTTTGCGTAACCCTCCGGCGGCTCGGCCCGCTCGCCCTTGTCATGCGCGAGGAACTGCTCGTACTGCTCTTTCGTCTGACCGAAGCCGAAGGTGTAGCGATCGCCCGCAATCTTGCGCTCGCTCTTGTCGAACCAGGTAACCGCGTCGAAGTCCTGCATGATCGGGAATCGGGCTTTGTACATGGCCGCCAGCGCGTCAGCACTCACCCCAAGCCAGACTGCCACCAGCGCATCGATCTCAACCAGTGCCGCTCGACGAGCCCGCTCGGTTCGAAGCGGGGTTGCGCGATTCCACTCGGGTGTGACCTCGTTCAAGGCGGTGAGGTCAGGCCAGACGCACGCCCACGGCTCGTATCCGGGCCATGTCCGGTCGTACAGGCTTTCCCACAAGTCAGCGTACGCACGGGTAAGGCAGTTGAGACGCAGCGTTCGCAAGAGCAGTGGTGAGGCAAGCGGGTGCTCAGCTGACGGGACGGGAAGCCTACGAGCCGGCGTAACGTCGAGGTGCCTGACTCGTGTCGAGCGCAGCAGGTAGTCGATCGGAATCGCCGACCAGAAGCCAGCGGTCAAAGCGGAACTGCGGATATCGCTGACGGAAGCGCTTCTAACTGCGTGAATGTGCGCAGGGCCAGGCGGTAGCATGGCAACGTAGAGACTGCGCTCTGTATCCGGGGCGATGAACTCACGCCACGCCAACCGGTAGAAGTCGGTATACGGCCGCCGCCTCCGTCCCAGAAGATGCCCGTCAACCTGCTCGTCGGTGACCTCCTCGATCGCAAGGTCCTGCGACGCGGCCACCGCGGCCCTCGCCCGGGCGACCTCCACCTCCGAGGCCCGCAGCTCCTCCAGCGTCCTGTGGTCGGTCCAGTAGTCCTGCGCGGCCTTGTAGGTGTGCTCGTCGGCCACGCGGACGTACTCGGTCTCCGGTACTGCGTCGTCGGCGAGCTCCAGGGGGTTGAGGCCCAGGACCTCGCCGCCTCCCTGACTCGGCTGCTTGAACATCGGGTTCGCCAGACCGATCTGCGGGCCCTTGAGGATCACCTCGGACCACTTGGTCGGCCGGAAGACCTCGCCCTGGCCATCAGCCGTGTTGTAGCCAATGAGGCCCACGTCCTTGGCGGTCTTCTCGTTGTATCCGCTACTGATCTGCGGGTTGAGTGCCGCCAGCCGCAGCGGATAGTCGGCGAGTGCCCGGATAGCCTGAGCCTCCGCCGTACTTACAGGGGACAGCAAACGCGCCTGCCGCACCGGTTGGTCTTCCTCGCCGGTCAAGCGCTGCCACTGCGCCAGGGTCTCCTCATCCACCCGAACGATCCGCTTGCGGTGCGGCCGCTCGTCCCAGCTGCTGCCAAATCGCACACCGGGGTCCGGGGCCGTGCCGTCGTCCGTGTCTGACTTACGCAGGGCGTCGACGGAGAAGAGCCACGACAGATGGTCGAAGCCGATCTCCCCCGCCTGCCCGTAGATGTGCACACCGAAGTGGCTGGACCTGCCCACCGGCGGCGGGAAGAAGCGGTTTCCCGCGTTGACAAAGTCGCCGTGGACCAGCAGTCGCTCGTACGCAGCCTCTCGCAGTCGGCCCTCCTTGTCACCGCTGAAGTGTGAGTCCGGGTGGACCAAGCCAATGGTTCCGTCACCGGCCATGTTGGCCCAGGTCCGGCACATGAAGGCCCGATAGAGGTCAGGCCGCGTCCCAGAGATCAACGGGTACGTCGTCGGCTGGCTGAGGAAGGTAGCCGTACCGACAGTGGCAACCAGGTCGCTCAAGTAGGCGCCGCGACGACCGTAGTCGTCCAACACCTCGGCCTTCCGGTCTCGCCACACTGAGGCAGACGGCTTCTCCGAGAGCTTGAACCAAGGCTCGGCCTCGGCCAGCACCACGCCCTCGTCCCAGTCCGGCCTGACCCACGGCGGGTTACCCACCTGGAGGTCGAAGCCCCCACCCTCGCCCCGGAACACATGGGCGAAGTGCAGCTCCCAGTGGAAGAAGCCGTGGCCGTCCTCCGCCTTTATGTCGCGCTCCGTCGTGCCCGCGATGTCCTCGACCGTGTGGAGCCACGGGAAGCGGATCCGCAGGTTGAAGCCCGTGTCCATGCCGAGGGTGCCGTCGAGGCTCCGCTCGAACGACTCCAGGACTTCCAGCGCCTCGTCCACCGGGCGGGAGTCCAGGCCGGCCAGGAACGTGCCGTCCGGGACGTCCTCCGTGCCGAGGGTCGCCTCCAGGAAGTCCAGCCAGTCGGTGAACTCCTTCAGCGGGATGATCGAGCGCCACTTGTCCTTGATCTGCTGCGTCCGGCCGCCCGTGCGCCGGCGCGGCCCCGACCCCTTCGGCTCCTCGGCCCCGTCGACCGCGAACGCCGTCTGCTCGCCGTCCGGGTCGTCGAAGAGGCCGGTCATCTGCCAGGTGAGGTCACCCGGGGCAGGACCACTCGGCTCGGGAGCGGTCGCCGCCGCGCGCTCGCCCGCCAGCAGCGCCGCGAGTTGCGCCTCGCTGACGACACCGCTGCCCGCCGCGTAGTCGGGGGACGTGCCGTCCAGCTCGGCCACCTTGTCCAGCGGCCAGAACCACAGCGCGCACCAGGTGTCCATCACCGTCTTGAGCCGCCAGTACGGCGTGCCCAGCACCGTGAGGTCGTCCAGGACCTTCTGCTTGTCCACGGCCTCGGCCGGGTGCTTCAGCCAGTCCGCGCCCCAGACCTCCACCCGCCGCGAGATCTTCCGCTCCGACAGCTCCAGCCGCTTGGCGACCAGGCTCCACAGGAACTCGACGCGACGGGCCACGCCCTGGAGGCGGAGCAGCTCGGTGCCCGATGCCGCCTTGTACCAGCGGTCGTACCGCTTCTGCCGGGCCTCCTGCGGCTCGTCGGCCTTCTCCACGAACGGCTTCGGGCCCTTCGGGGGCCGCTGGACACCCTTGCGCCACTTGCCGAGCGCCTTCGCCTGCCACTCGGCGAGCTTCTTCGCCTCGCTCTCGTCCGCCACCGCGCCCCAGCCGACCGCCGGAAGGAGGAAGTGGTGGACGGCGCCCTCCGGCAGCTCGCCGTCGCGGAACGAAAGCTCGGTCGGCGGCAGGGTGTCCTTCTTCGCCAGCCACGCGCGGTCGGTCAGGTCCGCACCCCGGTAGACCTTCCGGCCGGCCCCGATCAGGGAGTTGCCGCGCCGCAGGTGCAGGCCGAACCACGGGGCCCGCATGCCCGGGTGCATGGAGTTGAGCCAGAGCGAGACCTCCGCCAGCTCCACCGCCGTGGCGTTCAGGTCGACGCCGTACGCGTTGTGCAGGGCGATGTACGCCTTGACCTTCTGGAGCTCGATCTGGCGCTGCTCGGTGTCGATGCGGCGCGGGGCCAGCTCCCGCTCGCGGCGGCGCAGGTACTCGGCCGCCACCTGGTCGATGGCCTCGTTGAGGAAGGCGCCCGAGCCCAGGGCGGGCTCGCAGATCTTCCACTCCAGGAGTTCCCTGGCCGAGGTCTCCTCGGTCAGGCGGTGCTTGAGGGCCAGCTCGACCGTCACCTCGGTCAGGGACTTCGGCGTGTAGTACGAGGCGGAGGTCTGCCGGTCGCGGCCCGCGAGGCGGTAGACGAACGAGCCCTTCGGGTGGACCACACGGACCGGCCGGCCCGTCTCCTCGTTGACGCGCTCGACGAACACCTCGTCCGAGTAGTCCTGCACCCGAGAGGCCGGGATCATCCAGCTGCCGCCGGACGGATCGCCACCCTTGGCGACCTCGTACAGGTCCTCCTCCGCAATGAAGCCGGTGTACGACATCAGGCCCTCGTAGACCGCGCCGAGCTGATTGATGCCGAGCTGGGCGTACGAGATGAAGCCGCCGCGCTCACGGCCCTTGCCCTTGGTGAGCATCAGGCGACGCAGCACCCGGTGCAGGGTCTCGTTGCGCAGCCGGGTGTCGAGGTGCTCGCTGCTGTCCGGGTCGGCGGGGTCGTGGTGCGGGTTCTCCAGCTGGTCCTGCGAGATGAGGCGGACGGCGTCCGGCTTGAAGAGCTCGGACTTCAGCGGCTCGAAGCGCAGGCCGATGTCGGCGCTGCGGGCGGCGGCGCGGCGGGAGCGGTCGGCCTCGCGGAGCCGGTCGGTGTGCTCGGCCTGAGTGATGGCGCCCTCGGCAAGGAGCTTGTCCGCCTCGCGTTCGGCCTGGGCGGCGGCCTGGTCCGCGGCCTCCGCCACCGCGTCCTCGGGTTCGGTGCCCCACTCCCGGTGGCCGCCCTCCACCTTGCGGAACAGCAGGTCGAGGGATTCGTACAGGTGGAAGCTGCGCCGCGACCGCTCGCCGACCAGGTCGCGCACGACGAGGTCACCGAGGCGCTGGAGGCCGTATCCGCGCTCGTACTCGGGGTAGTCCACCGGCAGGATGCCGAGGTTCGGCTGCGCCTCGGCGTACAGCAGGAACAGGATGCGGTAGAGGTAGCGCAGCGACTCTCGGCTGAGTTCCTTGGCGAGGCGGGCCGGGTCGTCGAGCTGGTGCGGTGCGACGCCCTGTTCGCGCAGGCGTGCCAAGACCTCGTTGGCGATCCACTCGACGGACAGGCGCAGGCCTTCCCGCAGTTCGGTGGAGACGCCCACGGCGTGCTTGCCGGACTTGTCGACGAAGCCGGCGAGCGGCGCGGTGCCGCCCTCGGCCGGAATGCGCAGGGAGTCGGAGCCGAACAGGGCCGCGATGGTGTCGAGTTCGCCGCCGTTGCGGTCGTCGCGGCGGTTCAGCGCGGCGTCGAGGTCGGCCGCGAGGTAGCGGCCCTCGTGCCAGGCCAGCCGGTCGGCGAGGACGATGACGCCGCCGACGAGGAGCAGCACGTACCGGGGCGGCTCCTCGCAGGCGAACAGGAAATCGGTGATCGCCTTGGCGTCCTCCAGGCGGGCGGATGCCTCCAGCGCCACCGGGTGCAGGAGGCGGCCGGCGCCGTCCGGGTCGAGGGCGGCGTCCGGCTGGGCGGTCCAGCCGCAGGAGACGGCGACAAGACCCGGCTCGTGGTGGGCGATCTGCGCGGTGTACTCGTGGCCGGAGCGGTGGAGCGTGATGGCCTGCTCGTGGGCGTCGGAGAAGCCGAGGGCACGCAGCGTGGCGAGGTGCAGGTCGGTGACGCGCTTCGCCCAGTCGGCGGGCCGGGGCGCGTCAGGTTCGGCAAGGGCTGCCTCGTCCTGCTCGAAGGCGGCGCGGCCGGCGAAGTAGGTGCTGTGCAGGGCGCGCAGGCCCTCGCGCGGGGTGCGGGCGCGCGGCGGGACGGTGGCCGGGTCGGCGCCCTCCTCGCGCGCCTTCGCGACGGCGTCCGCGTGGTGGCGGCGGGCTTCTTCCTCCGCGGTGGCCCAGCGGGCGAGGAGGCCGTCCTTCGCCTTGAGGTCCTTGGGGAGCACCTCGGCCAGGTAGTGGGCGGAAAGGTACTCGCCGTGGTTGACGAGGGAGTCGTACGTCACGTCAGCTCTCCGCCCGGTCCGTGGTGGTGTCGTCGATGGCGGGCGCGTCCGGGGCGGGCCGGTCCAGGACGGCCAGGACCCTCAGCAGGGGGCGGCCGGTGGTCTGCAACTGGTCGAGCAGACGCGCCTGTTCGTCGGCGGTCTCCTCGATCTGGCGCTCCCGGCGGCCGGTCGTGCCGGGCAGCAGGGAGTCCTGCTGCCACTGCTTGAGGTGGTCGCGGTAGTCGGCCAGCGGCTTGCTGATCTGCTCCTCCCATTCGTCCTTGGACGCCTCCAGGTGGTCGCGGGCAGCCGCCACGGCGGCCGGGATCAGCGACTGGAGGTGCGAGAGGTCGGCCGGTCCGCCGGTCCGGGCGAGCCTGGGGCCGACCTTGGCGGCGCTCAGCGCCTCGTCCATGGCGCGGACCTCGGGGGCGCCGGGCAGGCCGGAGACGGCCATCCACCGCACGACGGTGGGGCGGCCCAGGGCATTGGAGTAGATGCCCTGGACGAGGAAGGTGGGCTGCTCGACGTGGGGCGAGGTGATGACCGGCGCCTCCTGGCGGCCGAACTGGACCAGCACCTTGTCCGTGAGCCACTCCACCACGGGGTGGATGTCGGTGAGGAAGGAAACGCCCGGCCACATGGTGTGGCTGCTCTCGCGGGCCTCGGTGAGCTTGCGCTGGGCGAGCTGCCGGTCGAAAGTCAGCAGCATCCGCTCCGCGATGCCCTGTTCCTTGAGGTAGGAAGGTGGCAGGGCCTTGAGGCGGTGCAGCAGGTCCGGGGCCTTCGCCGGGGAGAGGGAGAGGTACTCCCGCCCCTCGGTGTCCTTGTCGCGGAACAGGCCCACGCGGTCCTCGGCGTGCTCCCCGTACAACTCGGCCAGCGCGGTGTCCACGAAGGCGGCCGTGGCCTGTTCGGTGACCACGGGGGCGTCCCCGTCCGGCTCGAAGAGCGAGATGGTCTCGGCGCGGGGCGGCAGCTCCTGCTGGGTGATGGTGTCCACCTGGCCGAACAGGTCAGCGAGATCGCCGTCCGAGGCGGCCGGGGCGGAGGCGAAGAAGTCCTCGACGCTGCCGCCCTCGACCAGCTCGCGGATGAGCCGTCGCTCCTCCTCGTCGGCCCGGTAGTAGCCGGTCTCCGCCTCCGCCGTGCCGTTGAGCTTGTGGGCTTCCTCCTCGCGGCTAAGCAGCTTCTCGGCGACCGTGCGGTCGTCCTTGGCGCCCGGCAGTGCGGAGGTGAGGATCAGCGCGCGGAACTGGGGCTCGTAGCGCTGCCCGTAGCGGTCGATACGGCCGTTGCGCTGCTCGATGCGGATCAGCGACCACGGGATGTCGTAGTGGATCAGGTGGTGGCACTGACGGTGCAGGTTGACGCCTTCGGAGGCGACGTCGCCGGTGAAGAGCAGGCGTACCGGATGGTCGGCGAGGCCGAAGGCCTCCAGGATCTTCTGCTGTTCGTCGTCGCTGAGGCCGCCGTGCATGATGCTCACGGCCTTCACCGTGCCGTCCCCGGTGGCCGGGAAGCCGAGGCGGGCGGGTACGACGCGGGCCAGCCACTTGAGGGTCGGGATCCGCTCGGAGAAGACGACGGCGCGGACGGTGCTGCGCGGGCCGACGCCGATCTCCTTCAGCTGCTCGACAAGCTTGTCGAGCTTGGCCGAATCACCGGGCCCGCTCCCGTCGCCCATGGAGTCGGTGATCTCGCGCAGCCGGGCGAGGGCCGCCTGCTCGGTGTCGATCGCGGGATCGTGCCGCTTGCCTTCGGCGGCGGCCTTGCGGGCCTTCTTGTCGAGGGTGGTGATGCGGGTGGCGACCGTCTCGGCGAGGGCGGTGTGCGAGGAGAGGAAGGTCTTGAGGAGGTTGTAGGCGAAGAGGGGGTCGGTGGCGACCGGCTTTACATCCTGGTCGGCCGTGCCGAAGTCGGTGCTGTCAGGCGGCGTGGGAATCCAGTACCGAGTGAGCTCCGCGAAGATCCGCTCCTCGGCCTCGTTCGCCGCGCAGTGCAGGGAGCGGGTCGGCCCACGGTCCGCCCACTCCGAGCCCATCTCGTCGCGGACCTCGGGGCTGATCTTCGTACGCCGGATGAAGAGGTGGCCGAGGTCCTCGGCGGGGTCGTAGTGGTTCGGGTCCGCGATGGCGGCCGGGTCGAGCAGGGAGACGAGGTCCGCGAACGAGCGCTTGTCGCCGTTGTGCGGTGTAGCACTGGCCAGGAGCAGCGCGTCGGTGCGGGGCGCCAGGATCTCCGCCAGGGCGCGCCGCTGACTGCCCGGGTTGATGAGGTTGTGGGACTCGTCGATGACCACGGCGTCCCACCGGATGCGCTCCAGGTGGTGGCGGTACTGGCCGATGTTCTTGAGCGTGTCGACGGAGATGATGACGCGCTTGTAGTGGGTGAACGGGTTCCGGCCGGCCGGGATCTCACGCTGGATGCGCTGGATGCCGAGGGAGTCGAGGCGTACCAGAGGAATGGAGAAGCGGGTCCACAGCTCGTGCTGGAACTGCTCCAGGACGCTCTGCGGGGTGACGACGAGGATGCGCTCGCCCCGGCCCCTGCGGATCAGCTCGGCCAGTGTGAGGCCGATCTCCAGGGTCTTGCCGAGACCGACGACGTCGGCGATGAGCAGGCGTGGGCGGAGGTTGCGCATGGACAGCGCGAGCTCGGCGGGGCGCTGCTGGTAGGCGAGCGGGTCGAGCAGGAAGCGGTCGGCCAGGGCCAGTCCGCGCTCGGACTGCGGCAGGGGAGTCTTGCGCAGGACGGCTTCCAGGAAGAGCCTGCCCCGGCGGAAGTAGGACGAGGTGTCGGGCACCAGGCGGGTCTTCTCAGGCTCCAGGAGCTCGACCGTGTCGATCTCCGTGAAGAAGACCGCCTCCTCGTCCCGGACGAACTCGGAGATCCCGACGGCCTCGATCTTGGAGCCGTCGTGGTCCGTCCGGACCGAGTTCTTGACCAGCCACTCCTCGTCACGGACAAGGATCTGGGCTCCTGCCGGGTACCGGGTCTCCCCCTGCTCTGCCACCCCGTACGTCCCTCCGTCGTGCATGCGTGCGCCGCAGTGACTGCGGCTGCGGCCCCACCCGTACGGGGGCCGGTTCGAGGGGGCAAGTCTTTCACGGGGTGGCGTGGCGCCGGGAACTGATCGATCAATCCGGCCGGATCCGGGAAGGAGCGTGAACCGCGAGGTCAGATGGGTATGGACGCCCCGGGTCAGAACCGCGCCTCGCGTGCATACGCGGCACGGAGGGACTCGGCGATGCGCAGGGGTGCGGTGAGCCGGACACCCGAGGTACCGGAGTCCCGTGGCACGGCAGGCCGGGTGGCGGGGCGCTCGGGAGCCCGTTCCGCTTGTGCCTGAGCCTCCGGGGCCTCCTCATCGCCGCGCGGTTCGTCCCCGAACTGCGGGTCCTGCTCGTCCTGCTCCTCGGAGTCGGCCGGTGCGTCCGCCGGGCCTTCGCTCTCGTGCACGGCCACGTCGACCAGTGTCGGCGTGTACGCCGGGTACTCGGCTGACTCCTGCGCCGGAGCCGTCACGCTCGGCACCGGAAGTGTCGGTGTATGGTCGCCGAGCAGCCGCTTGGCCTGCGCTGCCGTCAGGCCGCAGCCGTGGATCACTTCCACGAGCTCCGCGGTGACCTCGGTGAGCGTGGGACGGGCGGCGGAGTCGAGCGCGAGCATGTCGGTGATCAGCGGGCGGAGTTGCGGCGGGAGTCCGGCAAGATCGGGCAGGGTCTCGGGGTCCTCGATCCGGAGCGCCACCGCCTGCCAGGTCGGCCCGGTGTACGGATAGTGCCCGGTCGCGGCATACAGCAGAACCACGCCCAGGGAGTAGACGTCGGCCGCCGTGTCGAGCTGGTGCTCGCCGCGCGCCTGTTCCGGGGGCATGCACAGGACGGAGCCGACGACGAATCCGGTGGCGGTCAGGGTGGAGCGCCGCTCGGCGAGGACGGCGAGGCCGAAGTCGATCACCTTGGGGCCGTACTGGGCCAGCAGGATGTTCTGCGGCTTGAGGTCGCGGTGGAGCAGGCCGGCGTCGTGAACGGTGGTGAGTCCCTCGGCCAGGAGCGCGCCGAGGCTGGCCGTCTCGGCGAGCGGCAGCGGACCGTTCTCCGTGACGAACGTCCGCAGATCCGGCCCGGCAACGTACTCGACGGCGAGCCAGGGCTGGTCGGCCTGGGCGTCGGCGGCCACGAAGGCCGCGATGAAAGGCCCGTACACCGTCTTGAGGCTGTCCACCTCCAGCAGGAACCGGGCCCGGGTGTCCTCGTCGAGCACCGACGCCTTGATGACCTTGACGGCCACCTGCTGACCCGCGGCGGACTCCCCCAGATACACCTGGCCCATGCCGCCGGCCCCGATCCGGCACACCAACCGGTACGCCCCGATGACCTGCGGATCGTCATCCCTCAGTGGCTCCACGGGTCGTGCGCCTCCCCTCGTGGTGTGGGCACCAGGCCCCGTTCTCACGTTCCGCGACTCCCCGGACCACGCAGCGGCAGTCTAAGGGGAGAAAGGTGCACCTCACATCGAGCAGGCACGCGGCGGTCGGATCTCGCCACGCACCGCATAGGTCCAGCCAAAGAGGACCATTACCGACCCGCATTCCGCGGCCGGTAGAGGATCAGCGGGTATCAGGTGATTCTCGTAGTGTGGGGGCGGGCAGCGTGCGTCTGAAGCCGTTCCTTGGCGGCTTGAGCCCCTACGGTCCGGGTTACGGAAAGTAGTCGCCGAACGCCCATTTCGAGGTGTTCAGCGATGCCCGGACAGCTCCCGCTGCCATGAGCATTGGCCACCCATGGCAGCGCGCCGTCAAGAATTCGTAATGCCAAGTCTCCGGCTTGAGGCCTGACACCTGACGCGACCTGCGTAATCAGGGAGCTGACGACCCACCAGAGCGTGCGTCAAATCAGCGTCAAGACATCGCCCGTAACGCCCACAGCACACACAACGCACACTGCCCTAACCTGCAGATCAGAGGCCTTTTCCAGTCGGCTCTAGGATCGCGACGCACTCCACGTGGTGCGTCATCGGGAAGAGGTCGAAGACGCGGAGCGTGCGGACCTTGTAGCCCGCCTCCTTGAAGTAGCCCAGGTCGCGGGCCAGCGCCGCCGGGTCGCAGGCGACGTAGGCGATGCGGCGGGCCGAGAGGCCCGCGATGTGGCGGACCGTCTGCTTGCCGGCGCCCGCGCGCGGGGGGTCCAGGACGATCAGGTCGCACTCGGTGATGCCGGTGCGCGGGAGGGCCGTGTCGACCTTGCCCTGTTCGATGCGGACCCGGGGGAAGTCGGCCAGGTTGTGGCGGGCGTCCTCCACCGCGCGCTTGCCCGACTCGATGCCGAGGACCGCCCCCGTCTCGCCGAGGCGCTCCGCGAGCGCGCCCGCGAAGATGCCGACGCCGCAGTAGAGGTCGAGGGCCATCTCGCCCTTGCGCGGCATCAGGCCCTGCATGACGGCCTTGATCAGGGTGTCGGCGGCCTGCGGGTGGACCTGCCAGAAGCCGCCCATGCCGACGCGGTAGGTGCGGCCGTCGGCGCGCTCGCGGACGAAGGGGCGGCCGTGGACGCGGTGGATCCCGCCGTCCTTCTCCTCGACCCGGAGGACGGAGACGGGCTTGTCGAGCTCGACCAGGGGCAGGCGGCCGCCCGGGCGCGGGGTGAGGACGACCTGGCGGTCGCTCGAGCCGGAGGCGGCGATCGCCTCGACCGAGGCCATCGCCGGCCAGGAGCGCTTCTCGATGCCCAGTTCCGTGACCCCGGGCGCAGCGATCATGCAGTGGTCGACGGGCTCGATGTCGTGCGAGCGGTGCTTGCGCAGGCCGACGCGGCCGTCCTCGTCGATGGCGTACTGGACGCGGGTGCGCCACTGCGGGACCTCGCCGGCCGGGAGCTTGTCGCCCTCGGCGGGGGCCACCGTGCCGTCCCAGCCGGCCTCCTCGGGGGTGAGGCCCGCGAGCCGCTTGAGCTGCTCGGCGACGACCTCGCCCTTGAGCCGGCGCTGGGCGCCGGGCTTGGCGTGCTGCCAGTCGCAGCCGCCGCACTTTCCGGGGCCGGCGAAGGCGCAGGGGGCCTCGACCCGGTCCTTGGAGGCGGTCAGGATCGTGACCGCGTCGGCGCGCAGGAAGCGGGAGTCCGCCTCGCCCTCCGTCACGCGCGCGACGACCTTCTCGCCCGGCAGGGTGTGCCGGACGAACAGGACGCGGCCGTCTGAGGTCCGCGCGATGCAGTGGCCGCCGTGCGCGACGGGGCCGACCTCGACCTCGTACTCCTCCCCGACCAGTGACTGCTTCTCGTTCTGCTCGGTCATGGTGGGGAGACTCCAGGGAGATTCAGGGGCGGAAAAACGGAAAAAGGCGAACGGCCGGACGACCGACCCACCAGTTTACGTGGATCCCGTCCGGCCGTTCGCCACCCGCCGGGCCTACCTCCCCGCCGGGTCCTTGGGACGCGGCCGCGGGGTGTCGACGGGGCCGCGGCGCACCGCGCCCGGGGCGTTCCACTCCTGGCGCTTGCGGGCCCGCCGGCGGGCGAGCTCCGAGGACTCCAGCTGGTAGGGCACCGAGGTGACCATCACGCCGGGGGTGAAGAGCAGGCGGCCCTTGAGGCGCAGCGCGCTCTGGTTGTGCAGCAGGTGCTCGTACCAGCGGCCGACGACGTACTCGGGGATGTAGACGCTGACCGCGTCGCGCGGGTTCTCGCTGCGCAGCCCCTTGACGTACTCGACCACCGGGCGGGTGATCTCGCGGTAGGGGGAGTCGAGGATCTTCAGCGGGACGTTGATCCCGCGCCGCTCCCACTCGTCCCTGAGCGCCTTGGTCTCGGCCGGGTCGACGCTGATGCTGAGCGCCTCCAGGGTGTCCGAGCGGGTGAGCTTGGCGAAGGCCAGGGCGCGCAGGGTGGGCTTGTGGACCTTGGAGACCAGGACGATGGAGTGGACCCGGGAGGGGCGCACGCTGTCGTCGCTGGGGCCCTCGTCCGCGGCGATCTCGGAGGCGACCCGGTCGTAGTGCTTCCGGATGGCGGTCATGGTGCCGTAGAAGATCAGCATGCCCATGAGGGCGACCCAGGCGCCGTGCGTGAACTTGGTGGCCAGCACGACGACCAGGACGAGCCCGGTGAAGGCCGCGCCGAAGGTGTTGATGGCCCGGGAGCGGTGCATCCGGCGGCGGGCGGCCTGGTCGCGCTCGCTCGCCAGGTGGCGGTTCCAGTGCCGGACCATGCCGATCTGGCTGAGCGTGAAGGAGACGAACACGCCGACGATGTAGAGCTGGATCAGCTTGGTGGAGTCGGCGTCGTAGATCCACACCAGCAGCATGGCGGCGCCGGCCAGCAGCACGATGCCGTTGGAGAAGGCGAGCCGGTCGCCGCGGGTGTGCAGCTGGCGCGGCAGGTACCGGTCCTGGGCGAGGATCGAGCCGAGCAGCGGGAAGCCGTTGTAGGCGGTGTTGGCGGCCAGGAAGAGGACCAGGGCCGTCGCGGTCGCCAGGACGATGAACAGGATGCTGCCGCTGCCGAAGACGGCTTCGGCGACCTGGGAGATCACCGGGTGCTGGACGAAGCCGGCGCCGACGGGGACGCCGTGGTCCAGCAGGTTGGTGGCGGGTGCCTCGGCCATGCGGACCTTGGTGGCCATGGCCAGGCCGATGATCCCGCAGAACATGGTGACGGCGAGGGCGCCCATCAGGGCGAGGGTGGTGGCGGCGTTCTTGCTCTTGGGCTTGCGGAAGGCCGGCACGCCGTTGCTGATGGCCTCGACGCCGGTCAGGGCGGCACAGCCGGAGGAGAAGGCGCGCAGCAGCAGGAAGACCAGCGCGAAGCCGGCGAGTCCCTGGTGTTCGGCCTTGATCTCCAGGTGGGCGGTGGGCGCGGTCATGGTGTCGCCCATGACCAGGCCGCGCCAGGCACCCCAGGCGATCATGACGAAAACCGCGCCGACGAACACATACGTCGGGATGGCGAAGAGTTTCCCGGATTCCTTCACTCCGCGCAGGTTCATCAGCGTGAGGAGCAGAATCATGATGATCGCCGAGAGCACCTTGTGCTCGATGACGAAATCGACGGCGGAGCCGAGATTCTCGACGCCGGAGGAAATGGACACGGCGACGGTGAGGACGTAGTCGACGAGCAGGGCGCTCGCCACCGTCAGCCCGGCCTTGGGGCCGAGGTTGGTGTTGGCGACCTCGTAGTCGCCGCCGCCGCTGGGGTACGCGTGGACGTTCTGCCGGTAGGAAGCCACGACGGTGAACATCAGCACGACGACCGCGACCGCGATCCAGGGGCTGAAGTGGTACGCCGACACACCCGCGATCGACAGGACAAGCAAGACCTCGCCGGGGGCATATGCCACGGACGAGAGCGGGTCGGAGGCGAAGACGGGAAGGGCGATCCGCTTGGGGAGGAGCGTTTCCCCGAGGCGGTCGCTGCGCAGCGCCCGGCCAATCAGGATCCGTTTGGGCACGTCGGTCAGTTTGGACACGCAGAGGATCGTAAGCGTTCGATATCGGGCTGACGAACCCCCGGTCCATGATCCTCACCAATGCGCCGCCAATGAGGCACCCCGCGGACCCCAAATGGTCACACCGGTGACCACCCGTGTGTAGCTTGGGCCGTGGTCTGAGACCCTGTTTAGCCAGAGCATGCAATGAGGCTGGAAACCAGCGAGCCGCTGACAGCCGGAAGGACGGCCGTGCACATCGTCATTATGGGCTGCGGAAGAGTGGGCTCCGCCCTCGCGCAGACCTTGGAGCAGCAGGGGCATACGGTCGCCGTCGTCGACCAGGACCCCACCGCATTCCGCCGGCTCGGGGCTTCGTTCGGCGGCCGCCGCGTCACCGGGGTCGGCTTCGACCAGGACACCCTGCGCGAGGCCGGGATCGAGGAGGCGGGAGCCTTCGCCGCGGTCAGCAGTGGTGACAATTCCAACATCATCGCGGCCCGCGTGGCCCGCGAGATGTTCGGCGTCGAGAACGTCGCCGCCCGCATCTACGACCCCAAGCGCGCCGAGGTGTACCAGCGCCTCGGCATCCCCACCGTCGCGACCGTACGGTGGACCGCCGACCAGATGCTGCGCCGGCTGCTGCCGTCGGGCGCCGAGCCCCTGTGGCGCGACCCGAGCGGCGGCGTCCAGCTCGCGGAGGTGCACACCTCCCCCGCCTGGATCGGGCACAAGGTCAGCAAGCTCCAGGAGGAGACGGGCGTGCGTGTCGCGTTCCTCACCCGCCTGGGCGAGGCGATGCTGCCCACTTCGCAGACCGTGCTCCAGGAGGGCGACCTCGTCCACGTGATGATGCGCACGGACGAGATCGACAAGGTCGAGGCGGCCTTCGCCGAGGGCCCCGAGGAGGCACACGCATGAGGGTCGCGATCGCCGGAGCCGGGGCCGTGGGCCGCTCCATCGCGGGCGAGCTGCTGGAGAACGGCCACGAGGTGCTCCTCGTGGACAAGGCGCCGACCGCCATCTCGGTGGAGCGGGTGCCGCAGGCGGAGTGGCTGCTGGCCGACGCCTGCGAGATCACCTCGCTCGACGAGGCGGCGCTGCAGCGCTGCAACGTGGTCATCGCCGCCACCGGTGACGACAAGGTGAACCTGGTCGTCTCCCTCCTCGCCAAGACCGAGTACGGGGTCCCCCGGGTCGTGGCGCGGGTGAACAACCCGAAGAACGAGTGGCTCTTCAACGAGTCCTGGGGCGTCGACGTCGCGGTCTCCACGCCGCGCCTGATGTCGGCCCTGGTCGAGGAGGCCGTCAGCGTCGGCGACCTGGTGCGCCTGCTGCGCTTCAGCCACGGCGACGCCAACCTGGTCGAGCTGACCCTGCCGGCCGACTCCTCGGTGGCGGGGACCCAGATCAGCGAGATCAACTGGCCCGAGGACACCTCGCTGGTGACGATCATCCGCGGCAACCGGGTGCTCACCCCGCACGGCGAGGAGACCCTGGAGCCGGGCGACGAGCTCCTGTTCGTGGCCGCCCAGGCCCGTGAGGAGCAGCTGGAGGACCTCCTCCAGGCCAAGCACTGAGGCAATGCAGAAGGGGCGGGGTGACCCGGTCACCCCGCCCCTTCGGCACGCTGCGGTTCAGCCCCGCTTCTCGCGGGCGGCCTCCTCGGCCTCGTACTCGGCGATCACGTCGATCGGCGGCGGCGCCTTCGCCAGGAAGACCCAGGTGAAGTACACGGCCAGCACCATCGGCGGGAGCTTCAGCGCGATCAGCACCCAGCCCAGCTGGGTCTCGTCACCCCACCAGTAGAGCGGGAAGAGGATCGCGTACTTCGCCAGGAAGATCAGGCCCCAGGCCAGGCTGGCCTTGGTGTACGCCTTCTTGCGCCCGGGGTTGCGGGTCCGCCAGGACAGGTTCTCCTTGAACACCGGCCCGAGGATCACGCCCAGCAGCGGGAAGCCGACCAGCGCCGACAGCGTGAAGGCCACGCCCAGGCCGACCCCGTAGATCATGCCGGGCAGGTAGAAGCCCTTCGCGCTGCCCGTGAACAGGGCGAAGGCCACGCCCACGCCGACGCCGAAGACCCCGCTGAAGGCGTGCTTGACGGTGTCCTTGCGCAGCAGCCGCACGATCACCAGCAGCACCGCGACCACGCCCGCCGCGATGGCGGACATCTTCACGTCCTTGTTGATCGTGTAGATCATCACGAACAGCAGGCCGGGGAGCATGGTCTCCACGGTGCCCCGGATGCCGCCGAAGGCGTCGAAGAGCGCCGCCTGCGTGACCTCCTTCTGGTCCCCGGGGGGGTTGGAGGGGGCGGACCCCGGCGTGGTCGGTCGGTCGAGTGACGTCACCGGTCAGTGCTCCTGTCCGAGGGGTCGGAGTTCGTACTTCGGGTTGAACAGGACCCGGCGTCCGTGGCTCATCGCGATCCGCCCGGAGGCGATCATGCGCCGCCCGGGCTCGATTCCCACGATCGAGCGACGCCCGAGCCACACCACGTCCAGCGCGGCCGAGCCGTCGAAGAGCTCCGCCTCCAGGGCGGGTACGCCCGCGCGCGGCCGCAGGGTGACGGTACGCAGGGTTCCGGTCACCTTGACTATCTGGCGGTCGTGGCAGTCGCAGATCCGCGTGCACCCCGCGGCTTCTGCGTCCTCCTGCAGTTCCGCCGAATGCAGCTCCTCCTGGGAGGTGGACAGCCGCTCTATCATCCGGCGGAACCGGCCCGCCGGCCTGGCCGGTTTCGCGGGCTTCTCGGGACGCGGTTCAGCACTCATACAGGAAGCCTACCGGCGCCCCCGCTCCCCCTCGAAGCCCCACTACTTCTCGAAGCGGTAGCCCATGCCCGGTTCGGTGATGAAGTGCCGCGGGTGCGAGGGGTCCGCCTCCAGCTTGCGGCGCAGCTGGGCCATGTAGACCCTCAGGTAGTTGGTCTCGGTCCCGTAGGAGGGCCCCCAGACCTCCTGGAGGAGCTGTTTCTGGCTGACCAGCTTCCCCCCGTTGCGCACGAGCACCTCCAGCAGGTGCCACTCGGTGGGGGTGAGCCGTACGTCGCGTCCCTCGCGGACCGCCTTCTTGGCCGCGAGGTCCACCGTGAACCCCTCGGTCTCCACGACCACCTCGTCCCCGCCCGCCCCGGCGGCCGGCTCGGCCCGGCGGACGGCCGCGCGCAGCCGGGCGAGCAGCTCGTCCATGCCGAAGGGCTTGGTGACGTAGTCGTCGGCGCCCGCGTCGAGGGCCTCGACCTTCTCGTCGGAGCTGTGCCGGGCGGAGAGGACCAGGATCGGGACACGGGTCCAGCCGCGCAGGCCCCTGATCACCTCGACCCCGTCCATGTCGGGCAGGCCGAGGTCGAGGACGACCACGTCGGGGTGGCGGGCGGCCGCCAGTTCCAGAGCGGCCGCCCCGTCGGCGGCGGCGTCCACCTCGTACTTGCGCGCCTTGAGGTTGATCACGAGGGCCCGGACGATCTGCGGTTCGTCCTCCACCACGAGCACCCGGGTCATCGGGGTCCTGCTTTCTGTCGTCCGGGGAGGTCCCCGGTGCGCTGGATTTCGGGGGGATCCGCCTGGACAACGCCGTCGGGGCGGTCCGCGGTTCCGGCGGGCCCGGCGGGGTGCGCCGCGCGGAGGGTGAGCACCATGGTCAGCCCGCCGCCGGGGGTGTCCTCGGCGGTGAGGGTGCCGTCCATGGCCTCGGCGAAGCCCCGTGCCACCGCCAGGCCCAGGCCCACCCCGGCCCCGCGCGGGGCGTCCCCGTACCGCTGGAACGGGGCGAAGATGCGGTCCTTGGCCTCGTCGGGCACCCCGGGCCCGCGGTCGACGACCCGGACCTCGACCCGGTCGCCGAGGGCGCTGGCCGCGACCAGCACCCGCTGTCCCCGGGGGCTGTACTTGACGGCGTTCTCCACGACGTTGGCCACGCTCCGCTCCAGCAGCCCCGGATCCACCCGCACCATCGGCAGGGTCTCCGGCACGTCCAGCAGCACGCTGTCCTCCGGTACGCCTCCCAGCGCCATCGGGACCACCTCGTCCAGGTCGATCTCCCGGATCAGCGGGGTCACGGTGCCGGTCTGGAGCCGGGACATGTCGAGCAGGTTGCCCACCAGGTGGTCCAGCCGGTCGGCGCCGTCCTCGATGCCCTCCAGCAGCTCGGCCCGGTCCTCCTCGGACCACTCGACGTCGGCGGAGCGCAGGGAGCTGACGGAGGCCTTGATGGAGGCCAGGGGGGTGCGCAGGTCGTGGCTGACGGCGGCCAGCAGGGCGGTGCGGATCCGGTTGCCCTCGGCCAGCCTGCGGGCCTCCTCGGCCTCCCCCACCAGCCGCTGGCGGTCGAGCACCACGGCGGCCTGGGCGGCGAAGGCGCCGAGCACCCGGCGGTCCTCGGCGGGCAGTACCCGCCCGGACAGGGCCAGCGCCATGTGGTCGCCGATCGGCATGTCCACGTCGGCGTCCTCCGGCCGGGCCACGGGCGCCGGGCCCACGCTGCCGGCCGGGGTCCAGGGCTCCAGCTCGCCGGCCCGCTCCAGCAGGGCCACCGACTCCATGGCGAAGGTCTCGCGCACCCGCTCCAGCAGCGCGTCCAGGGCGGTCTCGCCGCGCAGGACGCTCCCGGCCAGGGTGGACAGGATCTCGGACTCCGCCCGCAGCCGGGCGGCCTGGTGGGTGCGCCGGGCCGCCAGGTCGACCACGGAGGCCACCGAGACGGCGACGCCGAAGAAGACCGAGATGGCCATGATGTTGCGGGGGTCGGAGATGGTGAACCGGTGCAGGGGCTCGACGAAGAAGTAGTTCAGCAGCAGCGACCCGAAGGCGGCGGAGGCGAGCGCCGGCCAGAGGCCGCCCAGCAGGGCGGCCGCCACCGTCAGCCCCAGGAACAGCAGCATGTCGTTGGCCAGGCCCGGGTCCGTGCTGATGTGGGTGAGCAGCAGGGAGAGCAGCACCGGGAAGACCACGCCGACCAGCCAGCCGGCCACGATCCGGGGCCGCCCGAGCCGGGCGGCGGAGCGGGCCACGGGCAGCCCGCGCCCCTTGGCCACCTCCTCGTGCGTGACGATGTGCACGTCGAGGTCGGGTCCCGAGTCGCGGGCCACGGTCGCGCCCACCCCGGGGCCCAGGACGTACTGCCAGGTCTTGCGGCGGCTGGAGCCCAGGACGATCTGGGTGGCGTTGACCCCGCGGGCGAAGGCGAGGAGGGCTTCGGGGACGTTGTCGCCGATCACATGGTGAAACGTTCCTCCAAGGTCCTCGACCAGGGTCCGCTGGACCGCGAGCTCCTTGGGGGAGGCGGAGGTCAGCCCGTCGCTGCGGGCGATGTACACGGCGAGGATCTCGCTGCCGGAGCCCTTGGCGGCCATCCGCGCGGCCCGGCGGATCAGCGTCCGCCCCTCGGGCCCTCCGGTGAGGCCCACGACGATGCGCTCGCGGGCCTGCCAGGTGGATCGGATGCCGTGCTCGCCGCGGTACTGCTGGAGGTACTCGTCGGCCCGGTCGGCCACCCAGAGCAGCGCCAGCTCGCGCAGCGCGGTCAGGTTGCCGGGCCGGAAGTAGTTGGACAGGGCCGCGTCGACCTTGTCGGGCTGGTAGATGTTGCCGTGGGCCATCCGCCGGCGCAGGGCCTGCGGGGACATGTCGACCAGCTCGACCTGCTCGGCCCGCCGGACCACCTCGTCCGGGACGGTCTCGCGCTGGCGCACGCCGGTGATCGTCTCGACCACGTCCCCGAGGGACTCCAGGTGCTGGATGTTGACGGTGGTGACCACGTCGATGCCGGCCCGCAGGAGCTCCTCGACGTCCTGCCAGCGCTTGGCGTTGCGCGAGCCGGGCACGTTGGTGTGTGCGAGCTCGTCGACGAGGGCCACGGCGGGGCGGCGCGCGAGGACCGCGTCCACGTCCATCTCCGTGAAGGTGGCGCCCCGGTGGACCAGCTCCCGCCGGGGGACCTGTTCGAGGCCGTGCAGCATGACCTCGGTGCGCGGCCGCCCGTGGTGCTCGACGAAGCCGACGGCGACGTCACCGCCCCGCTCCACCCGCCGGTGGCCTTCGGAGAGCATGGCGTACGTCTTGCCCACACCGGGTGCCGCGCCCAGATAGATCCTCAGCCTGCCGCGTCCCATGCGCTCATTCTCGGGGACGTTCCCGCTGTTCACGCACCGATCGGCGGCCGGACGGAGATCCCTGACGCATCCCTGACGCCCGGCGGGTACGGCAGCGGGCCGTATCCCCGGAGGAGTACGGCCCGCGGTGTGAAACGGGTGGCGCCGAGGTCCGCCGGTTCAGCGGATCTCGGTGATCATCGGGCCCTGCTCCAGCTGGCCCATGCCGCCGGAGAAGCGGGAGCTCTCCTGGTCCTCGGCCGTCTGCACGCCGTCCGGCACCATCTGGGCGTCGTTCGGCAGCTTCAGGACGATGGGGTCGCGCGGGGCCATCGGGCCCTCGCCGCGCACGACGACGGTGTCCCGGAAGATCTGCTCCAGCACGCCGGCCGACTCGGGGCGCACCGCGCCCTGGCCGGAGATGACGCCGCGCAGGAACCAGCGCGGGCCGTCGACGCCGACGAAGCGCACCAGCTGGGCGCCGGTCTGGCCGTCGGGCAGCGGAACGGGGACCTGCGCGCGCAGCTCCCAGCCCAGGGGCCCGTCGACCTCGTCGATGAGACCGCCCTGCTGGGTGATGCCCGAGGCGATCTCCTCGCGGACCTCGCCCCAGATGCCCTCCTTCTTGGGGGCGGCGAAGGCCTGAAGCTGGACGGCGCTGTCCCGCAGGACCACGGTGGCGGCGACGATCGCGTCACCGGCGACCTCGACGCGCAGTTCCATGCCCTCGACACCGGGGACGAGGATGCCGCCGAGGTCGACCCGGCCGTCCGCGGGGTTGCCGGGCACCTCGGAGACGTCCCAGGGGCCGTCGGGCCGCGGGGCCGGAGGCAGGTTCACCCGCCGGGGTTCCCCGGCTTCGGCCGCCTCGTCGGGGCGCACGCCGTCGACCTGCTCGGCCGCGCCGCCGTCGTCGGCGGAGTCGTTCTTCTTGCGACGTCCGAACACGTCACTGTCCTTCCCGGTCGGTTACGACCGAAGCGTAGCCATTCCCACCCTGCTGACCAGCGCCGGATCCGGCCACGGCCGCATGACCGCCGGTGGAGCCGAACCCCCCGTCGGCCCGGGCCGAGCCGGGAAGTTCCGCCACCTCGTGGAAGCGGACCTTCTCGACCCGCTGGACAACCAGCTGGGCAATGCGGTCGAAGCGCTCGAACCGGACGCTCTCGCGCGGGTCGAGATTGACCACGATCACCTTGATCTCCCCACGGTACCCGGCATCCACCGTCCCCGGGGCATTCACGAGCGCGAGGCCGCAGCGGGCGGCCAGGCCCGAGCGGGGGTGCACGAAGGCGGCGTACCCGTCGGGCAGCGCGATGGAGATGCCGGTGGGCAGGACGGCCCGCTCCCCGGGCTCCAGCTCGGCGGCCACGGTGGTCACCAGGTCGCAGCCGGCGTCGCCGGGGTGGCCGTAGGCCGGGACCGGGACCTCGGGGTCGACGCGGCGGATCAGCACGTCGACGTCATGACGGGGTCCGTGGTTCTTCTGGGACATCAGGGGTTCACCTCGAAGGCGCGTGCGCGCCTGACCTGGTCCGGGTCGGCCATCGCCGCCCGGATCTCCTCGGGCCGACCGTTGTCGATGAAGTGGTCGACCTTCACCTCGATGAAGAGCGCGTCGGCGCGGACGGCGACGGGCCCGTCCGGGCCGCCTATCCGGCCCACGGCCGTGGAGTAGATCTTCCGGCCCGCGACGGCCGTGACCTCGGCCTCCAGGTGCAGCACGGTGTCGACCGGGACGGGCCGCACGAAGTCGGTCTCCAGCCGGCCGGTCACCGCGATGACGCGCAGCAGCCAGTTCAGGGATCCCAGCGTCTCGTCGAGCGCGGTGGCCAGCACCCCGCCGTGGGCGAGGCCCGGCGCGCCCTGGTGGGCGGGACGGACGGTGAACTCGGCGGTGACGCGCACGCCCTCACCCGCGCGGGCCTCCAGATGGAGCCCGTGGGGCTGGCCCCCGCCGCACCCGAAACAGTGTTCGTAGTGCGCACCGAGGAGCTCTCCGGGTGCCGGGGCATCGGGATGCCGGACCGGAGCGACGGCACCGGCCGGGGGCGTCAACGCTGTGTTTCGTCCACTCACAGCCGCAGACCTTACCCGCGCGGCTACCCGCCGGTCGCCTCGTGGGAGGCTTGAGGGCATGCAGCTCTCCCCCGCGCACCACGACGAACGCCTCTCCGCCCCCCGCTCCTGGTGGGGCATCGCCGCCCTGACCGGTGTGGCCGGCGCCCTGATCACCCTTCCGCTGGGCACGCTGCCGCTGCTGGCGGGGTTCGTCGGCGGCGGCGCGCTGGCGGGGATGCTGGTGAGCTCGATGGGCTCCGCCCGGGTGCGCGTGGTGAACGGGGTGCTGGCGGCGGGCGAGTCCCGGATCCCGG
This sequence comes from Streptomyces katrae, assembly GCF_002028425.1. Taxonomy (GTDB): domain Bacteria; phylum Actinomycetota; class Actinomycetes; order Streptomycetales; family Streptomycetaceae; genus Streptomyces; species Streptomyces katrae_A. Next base: position 5,824,259 of record NZ_CP020042.1, on the reverse strand, counting down.
TGTCGGCGCTGGGCGAGCCCGAGGTGCTGGAGGGCGAGGAGGCGCGGGCCTGGCGCACGTACAAGGCCGACATGCGGGCCTTCATGCTGATGCGCAGCTACATCCCGACGGCGGTCCGGATCGAGGTCACCGACCCGGCGGACCCCACCCCGTACGTGTACGTCTCCACGCGCGAGCCCCACGCCCTGGCGGCGGCGGTCCGCGCCGCGCGGGAGGCTTCGGCTCCGCAGGCCTGAGGGCCGGGGGCGGTCAGCGGCCGAAGCCGTCGGGGTCCGGGGGCTCCAGTGCGGCCGGGGCGGCCCCGGGAAGGGGCTGGGCGGGGTGCTGCGCGGGTCCGGCGGCGGGGAGGGCCGCCCAGGGCACGGCCCGGCGGCGCAGGTCCGTACGGACCTTCTCGGCGAGTTTCCTGGTGTCCCGGCGGTTCATGACCGCGCCGACGGCGGCGCCGACCATGAACGGCATCAGGTTGGGCAGGTTGCGGACCATCCGTTTCGTGATCTGCTGGCGCAGTTCGCGCTTCATCTGGCCGCCGAGCGCCGCGTTGAGCGTGGTCGGCTTGGTCAGGTCGATCCCGCGTTCCTCGGTCCAGGCCGTGAGGTAGGCGAGGCTGCGGTCCTTCAGGGTGCCGGGCGGCCGCTGCCCGTAGACCTCGTGCAGTTCGGCGATGAGCTTCAGCTCGATGGCGGCGACGCCGGTGATCTCGGCGGCCAGCTCCGCCGGCATGGCGGGCGGGACCGGCATCATGGCGGCCGCGCCGATGCCCGCACCCACGGTCGAGGTGGCGTTGGCGGCCCCGGCGATCAGCTTGTCGGCCAGCTGATCGGGACCGAGGCCGGGGAACTGCGCGCGCAGGGTCGCGAGGTCCCTGACCGGAACGCGCGGGGCGTTCTCGATGATGAGGTCGGTGATGTACAGGGCGGCGTTTCTCGCACTCTCGCCGCCCTTGCGCACACCGTTCTTGACGGCTTGCATCCGACGCGCCCCGGGCCTGTCCCGGGACTCCTCGTCCGCCACTGTGGCCGGCGGCACCGCCGGGGCGGTGTCGGACGGCACGACAGTCGTGCCGGAGGCCGGGTCGCCGACGGCCCCGGGGCCCGTTGCCGGGCCCGTGGTTTCCGCCTGCGCTCCTGCCGCCGGATCGCCGGTCTTCCGAAAGCGAAGCTTCCGGAACGGCGTCGAGCCGGTCACGGCCGAGACCTAGTCGCAGTCGCGGCAGATCGGCTGGCCGTCCTTCTCACGAGCCAGCTGGCTGCGGTGGTGCACCAGGAAGCAGCTCATGCAGGTGAACTCGTCGGCCTGCTTGGGCAGCACCCGGACGGCCAGCTCCTCGTTGGAGAGGTCCGCACCCGGGAGTTCCAGGCTCTCGGCGCCGTCGAAGTCCTCGATGTCGACGCTCGAAGTGACCTTGTCGCTGCGCCGCGCCTTCAGCTCTTCGATGCTGTCGTTGTCGACGTCGTCGTCGGTCTTGCGTGGGGTGTCGTAGTCCGTTGCCATTTTTTCGCTCTCCCCCTCTGGGATTTAGCGGTGTCTCAGCGCACGTAACGCGCGAGAGGCCGGACTTGTGCCCGACCTGAGGCGGAGATTTTGCCTCACATCAAGGTCTGTTACTCAATCGACACCCAGCCCCACGCCCGCAGGGGGCCGCAGCTGGGATGACGACCGGGACCGTACACGGTCCCGGGGGCGTATTGCACGGACGCCACCCCGTGTATTTCCCGCCATCCGGGGCGCCGGAAACCCGGACTTCCCGGGCTTTCCGGCCTTCTCGGGGTCACGGAACGCACATGCCCGGACACTCGACAATGTGATCGATCACACAGTCGAGGCTTGCCACCCCTCCAGGCCGTTCCGCTGACAGCGAACAACCTGGAGGGCGGATCAAAGGGGCAACGTGACACGCATCACCAGGCCACCGCCCTCGCGCGGGGTCGCCAGGATGCGGCCGCCGTGTGCGCGCGCCACGGAGCGCGCGATGGACAGGCCGAGGCCCACACCCTTGTCACTGCCCGTTCGCTCCGTACGCAGCCGTCTGAAGGGCTCGAAGAGGTTGTCCACCTCGTACGCGGGAACCACAGGACCGGTGTTCGAGACGAGCATCACCGCCTGGCCGTGCTGGACCTCGGTCGTGACCTCCACCCAGCCGCCCTCCGGCACGTTGTACCGGACGGCGTTCTGCACCAGGTTCAGGGCGATCCGCTCCAGCAGCACGCCGTTGCCCTGGACCACGGCCAGGGCGCGCTCGCCGCGGATCTCCACGCCCTTGGCCTGCGCCTCCCCGTGCACCTGGTCGATGGCGCGCGAGGCGACCTCCGCCAGGTCGACCGGTTTGCGCTCCACGATCTGGTTCTCGCTACGGGCCAGCAGCAGCAGGCCCTCGACCAGCTGCTCGCTGCGCTCGTTGGTGGCCAGCAGCGTCTTGCCCAGCTGCTGGAGCTCCACCGGCGCACCGGGATCCGACAGGTGGACCTCCAGCAGCGTCCGGTTGATGGCCAGCGGGGTCCGCAGCTCGTGCGAGGCGTTGGCCACGAACCGCTGCTGGGCGGTGAAGGCCCGCTCCAGGCGGTCGAGCATCTCGTCGAAGGTGTCGGCGAGCTCCTTCAGCTCGTCGTCCGGCCCGTCCAGCTCGATCCGCCGGGTCAGATCGGAGCCGACCACCCGGCGGGCGGTACGGGTGATCTTGCCCAGCGGCGAGAGCACCCGGCCGGCCATCGCGTAGCCGAAGGCGAAGGCGATCACGCTCAGGCCCATCAGGGCCATCAGCGAGCGGCTGAGCAGGTCGTCCAGCGCGTGCTTGCGCTGGTCGAGGATGCACTGCCCGATCGCGGCGTTGAACTGCTCGATCGACTGGTCGATGGCCACGCCGGGGCAGGTGCTGCTGGAGACCTCGACCTTCTGGCCGCCCACGATCTTGAACGGGAGCGCGTTGCCCTCCCGCAGGGCCTGGGCCGCCAGCAGGTAGATGATCGACAGCAGCAGGATCCCGGCGATCAGGAACATGCCGCCGTACAGCAGGGTGAGCCGTATGCGGATGGTCGGCCGCAGCCACGGGAAGGGACCCTCGGGCTGGCCGGGGTCCCAGGTGGGTTTCGGTGGCGCCGGTGGTGGCGAGGGGGTCGCGGCCATCGGGTCAGATCCGGTAGCCGGAGCCGGGCACGGTCACGATGACGGGCGGCTCGCCCAGCTTGCGGCGCAGGGTCATGACCGTGACCCGGACCACGTTGGTGAAGGGGTCGGTGTTCTCGTCCCAGGCCTTCTCCAGCAGCTGCTCGGCGGAGACCACGGTCCCCTCGCTGCGCATGAGCACCTCCAGCACCGCGAACTCCTTGGGCGCCAGCTGCACCTCCCGGCCCTCGCGGAAGACCTCGCGCCGGTTGGGGTCGAGCTTGATCCCGGCCCGCTCCAGCACGGGCGGCAGCGCCACGGTCGTCCGCCGGCCCAGGGCGCGGACGCGGGCGATCAGCTCGCTGAAGGCGAAGGGCTTGGGCAGGTAGTCGTCGGCCCCCAGCTCCAGGCCCTCCACGCGGTCGCTGACGTCGCCGGAGGCGGTGAGCATGAGGACGCGGGTGGCCATGCCGAGTTCGATGATCTTCCGGCAGACGTCGTCGCCGTGCACCAGCGGAAGGTCCCGGTCGAGCACGACCACGTCGTAGTCGTTCACCCCGACGCGCTCCAGGGCCGCGGCGCCGTCGTACACGACGTCCACGGCCATGGCCTCCCGGCGCAGGCCCGTGGCCACCGCATCGGCGAGCAGCTGCTCGTCCTCGACGACGAGTACGCGCACGTCGTTTCCTTCCTTCGAGCCCCGAGGGCACTCCTGAGGGCACACCTGTATTGCGCCTCCATCCTGCCGGTTTCGGCCGTAAACCGGCTGTAAGGCGCCCCTCCGCCCCTTCCCGGGCGCCTGAAGGGGTCGGAAGTGAGGATTCCCTGGCCTTACGAGGTTTCTGGGCCCAGGGTGCCGGGGAGGACGTCTGCACACCCCATCCACTCCCTGACGGCGGACTGCCCCGCGCTCGTCCGCCGCGACCCACGAAGAGGGGGCGCACCCACCATGGACGCATTCACCGCGGGTCTCCTGCAGCGCATCAGCGCCACGCAGTCGGACCTGAGCAAGGCCCGTGAGACGGGCGACGACTACCTCGCGGATGTGGAACAGGCCGCGTTGGAAGACCTCCAGCGGCTCGCCGCGGAGCACGGAGTGGCGGTCAAGGCGGCCTGACCGGGGCCCCCGCCCCGGTCTGTACGGCCGTCTCGGCCCGAGCGACACCGCCCGCCCCGGAGCCCCGGCCCCGGGAGGGCACCCAGAACGGCGACGGACCCCCTGCCGCACCCGCGGCGGGGGGTCCTTCCGCATGGGCGCGGAGACGGGCTCAGTCGTGCCAGGCCCCGGCTTCGTCCAGGAGCGGCTGGAGGGAGGCGAAGACCGCCGGGCCGGCCGCCACCGCCAGCTCTCCCGACAGCGGCTCGCCGGGCCGGCCGCCGGTCAGCGCGCCCGCCTCGCGGGCGATCAGCTCGCCCGCCGCGAAGTCCCAGGGGTTCAGTCCGCGCTCGTAGTACCCGTCGAGCCGGCCGGCCGCCACGTCGCACAGGTCGAGCGCCGCCGAGCCGCCGCGCCGGATGTCGCGGACGAGCGGGATGATCCTCCGGACCACCTCGGCCTGGTGCTCCCGCCGGCTCTTGAGGTAGCCGAAGCCGGTGGCGACCAGCGCCTGGTCCAGCGGGGCCGCCGCCCGGCAGGACAGGCGGGCGCCGCCCGACCAGGCCCCGCCGCCGAGCACGGCGTGGTACGTCTCCCCGCGCATCGGGGCCGCCACCACGCCCACCACGGTCTCGCCCCGGTACTCGGCGGCGACGGAGACGCCCCAGCCGGGGAGCCCGTAGAGGTAGTTGACGGTGCCGTCCAGCGGGTCGACGACCCAGCGGACCCCGCTGGTGCCGACGACGTCCGCGCCCTCCTCGCCGAGCAGCCCGTCCCCGGGCCGCCGCTCCGCGAGGATCGCGGTGATCAGCTTCTCCGCCGCAAGGTCCATCTCGGTCACCACGTCGATCGGGCTGGTCTTGGTCGCGGCCACCGCGAGGTCGGCCGGACGGCCGTCGCGCAGCAGCTCCCCGGCCCGCCGGGCGGCCTCCAGGCCCACCTCCAGCAGTTCGGCCTTCAGCTCCTGTGAGATCACGTTCTCCCCCTAGGCGTACGGGCTGTCCGCGCCGGCGGCCGCCGGGCGGGGCGTGCGCGCGGGGCAGCAGCCCACCGCGCACAGGTCGTGGCTCTGGCCCAGGCTGCCCAGCCAGCACTCCGCGGGCCGCTCGCCGCGCTCGCGGGCGGCCCGCTCCAGCACGAGCTCCCGTACGGCCGCGGCGAACCGCGGGTCGGCGCCGACGGTGGCGGAGCGCGCGGCGGGCAGGCCCAGCTCGGCGGCCTTGGCCATGGCCTCCGTGTCGAGGTCGTAGAGGACCTCCATGTGGTCGGAGACGAAGCCGATGGGCACCATGACGACCGCCGGCACGCCCTCGGCGTGCAGGGCCTCCAGGTGGTCGCAGATGTCGGGCTCCAGCCACGGGATGTGGGGGGCTCCGCTGCGGGACTGGTAGACGAGCTTCCAGGGGCGGGCCGTGCCGGTCTCGGCCTCGACGGCGTCGGCGATCACCCGGGCGACGTCGAGGTGCTGGCGGACGTAGGCCCCGCCCTCGCCGCCCTCGGTGTGGTCCTCGACCGGGCCGGAGGCGTCGGCGGCGGCGGTGGGGATGGAATGGGTGGTGAAGGCCAGGTGGGCGCCGTCCCGGACCTCCTCGGGCAGGGCGGCGAGCGAGGCCAGCACCCCGTCGGTCATGGGCCGGACGAAGCCGGGGTGGTTGAAGTAGTGCCGCAGCTTGTCCACCCGGGGGAGCTCCAGGCCCTCCTCCGCCAGGGCCGCCAGCGCGTCGGCGAGGTTCTCGCGGTACTGGCGGCAGCCCGAGTAGGAGGCGTACGCGCTGGTGGCGAGGACGGCGATGCGGCGGCGGCCGTCGCGGACCATCTCGCGCATCACGTCGGTCAGGTACGGGGCCCAGTTGCGGTTGCCCCAGTACACGGGCAGGTCCAGCCCCGCGTCCGCGAGGTCCTTGCGCAGCGCGGCCAGCAGCTCGCGGTTCTGCCCGTTGATCGGGCTGACCCCGCCGAAGCCGAAGTAGTGCTGCCCGACCTCCTTGAGGCGCTCGCGCGGGATCCCTCGCCCGCGGGTGACGTTCTCCAGGAACGGCACGACGTCGTCGGGTCCCTCGGGGCCGCCGAAGGACAGCAGCAGGAGGGCGTCGTAGGGGGCCGCGAGGCCTTCGGCCGCGGGCGCGTCGGGGGCACGGAGCTGGTCTGACATGCCTCGAATCCTGCCACCCGGGGTGCGCGCGGGAGAACCGGCCGGTCCGCATGCCGGGACGCCTTCCAGGTAAGGTGACCCTAAGTTCCGCCGCCTCAAATGTCGGTGTCGCCGATTTCCCCGTGCGGGTGCCCCAGAGGCGGTCGTAACCTGTATGGGCCTATGACGTCCCTTACGGAGAGACCTTGCCCAGTCCCTACCGCGCGATCTTCGCGGCCTCCGGCACCAAGGCCTTCAGCGCCGCCGGCCTCATAGGCCGGCTGCCGATCTCCATGGTCGGCGTCGGCATCCTCACGATGATCTCGGAGATCACCGGCCGCTACGCGATGGCCAGCGCCCTCACCGGAACCCTGGCCCTGGCCGCCGCGGTGATCGGCCCCCAGGTCTCCCGGCTGGTCGACCAGTACGGCCAGCGGCGGGTGCTGCGGCCCGCGACACTGGTCTCCGTCGCCTCCGTCACGGCCCTGGTCCTGGCCGCCGCCAACGGGCTGCCCGACTGGACCCTGTTCGTCTTCGCGGCCGTCGCGGGCTGCGTCCCGAGCGTCGGCTCGATGGTCCGCGCCCGCTGGACCGAGCTCTACCGGGACGCGCCGCGCGAGCTGCACACCGCGTACTCCTTCGAGTCCGTGATCGACGAGGTCTGCTTCATCTTCGGCCCCATCCTGGCCATCGGGCTGTCCACCACCTGGTTCCCGGAGGCCGGCCCGGTGATCGCCGCGGGCTGCCTGCTCGTCGGCGTCTGGCTGCTCACCGCACAGCGCGCCACGGAGCCGCCGCCGCATCCGCGCGGCCAGGAGGACGGCCGCTCCTCCGCCCTGCGCTCCCCCGGCCTCCAGGTGCTGACGGCCACCTTCGTGGCGACCGGCGCCATCTTCGGCTCCATCGACGTCTCCACCCTCGCCTTCGCCGAGGAGCAGGGCCACAAGTCCGCCGCCAGCTTCATCCTGGCCATCTGGGCGGCCGGATCCTGTCTGGCGGGCATCGTCTTCGGCCTGCTCCACCTCAAGGGCCGGACGGAACGCCGGTGGGTACTGGGCATCTGTGCGATGGCCGTGAGTATGATCCCCCTCCTACTGGCCGGGAACCTTCCGTTTCTGGCCGTGGCGCTCTTCGTCTCGGGCCTCGCCATCGCTCCCACGATGATCACCACGATGGCCCTGATCGAAGCGCACGTACCACGCGCGAAGCTCACCGAGGGCATGACGTGGATCAGCACCGGCCTGGCAGTCGGTGTCGCGGTCGGTTCCTCCGTGACCGGTCTGGTCATCGACGCGGCCGGGGCCCAGCGCGGGTACGTCGTCTCGATCTCCTCGGGGATCGCCGCGGCGGCGGTGGCGTTCGCGGGTTACCGCCGGCTGACGAGGCCGGCGCAAGGGGAGGAGCCCTCGCGTGACGGCGACATCGGGGACAGCAGCGGAGAGCGGGCGGACCGCGTGGCGTAACTGGGCGGGCAACGTCCGCGCCACGCCGGCGCGCACGGTGACCCCCGCTTCGGTCGGTGAGCTCCAGGAGGCGGTCCGCCGGGCCGCCGCGGAGGGCCTGCGGGTCAAGGCGGTCGGCACCGGCCACTCCTTCACCGCGGCCGCCGCCACCGACGGCGTGCTCGTACGGCCGCAGGCGCTCACCGGGATCCTGTCGGTGGACCGGGGCGCCGGCACGGTCACCGTGGCGGCCGGCACGGCACTGAAGGACCTCAACCGCGCCCTGGCCGCTCAGGGCCTGTCGCTCACCAACATGGGCGACATCATGGAGCAGACGGTCTCCGGCGCCACCAGCACCGGCACGCACGGCACCGGCCGCGACTCGGCCTCCATCGCCGCGCAGATCCGCGCGCTGGAGCTGGTCACCGCGGACGGGCGGCTGATGGTCTGCTCGGAGAAGGAGAACCCGGAGGTGTTCGCGGCCGCCCGGCTCGGCATCGGAGCGCTGGGCATCGTCACCTCGATCACCTTCGCGGTGGAGCCGCTGTTCTTCCTGACCGCCCGTGAGGAGCCGATGCCCTTCGACCGGGTGACCGCCGAGTTCGACCAGCACGTCGCGGAGAACGAGCACTTCGAGTTCTACTGGTTCCCGCACACCGGCAACTGCAACACCAAGCGCAACAACCGCAGCCAGGGCCCCGCCGCCCCGCCCGGAGCGGTCAGCGGCTGGATCGAGGACGAGCTGCTGTCCAACGGCCTCTTCCAGGCCGTCAACTCGCTGGGCCGCGCGGTCCCCGCGGCCATCCCCTCCATCGCCCGGATCGCCAGCCGCGCCCTGTCGGCGCGCACCTACACGGACATCCCGTACAAGGTGTTCACCAGCCCGCGCCGGGTCCGGTTCGTGGAGATGGAGTACGCCCTCCCGCGCGAGCGGGCGGTCGGGGCCCTGCGGGAGCTCAAGGCCATGGTCGACGGCTCCGACCTGCGGATCAGCTTCCCGGTGGAGGTGCGCACGGCCCCGGCGGACGACATCCCCCTCTCCACGGCCTCGGGCCGGGACACGGCGTACATCGCGGTGCACATGTACCGGGGCACCCCGTACCAGGCCTACTTCACGGCGGCCGAGCGCATCTTCACCGCCCACGGCGGGCGCCCCCACTGGGGCAAGGTGCACACCCGGGACGCGGAGTACCTGGCCGCGGCGTACCCGCGGTTCGGGGAGTTCACGGCGCTGCGCGACCGGCTGGACCCGGAGCGGCTGTTCGGCAACGACTACCTGCGGCGGGTGCTGGGGGACTGACGCCCGGTCACTCCCGTCCGGCGCCGCCGCCCCCGCCCGGTGCGCCGGTGCCGCCGGTGCTCGGGGCGGGGCCCGGGTCCGGGGTCTGCCGGGAGGCCGAGGGGGACGGGTCCGGGCCGGGGCCCGCCGAGCGGGAGGGGGTGGGCGAGGGGTCCGGGTCCGGACCGCGCCCGCCGTGCGAGGCGGACGGGCTCGGGGAACCCCCCGGGCCGGGGCTCCGCCCGTCCGGGCCGTCCTTGCCGCCCTTCCCGCCGTGTTCGCCCCGCTCGCCGCGGTCCCCCGACTCCGGGGCGTCCTTCCGCTCGGAGGGGCGGTGGTCGGGCGCCGTGCGGAAGCCGCCTGACAGGAGGGTGCCGCCGCCGCTGCTGACGGAGGTGCCCGCGAAGGCCTCGTACGTCCCGAGGCCGCCGATGGCGAGGGCGAAGGCCGCCCCGGAGGCCACCGCCGTGCGCTTCCAGCCCCGTACGCGGGTGCCGTGCACGGTGGCCTCGCCGAACTCCCCCGCCGGCGGGGCCGCGGACTCCTCCGCCCCGGCGGGCGCGGGGGCCTGACGGCTCCTGGAACGGACGCCCTCGCGCAGCCGGTCGCCGGTGCGGCGGAAGGCGTGCTGGATGACCGGGCCGCCGGCGGTCGCCACCACGCTGACCACGCCGGCGCCGAGGATGGTGCCGTAGACGCCCAGCTTGGAGGCGAGCAGCGCGGCCGCGACGGTGGCGAGGGAACTGCCCGCGACCTGGGCCGCGCTCAGGTCGAGCTTCGCGCGCCCTCCGCCCGTGCCCTCGTCCTCGCGACCGCCCGGTCCGCCTCCCCCTACCGTCTTCTGACCCATCGCCATCCCCTGCGTGTCCTGCCCCTCGCGCTTCTCCTCTTCCTGCAGTTACCGACACCTGAGCGAAATGAGAAGTTCCGTTTCTGTGGATTCTGTGAAGCAGGACACCCCGAATCGGCCGCGTACGCAGGTGGACCGCCTTCAGGGCCCGATTCCGGGCAGGCCAACTCCCGCCGCCCGGGACAAGTTCGGCGGCGCGGCGGTCCACCCAGGTGGCCCGAATGGAGTACTGTGGCGAGCCCTGGGGCCGTCCTTCCTTTCGGATGTCCGGACCCGGGAGAGGGGGCCGGCTGACGGAGAAGCGGCGCTCAAGACCGGTGATGCCGCGGTATCGCACGGGCTCCTGCTGCGCACAGTAACCACTTGGTCACTGTGCGTGCCCAACAGGTAACCGTGCCATAACGTCGATCAAGGGCGCATGCCCGACACGCCGGTTTAACTCGGCAAGGTTGTGGCAGGCTGCACCCGGGCAGGCCACACTCGACTAGCGGAAGCAGCGACGCACGTGACGTCGGCAGGCACCACCCGGGAGGTCCCCATGCCCGAACTGCGTGTCGTGGCCGTCTCGAATGACGGAACACGACTGGTGCTCAAGGCTGCGGACAGCACGGAGTACACGCTTCCGATCGACGAGCGGCTGCGGGCTGCCGTGCGCAATGACCGCGCGCGCCTGAACCAGATCGAGATCGAGGTGGAGAGCCACCTCCGCCCCCGCGACATCCAGGCGCGCATACGGGCCGGTGCCTCCGCCGAGGAGGTCGCGCAGCTCGCCGGCATCCCCGTCGACCGGGTCCGGCGCTTCGAGGGCCCGGTCCTGGCCGAGCGCGCCTTCATGGCCGAGCGGGCCCGCAAGACCCCCGTGCGCCGCCCCGGGGAGAACACCGGACCGCAGCTCGGCGAGGCCGTGCAGGAACGGCTCACGCTGCGCGGGGCCGACAAGGACTCGGTGCAGTGGGACTCCTGGCGCCGCGACGACGGCACCTGGGAGGTCCTGCTCGTCTACCGGGTGGTGGGCGAGCCGCACTCCGCGAGCTGGACGTACGACCCGCCGCGCCGGCTGGTCGTCGCCGTGGACGACGAGGCCCGCTCCCTGATCGGCGAGTCGGACGACCTGCCGTCGACCCCGGAACCGAGCTTCCCGTTCGTTCCGAGGATCGCCCGGCTGCCGCGCGACCGGCCGCTGGACCGCGCGCTCGACCGGCAGATCGAGCGCCCCGCCGCCCCGCCGCCCGCGCCGGAGCCCGAGGAGGAACGGGACACGCTGACCAGCCTGCTGGAGGCCGTCCCCAGCTTCCGGGGCGACCTGGTGGTCCCGGACCGGACCGACGACGCGGAGGAGGAGGCCGGGACGGAAGAGCCCCCGGCCGCGGCGGCCTCGGCCGGCGCCGGAGCGGCGTACGCGGACGTGCTGATGCCGCGGACGGTCGCGGGTCATCGCGAACGGCTGACGGGCACGACCGACCGGCAGGCCGAGGCCGACGGGGTCCGGCCCGGGCGCCGCGCGGCGGTGCCCAGCTGGGACGAGATCGTCTTCGGGACCCGGCGCAAGAAGCAGGAGTAGCCCGGTCCGGCGGAGCCCCGAGGGGCGCCGCCGGACTCGGACGCGTCAGGGGTTGGGGCCGGTGGCCACCGGGCGGGCGGGGTCCGCGGACCAGTGCGACCAGCTGCCCGCGTAGAGGGCGGCCGGGATGCCCGCCACCTCCAGCGCGAGGACCTCGTGCGCCCCGGAGACCCCGGAACCGCAGTACACGCCCACCTCGGTGTCCGGGGTGGCGCCCAGCTCCGCGAACCGGGCCTTCAGGGTCTCCGCCGGCAGGAACAGGCCGTCGGGGCCCGTGTTCTCGGTGGTCGGCGCCGAGACCGCGCCCGGGATGTGACCGCCGACCCGGTCGATGGGCTCGACCTCACCCCGGTAGCGCTCCCCCGCCCGGGCGTCCAGCAGCAGTCCCGTACGGGCCAGGGCGGCCGCGTCGTCGGCTTCCAGCAGGCCCAGCGCGCCGGGGTTTGGCTTGAAATCGCCCTCGCCCGGAGTCGGCGCGTCGGCCGTCACCGGGCCGCCCGACGCGGTCCACGCGGCCAGGCCCCCGTCCAGGACTCGCACGTTCGGGTGACCCGTCCAGCGCAGCAGCCACCAGGCGCGGGCGGCCGCCCAGCCCTGGCCGCCGTCGTACACGACCACCGGCTCGTCCGTCCGGACCCCGGCGCGGCGCATCACGGCGCCGAACGCCTCCGGTTCGGGCAGCGGGTGGCGGCCGCCGGACCCGGGCGGACCTGCCAGTTCGCGGTTGAGGTCGACGTACACGGCGCCGGGCAGGTGCCCGGCCTCGTAGGCGGGTCGCTGGTCGGGGCCGCCCAGCTGCCAGCGGACGTCCAGGAGCACCGGCGGGCGGTCGGAGGCCAGCTCGTCCATCAGTGCGGAGGCCGAGAGAATCGCAGTCATGGGCCCATCTTCCTCCCCGCCGGACACCCGTGTAACAAGCCGGACATCGACGGGCCGCAGTGATCCGGTCATCTCCGTCCGCGCCCGCCCCGTCCGGCCCGGTCGGGCCGCACGGCGCCCCGCGGAGTGGAAGCATCAGCGGCGTCATTCGGGACACGACGGAGGAGACTGCTGACATGACCGAGGCAGCGGGGGCTTCGCGGCGGCCGTCCGGCACACCGTGCTGGGTGAGCCTGATGGTGCACGGGCTCGGGAGGACCGAGGACTTCTACGCCGACCTGTTCGGCTGGGAGTACGAGCCGGGACCCGCGCAGCTCGGCCCGGGCGTCCGGGCCGTCCTCGACGGAGAGGAGGTGGCCGGAATCGGGGAGATGCCGCCCGACCGGAACCTTCCGGTCGCCTGGACCCCCTACTTCGCCATCGACGACGCCGACTGCGCGGCCGAGGCGATCCGCTCCTGCGGCGGGACGGTGGCGGTGGGCCCGATGGACGCCGGGGCCGAGGGACGGGTGGCGATCTGCTCCGACCCGCTGGGGGCGATCTTCGGGATCTGGCAGGACTCGGGCCACGGGCGGCCCTACGGGGTGCCGGGGACCCCGGTGTGGAACGAGCTGGTCACCCAGGACACGTCGACGGTCGGCAAGTTCTACCAGCACGTCTTCGGCCACGAGGCCGAGCGGCACCCGGCGGCCTCGGCCGACTTCGACTACCTGACCCTGCGGCTGGACGGCCGGCCGGTGGCGGCGGTGCACGGGGTCGGCCGCTCCCTGCCGCACGACCGTGGCCCGCACTGGATGACGTACTTCGAGGTCCGCGACACCGACGCGGCGACCGCCCGGGTCGCCGCGCTGGGCGGCCGGGTGCTCAGCCCGCCCCGGGACCGGATCCGGGGGCGGCTGGCCCTGGTGGCGGACCCGGAGGGGGCGGTCTTCGCCCTGGTGCGGTCCGCCGCGGAGGACTAGGCGAGCGGCAGCGGACGGGGGCGCTTGGCGGTGCGGCCGTCGCCGGAGGAGGCGCCGCGCAGCCGCCGGCCGAGCCAGGGGCCGAGGAAGCCCGCCGCCCAGCCCACCTCGGCCGCCACCGCCCGGACGGCGGTGCGCGGCGGCCGGGGCGGCAGGGGGCGCTGCCAGGTGTCGTCGGCTCCCGGCAGGGCGAGGGCCTCGGCCAGGGCGGCGGCGATCCGGGCGTGGCCGAGGGGGCTCGCGTGCAGCCGGTCGGTGCTCCACAGGCGCGGGTCGGTCCCCACGGCCGCCCGGCCCGTCTCGGCGACCACGACCCCGTGGCGCGCGGCGGCGGCCCGGACGCGGGCGTTGAGCTCCGCCACGCGCGGGCGCAGCGGCCGGGCCATGGGCGCGATCCGGCCCACGTCGGGGAAGGTGACGGTCGCGACCCGGGCCCCGGCCGCGGTCAGTGCGGCGAACATCTCCTCCAGTTCTCCGGCCACCTCGGCGGCGTCGAACCGGGGCCGGAGCACGTCGTTGACGCCGGCCACGACGGTGGCCACGTCGGGCGCCAGCTCCAGGGCCGGGCCCAGCTGTTCCGCCCGGACCCGGCCGGCGAGCCGGCCGCGGACGGCGAGGTTGGCGTAGAGCAGGCCCGGGTGGACGGCCGCGAGGTGCTCGGCGAGCCGGTCGGCGAACCCGCGCAGGCCCACCGTGTCGTCGCCGTCCCCGAGCCCCTCGGTCTGGCTGTCGCCCAGGGCGACGTAGCACAGGGGTTCACCGTTGTGCATCCGTCTGCTGCCTTTCCCGTAGTACGGCCGCGGTCCGCAGGCACCAGTCCCGGTGCTCCCGTTCGAAGGCCAGGCCGCGCAGGCAGGTCAGGTACCGCCCGATCCGCTCGCCCCGCAGGAGGTACTCCGCCTCGTCCGTGTCGCCGCGCATGTGGTGCAGGAGTGTGCCGAGGAGTTCGAGCTTGGCCCCGGCGGCGGCGGCCCGCTGCTCCAGCTGCTCGATGACGGGGCCGGTGCCGATGCGGTCGGCGGTCTGGACCTTGACGAGGAGGTCGTCGCGGATGGAGGACGGCTTGGACGCGGCCTCGGCGAACCGTTCCAGCTCGGCGCGGCCGGCCTCGGTGACCCGGAAGAGGCGCTTGTTGGGCCGGGTCTCCTGGACCACCTCGCGGCCCGCGACCAGCCCGTCCGCCTCCAGCCTGGCCAGCTCGGCGTAGAGCTGCTGGGGCAGGGCGTGCCAGAAGTTGGCGACGCTGATGTCGAAGGCCTTCGCCAGCTGGTAGCCGCTGTATTCGTCGTCGAGCAGCGCCGCCAGGACCGCGTGCCGCAGTGCCATGCCGGGCCCCCTTCCCTTTCCTCGTACCCGTCGGCATCATACTCAAGAAAGTGACTAGTCCGATTGTTGAGTAGTACTCGGATCACCACGCATTCCAGGAGGGGTCATGGAGACTGCCGAACGCTTCCGCGCCGCCGTGGAGAAGCGCGATCTCGCCGCGCTGGACGAGCTGTTCACGGAGGACGTCCGCCTCTACAGCCCGGTGAAGTTCGTCCCGTTCGAGGGCAAGGCCATGGTCATGGGCCTGTTCGGGGTGCTGCTGCGCACCTTCGAGGACCTGCGCTACCTGGGGCGCCTGGAGGGGGAGGCCGAGACCAGCGCGGACGGCGAGGCCGCCCCGACGGTCGTCCTGCCCTTCCGGGCGCTGGTGGCGGGCCGCCAGATCCACGGGATCGACCAGCTGCAGTTCGACGAGGAGGGCCGGATCAAGGAGTTCACCGTGATGGTCCGGCCCCAGTCCGCCGTCCACGCCCTGGGCCAGGCGGTCCTGGCCGGCCTGGTCGAGGACGGGCTCGCCCCCGGGCCCGCCTGAGGGCCCGTCAGCCGCGCCCGTCAGTCGGGCCCGGGGCCGGCCGGCCTCGCCGCGGTGCCGTCAGGCGCCCCTGGCCGGCCGGTACTCCGCCCAGGTCTTCGGGGTCTCCGAGATCCTGACCGCCGTCAGCTCGGGGATCCGCTCCGTCCACTGGTCGAAGATCCACACGGCCAGGTTCTCGGCCGACGGGGAGATACCCCCCCCCCAGCGCCTCATTGAGGTGCCGGTGGTCGAAGGTCTCGTCCATCCACTGCTTGAAGGCGTCCAGGTCCCGGTAGTCCCGGACGAACCCGGCCTCGGTCAGGTCCTCGCGGCGGCCGGAGAGCTCGATGACGACGGCGTAGTTGTGGCCGTGCATCCGGGCGCACGGGTGCCAGGAGGGCAGCCGGTCCAGGACGTGGCTGGCGGAGAAGTGGAACTCCTTGGTGATGGTCAGCACGTTCCCTCCCCGTCGGCCGCGAGGAGCGAGCGGTTGAGCGGCACCGCGGTCAGGAACCGCTCGCGCAGCGCCTCGTCGCCGATCAGCCCCGCCTTGCGCAGGACCTCCCGCCGAGCCCGGCCGAGCAGCCCCCGCGCCTCCTCCCCGGCCCCGTACGCCGCGAGGGCCCGCCCGGCGTGCCAGAGGACCTCCTCCGTCCGCAGCGCGGGCATGTCCCCCACCTCGTCCAGCATCCTCAGGGCCTCCCGGGCCTGTTCCACGGCCCCGGCCGGGTCGCCCCCGCGCAGCCGGATCCGGCTGCGCAGGCAGTACGCGGCGATCTCGCTGCGGACCATGCCGCTGCGCCGCGTCTCGACGCAGGTGGCGATAGCCAGCCGTTCCGCCTCCTGGAGGGCCTCCGCGGCGCCGGGGGCCCGCGGGTCACCGTCCGCTCCGGCGAGGAGGACCTCGGCGCAGAGGTTGCGGACGATGGGGACGAGGTTGGCCAGCCAGGTCCGTTCGGTCTCCGCCCAGGCGTCGGCGATCAGCCGCCGGGCCTCGTCCCGGGTCTCCGGCCGGTCGGCGAGGATCCGGGCGAGGAGCGCCGCGTTGTAGGCGTGCCAGGCGCTGTCGCCGCCCCGGTCCGCCTCGAACCCGAGGGCTTCGCGCAGCGCCTCCGCCGCGCCGGTGCCGTCGCCGAGGCCCAGGCGCACCTGGGCGAGGTAGTTGAGCGCCATGGGCAGCTCCGCGTTGAGCGGCTCCTCGCGCAGCCGGGCCACGCACCGCCCGATGCGGGCCAGCGCCTCGGAGAGGTGTCCGCTGTCGAAGAGGGTGATGCCGAGCTGCATCTCGCCCAGGTTGCGGGCGTGCTGGAGGACCGGGGTGGCGCCGCCGCCCAGGCGCGGGTCCGACGCGTACAGGCGCTCGGCCTCGCGCAGCTGGGCCAGGCCGTCGGCGAGCCTGCGCTTGGAGACCTGGCGGCCGTACTCGACGCGGGCCACGAACAGGGCGGCCGGGTCGCCGTGTTCCTCGGCCAGTTCGACGGCCGCCCTCAGCTTCTCCAGGGAGGGGACGAGGCCGCGGGTGGCCAGCAGGGTCTTGCCGCGCAGCAGGGTGGCCCGGATGACGAGGTCGGGGTCGGCGCAGCGGGCGGCGGCCGCCTCCGCCTCGGCGGCCAGGGCGTCGATGTCCGGCCCGCCGGCCGGTGTGCTCTGGCCGCGCCAGCGGACCTCGGTCAGCGAGAGCAGCAGTTCGACGACGCGGACCAGGCGCCGGTCGCGGCCCTCGGTGCCGGCGGGCAGCTGCCGTACGGCGCGGATGACCTCCTCGCAGTGCCGCTCGGCCTCGGCGAAGGAGAGCCCCTGGGTGGCCGCGTCGCGGGCGAGGTCGAAGTGGGCGTCGGCCGAGGCGAGGAGGCAGGAGGGGCCGCCGTGGCGGAGGTGGCGGGCGACCTCCAGGCGGCGCTCCAGCGACATGGTCTCCGGCGGGCCCTGGCCGAGGGCGTGCGCGATGCGGGCGTGCCGCGAACGCATCTGCTCGGCGCTCTGCTCCGTGTAGACCACGCTCCACAGGGCCCGGTGCTCGAAGCGGTAGCAGTCGGCGGACTCCCAGCGCGCCCAGGCGGGCGGTGTCGCGGGGACGACCAGGCGGTGGTCGCGGGCGATCAGCCGCAGCCGTTCCATGACCAGGTCGTGGGGCAGGCCCGTCGCGGCGGCGACGGTGTGGGAGAGGAACACGTCGCCCTGGGTGGCGGCGGTGGCCAGCAGGAGCCGGTCCTGGTCGGTCAGGGCGCGCAGCCGCTCCTCGACGACGCGGGAGAGGCTGGCCGGCAGGGGTACCTCGGCACCGTCCTGCGGGGTCCACTCGTCGAGGCAGAGGGAGACGAAGATGGCGTGTCCGCCGGTCAGTTCGGCCAGCCGGCGGGAGAGGGCCGGCGGGGCGGCGGGATGCCGCTGCGCGACGAGTTCGGCGATGGCGTCCTGCGGCAGCCCGCGCATCGTGCGGCGGCGCAGCAGTCCCTCGCCGGCCCAGCTGTGCAGCAGCGCCTCGACCTTGGACTCCTTGCCGCCGGCGTGTGCGGCGTCGCTGGCGTGGCTCAGGACCACGGCCAGCTGTTCGCGGGCGAGGGCGCGCAGCAGCTGGTCCAGGACGAGCTGGCTGCTCTCGTCGATGTGCTGGACGTCGTCGATGACGATGACGGTCGGCGGGCCCTGGCGCACGAGTTCGAGCAGGCCCTCCGCGATCCGCAGGGCGGCCGCGTGCCGGAAGGGCAGGAGGCTGTCGAAGGGCATGGAGCCGGAGTCGAGGGAGGCCTCGGTGATCTCCCGGCCCAGGGTGAACACGGCCCCCAGTCCCGGGACGATCGCCGAGAGGACCTCGGGGGCCGAACGGACCACCCCCTGCCCGGTGGCGCCGAGCATCCGCCGCAAGCGCCCGCGCCGCCGGGGCTCGGCCTCGCCCAGCTTCAGGAGCAGGTCGAGGACCGGCCCGTACATCAGGTCGGGGCCGATACCGGGGCGGCACCGGGTGGACACGACGCGGCAGCCGGCGGGCGCCTCGGCCTCGAAGGCCCGCAGCAGCGCCGACTTGCCCATGCCCGACACCCCGTCGACCGCGATGGCCTGCCCGCCCCGCCCGTCCCCGAGCGCGGCGACGACCGAGCGCAGCTCGTCCAGGTGCTCCACGCGGTCGACAAATCCGATCGGCACGCCCATGCCCCCGTCTCACGCCACACCAGCAGATGCCGCCCCACGGTAGATCATGCCGGTCCACCGCAGGTGCGACCCGACACGTTCCGGCCACACCCCGGACTCGTACGGCGATATGGACACCTGACGCATCGCCAACTACTTTCCATAGTGGAAACTAGATGCCGGGTGGCCATGCACAGGCCGCCCGGAGCACTACGGGGAGGGGACGACCCATGTCCGAACGAGCAGCCGCGGCAGTCGCACTGAGCGGCGTCGCACGCATCGAGGCCCAGGCACGCAGGCGGGGCCGCTGGCACGCCGGATACTTGTGGGCGTTCGCCGGATGGCAGCTCGCCCTCGTCCCGGCGGTGCTGCTGTGGCACGGGCCGGCCGGCGCGCTGGTGTGCTCGCTGGCGAACGCCCTGGTGGTGACGGGGCTGTCGGTGTTCGCGATGCGGCAGCCGGTGGTTCCGCGGGGGTACGCCCGCCGGCACCTGACGGCGGTCGGTGCGTGGGCGGCCTGCTACGCGGCGGCGCTCGCGGCCGGCCTCGCCGTCTTCCCGGACAGTGCCGGCTTCGCGGCCGCCGCCGCGCTCGTGTGCGCGCTGCCGCCCGCCGTGGCGGCCCGGCAGGGGACCCGGGCGGCATGAGCACGCAGACCCCGGCGGATCCGGGGCGCTCCCCGCATCCCCGCCACGCCCTCGCACCGCTGCTCTCCTCGGCGGTGCGGCTGTCGATCGTGGCGGCGCTCGCGCCCGTGGAGAAGGCCGAGTTCGCCTCCGTGCGGGACCTCGTGGAGATCACCGACTCCGCGCTGTCCAAGCAGGTGACGCGGCTGGAGGAGGAGGGCTGGGTGGCCGTCGAGAAGGGTCGGGTCGGGCGCAGGCCGCGGACCTGGCTGCGGCTGACTGAGGACGGCCTGGCCGGCTACCGCCGGCACCTCGCCGCCCTGGCGGCCATCGCGGGCCCGCTGGGCTGATCCGGGGCGGGTCAGACGCCGGCCGCGGCAACCGGGGCCGGGTGGGGTTGCGGGTCCGGTCCCTCCTCGACGCGGGCCATGGCCAGGCGCAGGAGGGGCGGGGCCATGAGGGAGGTCACGATCGCGACGAGGATGACGACGGTGTACGCCTCGGGTCCGAGGATGCCGAGCCGCAGGCCTGTCATCGCCACGATCACCTCGATCACCCCGCGGGAGTTCATGCCGGCGCCGAGGGCGAAGGCCTCCCAGCCGCTGAGCCGGCTCAGCTTCGCCCCGGCGTAGGCCCCCGCGAACTTGCCGACGACGGCCACGGCGAGGACCGCGCAGGCCGCGGCCAGGACCGCCGGCCTGGCCAGCGCCGTCAGGTCCGTCCGGAGCCCGGCCGTGGCGAAGTAGAGCGGCGCGAGGAAGGCCAGCACCGTGGTGCGCAGCGGGGCCAGTTTCTCCCGGTCCGGTCTGCCGCTGGTGCTGATCAGTACGCCGGCGACGAAGGCCCCGAAGACCGGCTCCAGACCCAGGGCGTGCGCACCCGCGGAGCCGAGCAGTACGGCCAGCGCCGCCACGGCGACGGTCGGCCCGGGCTCGGGCGAGCGGCCGGCCGCGCCCAGCGCGAGCCTGACGGCGGGCCGGCCCACCAGCAGGGCGAACAGCACGACGCCCACGGGGTAGAGCAGGGAGGCGGCGAGCCGGCCGGCGGTCAGGCCGGCCGTGGCCATCGCCGAGACGACGGAGAGCAGGAACCAGCCGACGACGTCGTCGATCACCCCGGAGGCCAGGGTCAGCTGGCCGACCTCGCGGTGCAGGAGGTCCATGTCCAGCAGGGTCTTGGCGATCACCGGGATCGCGCTGACGCACAGGGCCACGCCGAGGAACAGGGCGAACACCGTCGGGTCGGTGCCGGCGGGCAGCAGTGAGCGGGGCAGCAGGTAGCCCGTGGCGACGCCGAGCACCAGGGGCAGGATGAGACCGGCGGCGCTCACCCGTACCGCGGTGGCGCCGCGCCGCCGGACGAGGTCGGACTGGAGTTCCATCCCGGTGATCCCGACGAGGAGCAGGACGCCGAGCTGCCCGACCGCGTCGAGGAGGTGCATCTGCTCGGGCTGCTGCGGCAGCAGCCAGGCGGCGAAGCCGGGCAGCAGATGGCCGAGGACCGAGGGGCCGACGAGGACCCCCGCGCAGAGCTCTCCGACGATCGCGGGCAGCCTGAAGCGCGCGGCCAGCTGCCCGAGGCAGACGGCGAGGAGCAGCAGGAGCGCCAGCTGGAGGAGGAGCACCAGCAGGGCGTGGTGGGTGGGGGCGGGAACGGGCGCGGCTGCGGTCGTCACCTCACGAAGCGTAGGACGGGCCCCTCGGGCCCGGCTCCCTCGCGCGGGCAGGTCGTCGTGAGTTACGGAAGTCCGTCCGCAGGAGCCGCGGTTCAGGCGTGGTTGTCCGCTACTCCGTCCGCAGCACCTCCGCGACAGGGGCCTTCGCCGCACCACGGGCCGGGAGGCAGGCACCCAGCGCGGCGATCACGGAACCCGAGAGGGCGAGCAACGCCACCGTCGGCCAGTTCCACACCTGCACCAGCGAATCCGGCAGGTCGAGCCCGGTGCCGTGTCCGGTCATCGGGATGACGATCCGGTGCGCGAGCATCCCGAGCGGGACGCCG
The DNA here is from genome assembly GCF_002028425.1 of Streptomyces katrae. GTDB lineage: Bacteria > Actinomycetota > Actinomycetes > Streptomycetales > Streptomycetaceae > Streptomyces > Streptomyces katrae_A. The sequence continues at coordinate 5,803,361 of NZ_CP020042.1, read as the reverse complement.
ACGATCCCGCCGGCCGCCCCGAGCACCGCCATGGACGTCACCACCATGGCCATCACCTGGCGGGGCGTCATTCCGATCGACTTGAGCATCCCCAGGTCCTTGCGGCGCTCACGGGTGTTGAGGACCACCGTGTTGAACACGCCCAGGCTCGAAACGACGATCAGCATCACGGTGAGGGTCGACACCACGCTGATGATGACCTTCTCCAGTGTGTCGGAGGCGCCGTTCACCACCGCGTTCAGCCCCGGGTCCGTACGCGCGACCGCCTCGGCGTAGGCCTGCGGGTCGCTGCCCTTCGCGAGCTGGACGGAGAAGCCCTGGGCGCGCTGGGCCGGGCTGAGCGGGACGAACCGGTTCCAGTCGAGGGTCGTCACGTCCCATCCCCCGACGCTCTCGCCGACGATCTTCTGCGGCTGGGGTCCGTCGCTGGTGTCCAGCGTGATCGTGTCGCCGAGGGACACCTTGTGCTCGTGCCAGAACTCCGACGAGACCACCACCTCGTTCGGCCCCTCGATCCAGCGTCCCCGGGCGAGGTCCGGATGCAGCTCCTTGGTGTCACCGCGCTCGACGCCCACACGGAGGGTTCCCGACCAGCCCGCCATGCGGGTCTGCAGCGGGGCCTGCGCGGACACGTGCTCGGAGGCGGGCAGCGAGCGCAGCAGCGCGAAGAGCCGGTCGTCGGAGTGCGTCGGGCCGGGAGTCCCCCACTTGGGGTCATTGACGTCGACGCGCACCTGGATCTTGTCGGTCTGCTGCTGCATCTGCCCGAACTTGACGACCGAGGCCGAAATACCGAGAGCCATCGTCACCGTCATGACGCCGAGCACGACCGTCGACAGCGTCAGGACCGTGCGGCCCGGCCGGGCGAACGGCCAGCCCAGGCCCAGGCTCACCGGGCGCGGCAGGCTCGATCCGCCGAGCCCCCGCTGGACCGCCAGACCGTGTCCGGTCTGCTGGACGCCGCCCGCGCTGATGGCCACGGCGGCGGGGAGGCGACGGGCGCGCATCGCCGGAACGAGGGCGGACAGCGCCACGAGAGCGGGCACCCCGATCAGCACCACCGGATGGACCCACGTCGGGACGGTGGCCTTGCCCATGACGAGGTCGCTGCCGAAGAGGCCCCAGAAGGCCTGGTTCACCAGCTTCTTGCCCACGAAGCCGCCGATCACCGAGCCGAGCGCGCAGCCGATCGTCGCCGGGAACGTGACCATGACGAGGTAGACCGCCGTCACCTGGTGGGGGGTGAACCCCAGGGCCTTGAGGACTCCGATGTGCCGGAAGCCCGAGACGACCGCGCCGCTGACGACGTTGCCCACGATCAGGACCGAGACGGTCAGGCCGAGGATGCCGAAGACCGTCAGGAACGGCACGTAGGTGTTCGGGCCCTTGGCGAGGTTCGCCTTGATGGTCAGGTACGACCCGGTCCCCGTCAGGGCGTCGGACGGCAGGCCCTTCGTGGCAGCAGCCATGCCGGCCTTCAGCGCCGAGTCGGAACCGGCGTCATCGAAGCGGTACATCATCTGGAGCGAGGGCGAGCCTGATTGCAGGGCCCGGGCCTGGTCCGGGGTGACCCAGCCGCCCGCCGACTGGCCGGCCGAGTTCGCGTAACCGACGACCTCGAGACGCACGCCGTCCGGGGTGACGACCTCGTGCTCGGACTTGATCTGGTCCGGACCGATGAACGACGGCTCGTTCAGGACGATCTCTCCCGGACCGGTCGCCCAGCGGCCGGCGCTGAGCTTGAGGGTGTCGACCGCGGTGTCCGGCCGGTCCCGGCCTACGACGGTGAAGGAACCGGCCAGCCCGATCGGGTGATCGCCGGTCTGTGAGGGCGAGTGGAGGACGGCTGCGGGATACGGGCCTGCGACGGCCTCGACGCCGCGGGCGTTCGCGGCCTGGGCGATCTGGGCCGCGGTCGCCTTCGAGCTGTCGAACTCGGCGACGACGTGCGCACCGTTCGCGGCGTCGTAGGCCGTGTCGAAGGGGCCCGACACGGCCGCCAGCAGGGCCAGGGTCGCGACGGCCATGGCACTGGAGACCATGACGACGACGCCGAGCACGAAGGTCTGGAGTCTGCGGCGCTTCACCGCCGCGCGGGAAGCCCGCCACACGGCGCTCATCGTGCGGCCTCTGCGACCGCCGCGTGGTCGACGAGGCGGTCCCGGGCGATGCGCCCGTCCGCGACCTCGACGACCCGCCGGGCGCACCGGGCGGCGAGCCGCGGGTCGTGCGTGACGATCAGGAGGGTCTGGCCGAGCTGGTTCAGGTCCATGAGCAGTTGCATCACCTGGTCGCCGGACCTGCTGTCCAGGGCGCCGGTCGGCTCGTCGGCGAGCAGCAGCGACGGTCGGTTCATCAAGGCCCGCGCCGTGGCGACCCGCTGCCGCTCGCCGCCCGACAGTGAGGCGGGATAGATGTTCTTACGGTCGGCGATCGAGAGTTCGCCCATGAGCTCCAGGGCGCGCTCGCGGGCGGCCGACGCCTTCAGCCCGACCAGCTGGCCGGCCAGGGCGATGTTGTCCAGGGCCGGCAGGTCGTCCAGCAGGTTGAAGAACTGGAAGATCATGCCGATCCGGCGACGCCGGAACAGCGCCAGGCCCTTCTCGTCGAGCTCGACCAGGTCCTCCCCGGCGACGACGACCGATCCGGCGGTCGGCCGGTCGAGTCCGGAGACCATGTTCAGCAGGGTCGACTTCCCGGAGCCGGACGGTCCCATCACGGCGACCGACTCGCCCGCGCCGATCTCCAGCGAAACGCCGTCCAGGGCCGCGTAGTCCCCGAAGTCCTTCCGTACGTCCGTGAGCCGGACGACGACTTCACGCTCCTCGTAACCGCCCATGTTCGTCATGCGGAGAACAGTGCCGATCGCCCTGGTCCGGCGGCATCGGAGCGTCGTCCACGGATCGGAGCGCGGATACCAACCTGGGGTGTACACCCCGGGTCCGATTCCCAGGGATGATCACGCGGCTACGATCGCGTCATGCTCACGACACCGCCTCCCACGCTGGTCCGGCGTGTGACACCCGGCGCGTGGACGGCGCTCGCCTGGTGTGTGTCCACGATCTACTCGTTCGTCGTCCAGATCCGCTGGCCGGGAGAACAGCTGCAGCCCTGGGGCGAGAAGAGCCACCGCATCGAGCCGTTCTCGATGGACCACCGCGAGCTGGCGACCTTGCTCCTGGCAGTGGCCCTGCTGGCGGGCGCCTGCCGGCTCTTGACCCGTCGACCGCTGACATCGATGACGATGCTGGTGGTCAGCGCGCTGGTCCTGACCAACGGCCCCCTGCACACGACCAGCATCGCGCCCGAGCAGTACCTGCCGGTCTGCGTCGCCCTCTGCTTCGCCACCGCCGCCGAGGCGCGGCGGACGTCGTTGTGCGCCGCGGGGCTGGCCCTGACCGGGCTCCTCGGCTACATCGGCACGCGCCTGGCGCTGGGACTCCGGGTGGGCACCTCGGTCGAGGCGGTCGTCCTGATGATGATCGTGGTCGCCTGGGTCATCGGGAACGCGCGCCGTCAGGAACGGGAGCACACCGAGCAGATGCGCACCCGGGTCGCGGAGCAGGCGGTGACGGCCGAGCGGCTGCGGATCGCCCGGGAACTGCATGACATGGTCGCCCACAGCATCGGCGTCGTGGCGTTCCAGGCCGGGGCCGCCCGGCGGGTCATCGATACGCAGCCGGAGGGGGCGCGCAGGGCCCTCGGCGCCATCGAGGACACGAGCCGGGAGACGCTCGCCGGCCTACGGCGCATGCTCGGCGCGCTCCACGACGCCGCGTCCGGTGACGCCGGGAAGCCGGCCGCCGGGCTCGACGACGTCGACAAGCTCGTGGAGAACGTGAGGGACGCCGGCGTCCGCGTGGACGTCGAGTGGCGCGGCGAGAGGCGTCCTCTGCCACCGGAGGTCGACTTGTCCGCGTTCCGCATCATCCAGGAGTCCGTCACCAACGTGGTGAAGCACTCCAGAACACAGCAGTGCCGCGTCTCCGTGGTATTCCACCCCTCCGAACTGTCCGTCGTGATCGTCGACAGCGGATCCGGGAGCGGCAGAGGCGAAGGCAGCGGCTACGGTATCGCCGGGATGCGTGACCGGGTGAAACTGCTGCACGGCGACTTCACCGCCGGTCCGCGCCCCGAGGGCGGCTACCGCGTGACCGCCCGTCTCCCCATCCCGATGGAGGTCTGATGCCGGTCCGCGTCGTGCTCGCCGACGACCAGCCGCTGATCCGCACCGGGCTGGGCATGGTGATCGCCGACATCCCGGACATCGAGGTCGTCGGAGAAGCCGGGAACGGCGCCGAGGCCGTACAGCTGGTCCGGGATCTGAATCCCGACGTCGTCGTCATGGACATCCGCATGCCCGGCATGGACGGCATCGAGGCCACCCGGATGATCACGAAGGACACCGGCGCCCCGCACGTCATCGTCCTGACGACGTTCGACGACGACGACAACGTCTACGACTCCTTGCGGGCCGGGGCTTCGGGATTCCTCGTCAAGGACATGGCCCTGGACGACATCATCACGGCGGTACGGGTCGTGGCCGACGGGGATGCGCTCATAGCGCCGAAGGTGACGCGCCGCCTGATCGAGGAGTTCGCCGACCGCCCGCAGCGGGCCGTCCCGCCGCCGTCCAAGGCAGTCCTGGGGGTCACCGACCGCGAGCTCGAGGTATTGACGTTGATCGGCCGGGGCATGTCGAACGCCGAGATCGCCGAGGCGATGTTCATCAGCGGCGCGACCGTCAAGGCGTACGTGACGCGCCTGCTGGCCAAACTCGACGCCCGCGACCGCGTCCACCTCGTCATCATCGCCTACGAGCACGCTTTGGTGGCACCGACCGGCTGATGCGCCCGGTCAGGCGTGGTTGACGGGGAGGACGTCCGGGGAGAGGGCGCCGGCGTGGGCCGAGGCGGAGGTGAGGCGGCGGCGGTGGTGGCGGCGGCACAGGACCTCGTAGCCGATCTCCTCCGCCGGGCGGTTGACGTCGCCGACCACCACCTGGGCGCCCTCGACCACCATGACCCCGCCCACCGTACGGGCGTTGTGCGTGGCCCGGGCCCCGCACCAGCACAGGGCCTCGACCTGGAGCTGCTCGATCCGGTCGGCCAGCTCGATCAGCCGCTGGGAGCCGGGGAAGAGCTTGGTGCGGAAGTCGGTGGTGATGCCGAAGGCGAAGACGTCCATGTCGAGGTCGTCGACGATGCGGGCCAGCTGGTCGATCTGCTCGGGCGCGAGGAACTGCGCCTCGTCCACGATCACGTAGTCGGCCTTGCCGCCCTTGGACAGCAGCTCCACCAGGTAGGCGTAGAGGTCCATGCCCTCGGCGGCCTCGACCGCCTCGGTCACCAGGCCGAGCCGGGAGGAGATCTTGCCCTCGCCCGCCCGGTCGTCGCGCGTGAAGATCACGCCCTGGAGGCCTCGGGCGGAGCGGTTGTGGCCGATCTGGAGAGCCAGTGTGCTCTTCCCGCAGTCCATCGTTCCGGAGAAGAACACCAGCTCGGGCATGGGAAGTACGGGACCTTTCGGGTCGTGGGGGCGGGCAGGAGGGGTGGGGCGGCGGAGGGCTCAGGTGCGGACTTCGAGGAGCGGGACCAGCTGTTCCGCCGCCGTCATGGAGCCGTGCATACCGGTGAGGGCCGACTCGTTGGGCTCGTTGCGGGAGGCGGTGATCGCGGCGTCGGCGTGGGCGGCGGCGATCACGTCGCCGATCCGGCCGAGGACCCGCTCGTCGCACTCCCCCGGCGCGCCGAACCAGCCCAGCTCCAGGGCCTCTTCGCGGCTCGCGATCCAGAAACGGTCGCCGAGTACCTCGCGCCACACGGTCAGCACGTCGGCCTCGGCGCCGGGCACCGCGTAGACGTGCCGGGCGCGGCCCTCGCCGCCGAGCAGGGCGACTCCCGCGCCCAGCTCCCAGTCCTCGTCGAAGTCGATGCGCGAGTCCTCGTCGAAGGGGACGTCGACCATGCCGTGGTCGGAGGTCACGTAGAGCGCGGTGCGCGGCGGCAGCTGTTCGGCGAGCCGCTGCACGAGCCGGTCCACGTACATGAGCTGGCCGCGCCAGGCGTCGGAGTCCACGCCGTGGCGGTGTCCGGCACCGTCGAGCTCGCTGTAGTACGTGTACACGAGGGAGCGCTCACCGGCCGCGAGCTGGATCGCGGCGAGGTCCATCCGTTCCTCGCCGGTCATCCGGCCGTGGAAGGTGCCGCCGCTGAGGGCGATCTGGGTGAGCGGGGTGCTCTGGAAGTTGGGGGCGGACACCTGGGCGGTGTGCACGCCGGCCGCGTCCGCGAGCTGGAAGACCGTCGGGTACGGCTGCCAGGGCTTGGGCGGGGTCCACGGGTACCAGCGCAGCTGGTTCATCAGCTCGCCGGAGGCCGGGTTGCGCACGGCGTAACCGGGCAGGCCGTGCCGGGCGGGCGGCAGGCCGGTGCCGACGGAGGCGAGGGAGGTGGCGGTGGTCGCCGGGAAGCCGGCGGTCAGCGGCCGGCCGGTACCCCCGCGGGAGCTCGCGAGGAGGGAGGTGAGGAAGGGGGCGTACTCCGGGTGGGCCTTGATCTGCTCCCAGCCCATGCCGTCGACGAGGAAGACGCAGTTGCGGTCGGCCGGGGTCAGCTCGGCGATCCCGGCGGTGAGCCCGGGGACGCCCTGGCCCGCCGCCAGGGTCGGCAGCAGGTCGGCGAGCGAGCCGGTTCCGTAGTGCGGGACCGGGGCGTCTGCGAGGTCGAGGAGTTCCGGTTCGTCCTGCCAGTTCGGCGGCACGGAGTACGCCATCAGCGGGTGGTGGCCGCGGTGGCCTCGGAGAGCGCCTGGGCGAAGAGCAGGGTCTGGCGGACGGTCTCGGGGCCGTCGCCGGCCTCGCTGACGCGCAGGCTGAGGTCGTCGGCGGTGGAGTTGCCGGTGTAGCCGTGGTCGGAGTCGCAGTTGGGGTCGCCGCAGGCGGCGGGCTCCAGGTCGATGCGCGAGACCGCGCCCCAGCCGATGGTCAGGACGACCTCGCGGGGCAGCTGCCCGGGCGTGTAGGACTCCGGGTTGGCGACGACGCGGCTGAGCACCACGGAGGAGATCGAGCCGAGCTTGACCGACTCGGTGGAGGTGGTCGCGTACGGGGAGGGGGACCCGGCGTCGGCGGCCTGCTCGTCGGTATGGCTGACGATGAACCGGCTGTCGGTGAGGACCAGCACGGTCACGTGCCGGCGCACCTCGTTGGAGTCGAAGGTGGTCTCCTGGTGGACCACGTACGACGAGACCGGCTCGCCGCCCACCGCGGCCTCCACGGCCTCGGCCACGAGGGCCGGGTAGTAGCCGCTGCGCTCGATCGCCGCGCGCAGCCCCTGGGTCGTCGTACCGGATTTCGCCATGAGGTCCATCCTAAGGCCCGTACGGGGTCCCCCTACCTGCCCGTCGGTCAGTAGCTGGGCAGGGTCCGCGGTCCGAGGTCGGTCCGCGCGGGCGGGTGGGCGACCCGCACGGTGGCGCTGAGCACGGAGAGGCCCTCCGTGGCGACGACGACCGGCTCCAGGGAGACTCCGGTCACTTCGGGATGGTCGTCCACCAGGCGGGACAGCCGCAGCAGCAGTCCCTCCAGGGCGGGGGTGTCGACGGGGTCGCTGCCGCGCCAGCCGAAGAGGAGGGGCGCGGCGCGCAGGGCGCGGACCAGTCCCGCGGCGTCACGGTCGGTGGCGGGGACCAGGCGGTGCGCGGTGTCACCGAGGAGCTCGGAGGGGACTCCGGCGAGCCCGAAGGAGAGGACGGCGCCGGCGGCGGGGTCGACGACGGAGCGGACGACGGTGTCCACCCCGCGCGGGGCCATCGACTGGACGACGGGCAGCAGCTCGGCGGGCTTGCCGAGGGCTTCGGTGAGTTCCTCGTAGGAGCGCCGCAGCTCGGCCTCGGTGGTGAGGTCCAGGCGTACGCCACCCAGGTCGGCGCGGTGGCGCAGGTGGGGGGCGGTGGTCTTGAGGGCGACGGGGTAGCCGAGGACGCGGGCCGCGCGGGCGGCGGCGTCGGCGCTGGGGGCGGGGAGGGTGGGCAGGACCCGGATCCCGTAGCGGGCGAGGAGCTCGCGGGCGTCGGGCTCGTCCAGGGTCAGCGCGGCTCCCTCGGCGACCCCGGCGACGAGGGAGGCGAGCTGGGCAGCGGCGCCGCTCTCGTCGATGTCCTCGTACTCGGGGACGTGCCCGGCGTCCGCGTTGGCGCGGCGCCACTGGGCGTAGCGGACGGCTTCGGCGAGGGCCTTCACGGCGCGCTCGGCGGCGGGGTAGGCGGGGATCCGTCCGCCGGGGACCGGGGCGGGGGCGGCGGCCGCGCCGGGGGCGGGGCCGGAGCGGGAGCCGCGCCGGGGGCGGGGGCGGCGGGCGGGGTGCGGTCGCCGGGGGCGGGGGCCGGAGCGGGAGCCGCGCCGGGGGCGGCGGGCGGGGTGCGGTCGCCGGGGGCGGCGGGCGGCGGGGTGGCGGCCGGGGCGGTGGGCCGGGCGGCGGAGAGGGCCTCGACGAGTTCGCCGAGCTCGACGTGGACGACGGCGACGGGCTTGCCGGGGACCTCGGCGACGGCCTCGCGCAGGGCCTCCGCGAGGTCGTCGGCCAGGGCCCGCTCGCCGACCCAGGGGATGGCGGTGACGACGACGGCGTCGCAGTCCTCGGAGGCCAGGGCGGCGGTGAGGGCGGTGCGGAAGTCCTCGGGCGTGGCGGCGGTGGTCAGGTCCAGCGGGGGCAGCGGCCGCAGCCCCTCGGTCAGGCAGGCGTCGTACGTGAGGACGCCGAGGGACTCGGAGTTGCCGAGGATGGCCACCCGGGGGCCGGCCGGCAGGGGCTGGCCGGCCAGCAGGAGCCCGGCGTCGACGAGCTCGGTGACCGTGTCGACCCGGATGACGCCGGCCTGGCGGAGCAGGTCGGAGACGGTGGCCTCGGGGAGGCGGGTGCCGGGGACCAGGTGTCCGGCGGGGGTGTGGCGGCCGCCGAGGGCGACGACGAGGGGCTTGACGGCGGCGGTGCGGCGGGCGAGGCGGGTGAACTTGCGCGGGTTGCCGAGGGTCTCCAGGTACATGAGGGCCACGTCGGTGGCCCCGTCCTCGTACCAGTACTGGAGGATGTCGTTGCCGGAGACGTCCGCCCGGTTGCCGGCGGACACGAAGGAGGACAGTCCCTCGCCGCGGCGCAGCAGCCCGGACAGCAGGGCGATGCCGATGGCCCCGGACTGCGTGAACAGCCCGATCCGGCCGCGGGCGGTGGCGGGGGCGGGCGCGAGGGAGGCGTTGAGCTCCACGTCCGCCGCGGTGTTGATCACCCCGAAGGCGTTGGGCCCGATGAGCCGCATCCCGTACGAGCGGACCTGGCGGACCAGTTCGCGCTGGCGGGCCAGCCCGTCCGGGCCGCTCTCCCCGTACCCGGCCGACAGCACCACCAGCCCCTGCACCCCGTGTTCCCCGCAGTCGGCGACGGCGTCCGCGACCCGCTCCGCGGGGACGGCGATCACGGCGAGGTCCACGGGGGCCCCGATGTCCGCGACGCTGCGGTAGGCCCGCACCCCGTCCAGCAGGTCGCCCTCCATCCCGGCCGCCCGGGCCTCGTTGACGGCGTAGAGGTGCCCGTGGAAGCCCCCGTCGCGCAGGTTGCGCAGGGTGGCGGCGCCCACCCCGGATCCGGAGCGGCTGACGCCGATCACCGCGACCGAGCCGGGGGCCAGCAGCCGCTGGACGGAGCGGGCCTCGGCGCGCTGTTCGCGGGCGCGCTGGACGGCGAGGGACTCGGCGGTGGGTTCGAGGTCGAGGGTGAGGTGGACGGAGCCGTCCTCGAAGCTGCGCCTCTGCTGGTAGCCGACGTCCGTGAACACCTTGATCATCTTGGTGTTGGCGGGCAGCACCTCGGCCGCGAAGCGGCGGATGCCCCGCTCCCGGGCCACGGCTCCGATGTGTTCGAGCAGGGCGGAGGCGACCCCGCGGCCCTGGTGGGCGTCCTGGACGAGGAAGGCCACCTCGGCCTCGTCGGCGGGGGCGGAGGCGGGGCGGCCGTCGGGGCCGATGCGGTCGTAGCGGACGGTGCCGATGAACTCCCCGCCGATGGTCGCGGCGAGGCCGACGCGGTCCACGTAGTCGTGGTGCGTGAAGCGGTGGACGTCGCGGTCGGAGAGGCGGGGGTAGGGGGCGAAGAAGCGGTAGTACTTCGACTCGTCCGAGACCTGCTCGTAGAAGCTGACCAGGCGGCCCGCGTCCTCGGTCGTGATGGGGCGGATCCGGGCGGTGCCGCCGTCGCGCAGCACGACGTCCGCTTCCCAGTGGGCCGGGTACGAGGGGTCCGACGCGATGGTCATGAGGCCAGCCTAAGGGGAAGATCCGGCCAGGTGGCCGGGTGGCTCCGACAGGCCGGACGGCACAGGGCCCGGGAATGAGGCGCGCCGGGGCAAATCAGTGCAAAGCTGATGAGGGCCGAACGGCGGCGGGATCGGGCCGAAGGTCGGTCCGAGCATTCCGGGTGACGTGAGAGACTGGTCTAGACAACCGCGAGAACCTGAAGGGCATCACCATGGCAGAGCGCCGCGTCAACGTCGGCTGGGCCGAGGGCCTGCACGCTCGTCCCGCCTCGATCTTCGTCCGCGCGACGACCGCTTCCGGCGTCCCCGTGACCATCGCGAAGGCGGGCGGCGACCCCGTCAACGCCGCGTCGATGCTGGCGGTCCTGGGCCTGGGCGCCCAGGGCGGCGAGGAGATCGTCCTGGCGTCCGAGGCCGAGGGCGCGGAGGCCGCGCTGGACCGGCTCGCGAAGCTGGTGGCGGAGGGCCTGGAGGAACTCCCCGAAACGGTCTGACCGGCCACGACCCTTCACCGAAGCCGCGGCCCCCACCACCCCGGGGACCGCGGCTTCGTCGTTTCCGGTACCGGGCCGCCCCCGCCGCCTCCGGCCCCAGGCCCGGCAGCCTCCCGCGGACGGCCGCCGCAGCGCAATCCCGTCGGGAAAAGCCCGCCGTGCTGAAACATCCGCAGCGGGAATCGACCGGAAATCACATCCCGCTCCACCGGAATAGAATTCCGCCAGACCCGGCCCCTTTTATACGGGCCCGGCGTTAATTCCGGCCACCTCCCGTGTTTACGGCACGTTGCAAACTCCTCACCCGGAGCCGGAAAACCCCCACCGCCCGCTCCGCATGCAGCGCGGCCACCGCCCGCGCCCGCTCCGCGTCCCCCCGCGCGACCGCGTCCACCAGCGCCCCGTGTTCCGCCCAGGAGTCCACCGGCCGGGCCGGGGCCCCCACCTCGTACATCCAGGCGATCTTGTGCCGGGTCTGCGTCAGCAGCGCGATCAGCCCCGGGCTGCCGGACGCCTGCGCCAGGGTCTCGTGGAACCAGCTCCCCAGCGACCGCAGGTCCTCGCCCTGCCCCCGCCTGGCCCGCTCCTGGCCCAGCCGCACCAGCCCCCGCAGCACCTTCAGGTGCGCATCCGTCCGCCGCCGGGCGGCGCGCGAGGCGGCCAGCGGCTCCAGCAGCATCCGCAGCTCCAGCAGATCGGCGGCCTCCTGCTCGCCCGGCTCCGCCACGCAGGCCCCCGCGTGCCGCCGCGTGGTGACGAACCCCTCGGACTCCAGCGTGCGCAGCGCCTCGCGCACCGGCACCCGCGAGACCCCGTACCGGCGGGCGAGCACCTCCTCGGTCAGCCGGCCGCCGGGGCCGAAGAATCCGGAGACGATATCGTCGCGAATCGCTGTGCACACCGCGTGCGCCGGAATACGCAAGGCCGGACCTCCGCTGGGTTCCGCTGGGTTTCGATTCCATCTATCGTGCCGCGACTCTATTGCAACACGGCTCGATTTCCGAGAACGCCCGGAAATCGGAAACGGAAACGGCGAAAACGAAGAAGGCCCCGGCTCTGGGAGCCGGGGCCTTCTTCCGTGGACGTGGAAACCTGCGTCAGATGCCGACGCCGTGGTTGCGCAGGTAGGCCAGCGGGTTGATGTCCGTGCCGTACGTGGCACCGGTGCGGGCCTCGAAGTGCAGGTGCGGGCCGCTGGAGTTGCCGGTGGAGCCCGACAGGCCGATCTGCTGTCCCGCGGTGACCGTCTCGCCGACCGAGACGTTCAGCGACATCAGGTGGCCGTACTGGGTGTAGGTGCCGTCGTTGTGGCGGATCACGACGTTGTTGCCGTAGGCGCCGCCCCAGCCGGCCTCGACGATCGTGCCCGCGCCCACCGCGTGGACGGACGTGCCCTCGTCGGCGTGGAAGTCGACGCCCGTGTGGCTGCCGGAGGACCACATGCCGCCGCCCGCGCCGTACTGGGTGCTGACGTAGGAGCCGTCGACCGGGAGCACGAAGGTGTTGAGGCGCTTGCGGGCCTCCTCCTGGGCGGCCTTCTCGGCGGCCTCGCGCTCGGCCTTCTCCTTGGCCTCGGCCATGCGCTTCGCCTCGGCGGCGCGCGTCTTGGCGTCGGCCTCGGCCTGCGCCTGGGCGGCAACGGACTCGGCGGCGGTCTGCTGGGTCTCGGCCTGGACCTGGATGTCGTCCTGGAGGCCGTCGGCGACGACGATCGCGTTCAGGGCGCCGGTGTCCTCGAAGGACGGGCCGCCGTGGGAGTCGGCGGCGAAGGCCGGGGCCGCCAGGGTGCCGACCACGCCCGTGGTGGCGAGGGCGGCTATGCCGGCGTAGCCGGCGGTCTTGCGGCTCATGCGGCTCGAACCACGGTGCTTGCCGGAACCGGCTGCACGACTGCCAAACGCCATGGCGGGGGTGATCCTTTCCTTCCCTCTCGCCTACCGGGTTAGCTGACGGGTTCGGAGCAGGAAGGTCTCCTACGGCCCCCCTCTGGCGAGGCGGTCCGATTCACCCCAGGGACTGATGTGGGTCCCCGGCTCCCCAGGCTCGCGCCTGACGGGGACTCGGCGATCGCTGCCCGGTGCCGCGGGTGCGGCTGGCACAACTGACGGACAGCACGCCTGACGCTAGGCGGATCATCAGTCAATCGCCAAACAGACGAGCGGATTTGTTGCGTACGCCACACCGCATACCTGAAACCACACCACCAAACGGACAAAGGGGGCCCGGCGGATGCTCCGCCGGGCCCCTCGAAACAGGCCGGTCACCGGTCAGTTGCCGGCCGGCCTCCGGTCAGTTGGTGACGACCGTGACCTCACCGATCCCGAGGGCCAGCACCGGCTCCTCGATCTGCGCCGCGTCGCCCACCAGGACGGTGACCAGCCGGTCCACCGGGAAGGCGCTCACCACCGCCGAAGTGGCCTCCGCCGTACCGGTTTCGGCCAGCCGCGCGTACAGCCGCGCCTGGTAGTCGTCCGGCAGCTCCTGCTCCACCTGGTCCGCCAGGGTCCCGGCGACCGAGGCGGCCGTCTCGAACTTCAGCGGGGCCACGCCCACCAGGTTCTGCACCGCCACGTCGCGCTCGGCGTCCGTCAGGCCCTCGGCGGCGAGGGTGCGCAGCACCTGCCACAGGTCCTCCAGCGCCGGGCCGGTGTTGGGGGTGTCCACCGAGCCGCTGATGGCGAGCATCGAGGCTCCCTTGCCGTCGGCCGTCGAGCGCAGCACCTGGGCGAAGGCGCGCACGCCGTAGGTGTAGCCCTTCTCCTCGCGCAGCACCTTGTCCAGACGGGAGGTCAGGGTGCCGCCCAGGCAGTACGTGCCCAGGACCTGCGGGGCCCAGACGATGTCGTGCCGGTCCGGGCCGATCCGGCCGATCAGCAGCTGCGTCTGGACCGCGCCGGGCCGGTCCACGATGATCACGCGGCCCGTGTCGTCGGCCGTCACCGGCGGCACCGGCAGGGGGGCGGCGGTGTCCCCCGTCCAGGCGCCCAGGGTGTCGGCCAGGGCGGCGTCCAGGTCGATGCCGGTCAGGTCGCCGACGATCACCACGGTGGCGGTGGCGGGGCGTACGTGGGCCTCGTAGAAGGCGCGTACGGCGGCGGAGTCGATCCGGGCGACCGTCTCCTCCGTGCCCTGGCGCGGGCGGGACATGCGCAGCGTGGCCGGGAAGAGCTCCTTGGAGAGCTCCTTGGCCGCCCGGCGCTGCGGGTTGGCCTGCTCGTGCGGGATCTCGTCGAGCCGGTTGCGCACCAGCCGGGCGACCTCGCCGTCGTCGAACGCGGGCGCGCGCAGCGCCTCGGCGAGCAGTCCGAGCGCCTTGGGCAGGCGGGAGGCCGGGACCTCCAGGGAGACGCGCACGCCGGGGTGGTCGGCGTGGGCGTCGAGGGTGGCGCCGCAGCGCTCCAGCTCGGCGGCGAACTCCTCGGCGGAGTGCTTGTCGGTGCCCTCCGACAGGGCGCGGGCCATGATCGTGGCCACGCCGTCGAGGCCCGCGGGCTCGGCGTCGAGCGGGGCCGCGAGGTTGACCTCGACCGCGACGACCTGCTGGCCGGGGCGGTGGCAGCGCAGCAGGGTCAGCCCGTTGCCCAGGGTGGAGCGCTCGGGGGCGGGGAAGGCCCACGGCTTGGCCTCACCGGCCTCCGGACGTGGGTGGAAGGTCATCGTGACGGCTGCGGTGTCGCTCACTGCTCCGCCCCCTCGTTCTCGTCGCTCTCGTCGTTCTCTTCGGCGCCGGCCAGCGGCTCGTAGACCAGGACCGCGCGGTTGTCGGGGCGCAGCCGGGCGGCGGCCACGGCCTGCACCTCCTCGGCGGTGACGTCCAGGACGCGCCCGACGGCGGTCAGCGCCAGCTGCGGGTCGCCGAACAGCACCGCGAAGCGGCACAGTTCGTCGGCGCGGCCGGCGACGGTGCCCAGCCGGTCCAGCCACTCGCGCTCGAGCTGCGCCTGAGCGCGCTCCATCTCGTCGGCGGTGGGTCCCTCGGCGGCGAACCGGGCGAGCTCCTCGTCCACGGCCGCCTCGATGGCGGGCACCTCGACACCGCTGGAGGTCTTGACGTCCAGCCAGCCCAGGGAGGGCGCGCCGGCCAGCCGCAGCAGGCCGAAACCGGCCGCGACGGCGCTCTGGTCGCGGCGGACCAGGCGGTTGTGCAGGCGGGAGGATTCGCCCCCGCCGAGGATCGTCAACGCCACGTCGGCCGCGTCGCACGCGCGGGTGCCGTCGTGCGGGAGGCGGTAGGCCGCCATCAGCGCGCGGGCAGGGACCTCCTCGACGATCTCCTCGCGCAGCTGCCCGCCCATGGTCTCGGGGAGGGTGCCGTCGCGGGGCGGCTGCTTGCCGTCGTGCGCCGGGATGCTGCCGAAGTACTTCTCGATCCAGGCGAGGGTGCGCTCGGGGTCGATGTCGCCCACGACCGACAGGACGGCGTTGTTGGGCGCGTAGTACGTGCGGAAGAAGTTCCGGGCGTCCTCGAGGGAGGCGGCGTCCAGGTCGGCCATGGAGCCGATCGGGGTGTGGTGGTACGGGTGGCCCTCGGGGTAGGCGAGGGCCGTCAGGCGCTCGAAGGCCGTGCCGTACGGGACGTTGTCGTAGCGCTGGCGGCGCTCGTTCTTGACGACGTCGCGCTGGTTCTCCATGGACTCCTCGTCCAGGGCGGCCAGCAGCGAGCCCATGCGGTCCGCCTCCAGCCACAGGGCGAGCTCCAGCTGGTGGGCCGGCATCGTCTCGAAGTAGTTCGTGCGCTCGAAGCTGGTGGTGCCGTTCAGCGAGCCGCCAGCGCCCTGGACGAGCTCGAAGTGCCCGTTGCCCGGTACGCTCGCCGATCCCTGGAACATCAGGTGCTCGAAGAGGTGAGCCAGACCGGTCCGCCCCTTGACTTCGTGGCGCGAGCCGACGTCGTACCAGAGGCAGACGGCGGCGACCGGGGTGAGGTGGTCCTCGGACAGCACCACGCGCAGGCCGTTGGCCAGCCGGTGCTCGGTCGCTGTCAGGCCGCCGGAGCCGGCCTGAGCTGTGGCCGTGTGACCCATGGGCATGTGGTCCCTTCGATCGCGATGCAGAGATTTCTTATCGACCTGCCACTGTATGCAAGCGCGCAGGTGCGCGGAGAAGTTCCCGGCCCTCACTCCCCCGAGGGCTCCGTCCAGGGGGTGCTCGCCAGGGTCGGAGTCGGCGTTGTCGGTGCCTGGGGCCACAATGGTCCGCGTCGACCCCGTCGCACACCCCAGCACGTACCACCCCCCGATCTTGGTTAGGAGCGCCGCAGCGATGGCCCGCCGCAGCACGAAGACCCCGCCGCCGGAGGATTTCGAGGAGAGGATCCTCGACATCGACGTCGTCGACGAAATGCAGGGCTCCTTCCTCGAGTACGCGTACTCGGTGATCTACTCCCGGGCCCTGCCGGACGCCCGGGACGGCATGAAGCCGGTGCACCGGCGCATCGTCTACCAGATGAGCGAGATGGGCCTGCGCCCCGACCGCGGGTACGTGAAGTGCGCCCGCGTCGTCGGCGAGGTCATGGGCAAGCTGCACCCGCACGGGGACCAGTCGATCTACGACGCCCTCGTGCGCATGGCCCAGCCCTTCTCGATGCGGCTGCCGCTGGTCGACGGGCACGGCAACTTCGGCTCCCTCGGCAACGACGACCCGCCGGCGGCGATGCGTTACACCGAGTGCCGGATGGCCGACGCCACGTCGCTGATGACGGAGTCGATCGACGAGGACACCGTCGACTTCACCGCCAACTACGACGGCCAGGAGCGCGAGCCCGTCACCCTGCCGGCCGCCTACCCGAACCTGCTGGTCAACGGCGCGTCCGGGATCGCCGTCGGCATGGCCACGAACATGGCCCCGCACAACCTCGGCGAGGTCATCGCGGCCGCCCGCCACCTGATCCGCTACCCGGAGGCGGACCTCGAGGCGCTGATGCGCTTCGTCCCGGGCCCCGACCTGCCCACCGGCGGACGGATCGTGGGCCTGTCCGGCATCAAGGACGCCTACGAGAGCGGCCGGGGCACGTTCAAGATCCGCGCGACGGTCTCCGTGGAGGACGTGACGGCCCGCCGCAAGGGCCTGGTCGTCACCGAGCTGCCCTTCACGGTCGGCCCCGAGAAGGTCATCGCGAAGATCAAGGACCTGGTCGGCTCGAAGAAGCTCCAGGGCATCGCCGACGTCAAGGACCTCACGGACCGGGCGCACGGCCTGCGCCTGGTCATCGAGATCAAGAACGGTTTCCACCCGGAGGCCGTGCTGGAGCAGCTGTACAAGCTGACGCCGATGGAGGAGTCCTTCGGCATCAACAACGTCGCACTGGTCGACGGGCAGCCCCTGACGATGGGTCTGAAGGAGCTGCTGGAGGTCTACCTGGACCACCGCTTCGAGGTCGTGCGCCGGCGCAGCGAGTTCCGCCGCGGCAAGCGGCGCGACCGGCTGCACCTGGTCGAGGGCCTGCTGGTGGCCCTCCTCGACATCGACGAGGTCATCCGCCTCATCCGTGACAGCGACAACTCCGCCCAGGCCAAGGAGCGCCTGATGGAGCGCTTCTCGCTGAGCGAGATCCAGACCCAGTACATCCTGGACACCCCGCTGCGCCGGCTCACCCGCTTCGACCGGATCGAGCTGGAGTCCGAGCGCGACCGGCTGACCGCGGAGATCGAGGAGCTGACCCGGATCCTGGATTCGGACGCGGAGCTGCGCAAGCTGGTCTCCTCGGAACTGGCGTCGGTCGCCAAGAAGTTCGGGACCCCGCGCCGTACCGTGCTGCTGGAGTCGGCGGGTACGGCCGTGGCCGCCGTGCCGCTGGAGGTCGCGGACGACCCCTGCCGGGTGCTGCTGTCGTCCACGGGCCTGCTGGCCCGTACGGCGAACGCCGAGCCGCCGGCGGCGGACGAGGGCGCCGCCCGCGCCAAGCACGACCTGATCGTCTCCCAGGTGGCCGCGACCGCCCGGGCCGATGTGGGCGTGGTGACCTCCTACGGGCGCCTGCTGCGGCTGTCGGTGATCGACCTGCCGCAGCTGCCCGACACGCACGCCGCGCCGAACCTGGCGGGCGGGGCCCCGGTCTCGGAGTTCGTCTCCGGGCTGGAGGCCGACGAGACGGTGGTCTGCCTGACCTCGCTGGACGAGTCCTCGCAGGGCCTGGCCCTGGGCACCGAGCAGGGCGTGGTCAAGCGGGTCGTGCCGGACTACCCGGCCAACAAGGACGAGCTGGAGGTCATCACCCTCAAGGAGGGTGACCGGATCATCGGCGCGGTCGAGCTGCGCACCGGCGAGGAGGACCTGGTCTTCATCACCGACGACGCCCAGCTGCTGCGCTACCCGGCCGCCCAGGTGCGCCCCCAGGGCCGCCCGGCGGGCGGTATGGCGGGCATCAAGCTCTCGGGGAACGCCAAGGTGATCCACTTCTCGGCGGTGGACCCGGCCCGGGACGCCCTGGTGTTCACGGTGGCGGGCGGGCAGGGGACCCTCGAGGGCTCGCCGAGCTCGGGCAAGCTGACCCCCTTCGACCAGTACCCGCGCAAGGGCCGGGCCACCGGCGGTGTGCGCTGCCAGCGGTTCCTGAAGGGCGAGGACGTGCTGGTGCTGGCCTGGGCGGGCAACGCCCCGGCCCGCGCTGCCGCCGCGAACGGCGCCCCGGCCGCGCTCCCGGCCCCGGACCCGCGCCGTGACGGTTCGGGCGCCGCGCTCCCGGCCGAGGTCGCGGTGCTGGCGGGGGCCGCGCTGTAGCGGCGTACGGCGTACCCGGCGTCCGGGGCGGGCGTCTTCGGCGCCCGCCCCGTGCCGTGACCCCGGCCCGCCTCCCCCCATGCGCCGACTACTGTTTTCCCGGTACACGCGGGTGGGGGGAGAGCAGAGCTGATGAGTCGTCGGTCGAGCGGGCTGATCGGGGTCTGGGCCGAGGCCCAGCGCCAGCAGCAGCGGACGCAGCTGATCCAGCAGCGTGAGGCGGAGCGACGGCGGCGGGAGTACGAACGGGAGGCCGCCCGGGGCCGGCGCGAGCAGCAGGCCGCCTACAAGCAGCACCGGGAGGCCGAGGCGCGGCGGGCCACCGAGCGGCTCGACGCGGAGGTCGCCGTCCTGCAGGGGCTGCTGGCCTCGGGCTGCCGGGCGCCCGCGTTCCGGATGGCCTCCCTGGTCCGCTCCGAGCAGCTGGAACCCTTCGCCCCGGGCCGCCTCGCGCATCCCGTGCCCATGCCGCAGCTGCGGGACTTCCAGCAGCAGAGCAGCGGCTGGACCCTCGGCTCGGGCCGCCGCGCCCAGGCGGAACGGGAGGCGCACGACCGGTACACGCAGGCCTGGCAGGCGGCGCACGCGGCGGAGCAGGAGCGGCTGCGGCAGCTGGAGGCGTACCGGCGGCAGTACGACCGCTGGGCCGCCGATCAGCTCGCCGGGATCCGCCGCCACAACAGCGGGCTCACCGAGCTGGCCGCCTCGCTGCGCGCGGGCGACCCGGAGGCGGCGGTGGAGTACTTCTCGGCCGCCCTGTACGCCTCGACGGCCTGGCCGGAGGACCTGCCGCACCAGGTGTCCGCGGCGTACGACCCGGCGATGCGCCAGCTGGTGCTCGACTGGGAGCTGCCCCGCTACGAGGTGGTGCCCGCGGCGAAGTCCGTGCGGTACGTGCCGGGCACGGACCAGGACAAGGAGACGGCCCGGCCCGTGACGCAGCGCCGGGCGCTGTACCGGGACCTGCTGGCCCAGTGCCTGCTGCTGGTGCTGCACGAGGTGTACGCGGCGGACGAGTTCGGGGCGCTGGACTCGGTGGTCGTCAACGGCTTCGTGGACGACCACGATCCGGTGACGGGCCGTGAGGCACAGCTCGTCCTGGCCTCGGTGCAGGCACCGCGGAGCGCCTTCCGCGGGCTGCGGCTGGAGCAGGTGAGCGCGGTGGACTGCCTGGTCGAGGGCCTGCGCGGGCAGTTGTCGGCGCGGCCGGACCAGCTGACGGCCGTACGGGCGGGCCGCCGGCCGGACGAGGTCGGCGGGGGCGTGGTCAGCCACGGCGGACAGGCCGGCGGTGACGGCGAGGACGAGCCGGACCTGTTCCAGATGGATCCGATCGCCTTCGAGAACCTGGTCGCCGAACTGTTCCGGGCGATGGGCATGGAGGCGGTGACCACGCAGCGCTCGGGCGACGGCGGCGTGGACGTGGAGGCGGTGGACCCGGCCCCGATCCGGGGCGGGCGGATCGTGGTGCAGGTCAAGCGGTACCGCAACACCGTCCCGCCGACGGCGGTCCGGGACCTGTACGGCACGGTCCAGGACAAGGGGGCGAACAAGGGGGTGCTGGTCACCACCGCGTCCTTCGGGCCCGGGTCGTACACCTTTGCCAACGGCAAGCCGCTGGAGTTGGTTCCCGGTGCGGACCTGGTGGACCTGCTGCACCGGTACGGGCTGCGGGGCCGCCTCGGCGGCGCTCAGGTCCCGGCGCAGCGGGGCCCCGCGGCGGACGCGCCCACCCTGCCGGACACCCGCTTCCCGGCCGGTACGCCGGCCGTGCCCGCCGCGGCCCCCGTGCCCGACGGGTTCAACGTGCTGGGCATGGACTGGTCGGGCCGGGTGGCGCTCGACGTGTGCGCGCTGGTGTGCGAGGGCGGCCGGGTACTGAGCGAGGACCACTTCGTCTTCTTCAACAACCCGCGCACCCCCGACGGTTCGGTGCGCTCCCGCCCGCACGCGGCCCCCGACAAGGCGGCCGTCGAGGTCGGCTTCGACGCGCTGCCGCAGCGTGCCGACCGGCTCGTGCTGGTGGCCGCGATCGACCCGGAGGCCGACCCGCACGCCGACCTGGCCGGCTTCACCGACGCCCGGATCCGGCTGCTGGACGCGTCCGGGCAGGAGCTCGACCGGCTGGAGGTCTCGGACGGCAGGGCGGGCGAGACGGCCCTGGTACTGGGCTCGTTCCGGCGCCGCCCGAACGGCGACTGGAAGTTCGTCATCGGCGGCAAGGGCTACCGGGGCGGCCTGGAGGACCTGCTGCGCGAGTACGGCGTCGAGGTCGCTTAGGCCGTCCCTTTCGGATCTTGCCGGTCGGCGCGGGCCAGGCGAGATCCGGAAGAGACGGCCTACGCGGGGTCCTCGACGTCGCCTTCCGGCGGCCGGGGTACGTAGCGCAGCACTGCCCACATGCTCTCCGGGAGTGCCCGCCCGGGGTCGGCCTCGCGGCAGGCCTCCAGTTCGCCCAGCAGGCCCGGGCCGTCGATGCCCTTGCCGATCAGGACGAGCTGGGTGCGGCGGGGTTCGCCCTGGCCCCAGGGGCCGGGGTCGAAGCGCAGGAAGCGGCCGACGGCGTGGACCTCGTAGCGCTCCCGGTGGCCGGGGACCCCGAACCAGACGAAGCCCTTGACGCGGTAGAGGCCGGCGGGGCGGCGGTCGAGGAAGTCGATGAACCGGCGCGGGGAGAGGGCCTGGTCGGTGGTGAACGAGACGCTCTCGTACGCCGCGTGCGCGTGCCCGGCGTGCTCCTCCTCGTCCCCGGGCCCGTGCTCGCCGGCCTCCGCGAGGAGGTCCTCGAAGGAGAGCTGTCCGCGGGTCTCGGTCCAGGGGCGGCGGTCGAAGAGGAGTTCCGGGTCGATCCGCCCGTGGTCGGCGCCGACCAGCGGGGTGCCGGGGGCGGCGAGCGCGGCCAGCTCCGCCTCGATGCGGGCCCGTTCGGCGGCGTCGACCCGGTCGGTCTTGTTGAGCACCACCAGGTCGGCGACGGCCAGGTGGCGGTCGGTCTCGGGGTGCGCGGCCCGCGTGGCGTCGAACTCGGCGGCGTCCACGACCTGTACCAGGCCGCCGTAGCGGACGGCCGGGTTCTCGTTGGCCATCAGCATCCGGATCATCTCCTGGGGCTCGGCGAGCCCGCTGGCCTCGATGACGATGACGTCGATCCGGTGGACGGGCGCGGCGAGCTTCTCCAGGTAGGCGTCCAGTTCGCTGCCGTCGACCGCGCAGCACAGGCAGCCGCCGCCGAGGGAGACCATCGAGTCACCGACCTGGCCGGCCACCGACATGGCGTCGATCTCGATGGAGCCGAAGTCGTTGACGACGACCCCGATCCGGGTGCCCCCGCGGTGGGTGAGGAGGTGGTTGAGGACCGTGGTCTTGCCGGAGCCGAGGAATCCGGAGAGGACGACGACGGGGATGGGCTGGACGCTGTTCACCCGGACGATCGTAGTCAGCCCACGAACGGTACGGGCTGGGGCGGGGTGGGGCCGGTGTAGCGCGCGGCCGGACGGATGATCTTCGAGTCGGCGGCCTGCTCCAGGACGTTGGCGCTCCAGCCGACCACGCGGGCGGCGCAGAAGGTCGGGGTGAACATCTCGCGCGGCAGCCCGCACAGCTCCATGACCACCCCGGCGTAGAACTCCACGTTGGTGTGCAGCTCCCGGCCCGGCTTCAGCTCGGCGAGGATCTCCTCCACCTGCCGCTCGACCTCCACGGCGAACTCCACGAGCGGTCCGCCGAACTGCCGGGCGATGTCCCGCAGCATCCGCGAGCGCGGGTCCTCGGTGCGGTAGACGGGGTGTCCGAAGCCCATGATCCGGTCCCCTGCGAGCACCCGCTCGCGGATCCAGGGGCCGATGCGGTCGGCGGTGCCGATGGCGTCCAGGGTGTCCAGGGCCCGGCTGGGCGCGCCGCCGTGGAGCGGGCCGGAGAGGGCGCCGATCGCCCCGGTGAGGCAGGCCGCGACGTCGGCGCCGGTGGAGGCGATGACGCGGGCGGTGAAGGTCGAGGCGTTGAAGCCGTGGTCGACGGTGGAGATCAGGTACCGCTCGACGGCCCGGGCCTTGACGGGGTCGGGCTCCTCTCCGGTGAGCATCCACAGGTAGTTGGCGGCGTACGGGAGGTCGTCGCGCGGGGCGACCGGCTCCAGGCCCCGGCCCAGCCGGTGCAGGGCGGTGAGCAGGGTCGGTACGGCGGCGCAGGCGGCGAGCGCGTCGGCGGCCCGGCGGTCGGGGTCGAGGTCGTAGACGGGGCGGAATCCCGCGGAGGCGCCGAGGAGGGAGAGTGCCGTGCGCAGTCCGGCGAGCGGTCCGGAGAGGGCGGTGGCCCGGGCGAGGGCGGGCAGGGCCTCCCCGACCTCGGCGGGCAGGTGGCGCAGTGAGGCGGTCTCGGCGGCGAAGGCGGCCCGTTCGGCCGGGCCGGCCGGGAGGGCGCCGCGGAACATCAGGTGCCAGACGTCCTCGAAGGTGCGGGACGCGGCCAGTTCCACGGCCGAGTACTGGCGGTAGTGGTAGAAGCCTTCGCGGCCCCGGACGTCACCGAGCTGCGTGTCGGTGACCACGACTCCCGCGAGACCGCGGGGCACTTCGACGGTGGTGTTGTTCATGGATCGACCATCCACCATTGATTTGATCCACGTCAAGATTGATCCAATCAATATATGTAGGCTGTGGGTCATGAGTGACCGTCCGTCCGGCTCCCCCTCCGACGCTCCCGCGGAGGCGGCCCTCCGCCGCCGGATCACCACGCAGGAGGCCGCGCGGCTCCTCGGGGTGAAGCCGGCGACCGTGTACGCGTACGTCAGCCGGGGCCAGCTCGGCAGCCGCCGGGACCCGGCCGGGCGCGGGAGCACCTTCGACGCGGCCGAGGTCGAGGCGCTGGCCCGGCGCAGCCGTCGCGAGGCGGCCGGTCCCCCCGCGGGGGAGCTCGCCGTGCGCACCGCGCTGACCCTCATCGAGCCGGAGACCGACCGCTACTGGTTCCGCGGTGTGGACGCCGTCGAGCTGGCCTCCCGGTACGCCTTCGAGGAGGTGGCCGAATGGCTCTGGACGGGGTCCCCGGCGCCCGGGGCGCGGTTCACCGCTCCCCCGGAGCCCCTGGCCGCGGCCCGGCGGGCGGTGGCCGCGATGCCCGAGCACAGCGGGCCCCTGGACCTGCTGCGGGTCGCGGTGGCCGCCGCGGCGGCCGCCGACCCGCTGCGCTTCGACCTGTCCGAGGAAGCCGTACTGGGCACGGCGCGCTGCCTGATCCCGACGCTGGTCACGGCCCTGCCGGAGGCGGCCCCGGCCCACCCGGGCGACGGGCGGCTCGCCTGGCGGCTGTGGTCCCGGCTGACCGTCCGGGAGCCGGACCCGGTGGCGGTGGACGCCCTGGACCTGGCCATGGCCCTGCTGGTCGACCACGACCTGGCCGCCTCCACCCTGGCCGTACGGGTCGCCGCCTCCGCGCGGGCCCACCCGTACGCCGTCGTCTCGGCCGGGCTCGGCGCGCTCGAAGGCCCCCTGCACGGGGCGGCGGGCCGGCTCGCGCACCGGATGCTGGAGGAGGTGGCGGAACGGGGCGGCGCCGCCCCGGTGGTGGCGGAGTACCTGCGCGCGGGCCGCCGGGTGCCGGGGTTCGGCCACCGCCTGTACCGGGGCGAGGACCCGCGGGCGCGGGCGCTGTTCGGGCGGCTGGAGGAACTGCCCCAGGCCGCCGCCGCCCTGGGCGCGGCGCGCGAGGTGGCGGCGGTGATGGCCCGGCACGGGCTGCACCCGAACGTCGACCTGGCGCTGGCGGTGCTGACGCTGTCCTGCGGGATGACCGCCGAGGCCGGGGAGACCGTGTTCGCGGTGGCCCGGACGGCCGGGTGGGTCGCGCACGCGCTGGAGGAGTACCAGGAACGGCCCCTGCGGATGCGGCCCAGCGGCCACTACACGGGCCCGCGGCCGCCCCGTCCGACCCCCTGACCCCCTGACCTCAGCCGCCCCAGGACGGCGACCACAGCGCCCGGGAGCCGGCCGAGGTGGCGGCGCAGGCCGGACACCTGCGCCCGGTGCGAGCCGGTGGCCCGCGCGGGCGGAGCGCCCTGGAGCTCGAGCATCCAGCCGGCCGACGCGGCCCGGCCCCGCACCGGCACCGGCACCGGCAGGGCGGCGGCCGCCGCCGGGCTCAGCCTCCGGACACCGCCCGCAGCGGGCCGAGCGCGGCGGCCCGGCGGGCCGGGAGCGCGGCCGCCGCGGCGCCGACGGCGAGCGAGAGGGCGACGACCAGGGCGAGGGTCCCCCAGGGCAGGGAGAACGTGTACTGGGGAATGGCCCCGCTGGCGAGTCCGCTGACCTTCCACGCCCCGAACAGGCCGCCGGCCAGGCCCAGCAGGGTTCCGTAGGCGGCGACGGCGAGCGCTTCGAGCCCGATCATCCGGCGGATGCCGGCGCGGTCCATGCCGATCGCGCGCAGGACGCCGATCTCCCGGGTGCGTTCGGCGACGGACATGGCGAGGGTGTTGACCATGCCGAGGGCGGAGATGGCCACGCCGATGGCGAGCAGTCCGAAGACCATGGTCATCAGGTCGCCCGCGACACCGGCCTGTTCCCGGACGAGTGCGCCGCGGTCCTGCACCTTCAGCAGGGGGTTGTCGTCGACGGCGCCGCGCAGCCGCTTCTCCATGCCGGGTGCGCCCGCCTCGGTGCGGACGAGGACGCGCTGGACGGAGTCGCGCAGGAATCCGTGCTGCTGGACGTCACCGCGGTCGGCCAGGACGTCCTGGGCGGTGGGGTTGTCCTCGTAGATCCCGACGACGGTGAAGGACCGGTCGCGGTCGCCCTGTCCGGGCCCGATGCTCCCGTCGATCCGTCCGCCGGTGACGAGCCGGTTCTCACGGGCGAAGCTGCTGGAGACGGCGATCCGGCCCGGTCCAACGGCGGTGGCCGAACCGCTGGTGAAGCGCAGCTTCATGACGGCCCCCACGGTCTTGGGGTCGACACCGGAGACCTGCCGGGCGGAGGCCCCGGCCGAGAAGGTGGAGTCCGCGACGGCCGAGGCCGTGGACACCCCGGGCAGGGCGGCGATCCGCCGGACGGCGGCCGGGTCGATGGTGGTGGTGTTGCCGCGGGTGCTGACGACGTAGTCGGCGCTCAGCCCGGCCGCCGCCTGGGAGTCCAGGGCGCGGCTGGAGGAGTGCTCGATGACGGCGAGCCCGCAGACCAGGGCGGTGCTGATCATCAGGGCGACGGCGGTGGCCGCCGTACGCCGGGGGTCGCGCAGGGCGTTGTCGCGGGCCAGGTCGCCCACGACCCCGAAGCGGCCGGTCAGCCGGCCGAGCAGGCGGATCACCGGGCCCGCCAGGAGCGGGGCCAGCAGGATGAGCCCGGTCACGAGGATCGCGCAGCCGGACATCGCGGTCCGCAGGTTCGCGTCCGAGGCGTTCTCGGCGCCTTCCAGCGAGACCAGCAGCCCGGCGCCGACGAGGAGCACGGCCGCACCGGCCGCGCCGCGGATCCGGGACAGGGCGACGGAGGGGGGCCGGTCGGCGGTGCGCATCGCCTCGACGGGGGCGATGCGGGCCGCCCGGCGGGAGGGCAGCCACGCGGCGAGGACCGTGACGCCGACGCCTACGGCCAGGGAGGCGAGTACCGGCGCGGGGCCGACCACCAGCGGGCCCCGCGGCAGCGGATCGTCCGCCCCGCCGAGGGCGTCGGGCAGGACCGCGGCGACGCCGAGCCCGAGGACGAAGCCGAGCACCGAGGCGAGGAACCCGACCAGGGCCGCCTCGGCGAGGACGGACGCGGTCACCTGCCGTCGGGTGGCGCCGATCGCGCGCAGCAGGGCGATCTCCCGGGAGCGCCGGGTGACGAGCATGGTGAAGGTGTTGACGATGAGGAACGAGCCGATGAACAGGGACACCACGGCGAAGATCAGGGGCAGCCGGGCGTAGCTGCTGGTCCTGCTGTCGATGAAGACGGACTGCTGGGCGGCGAGGGCGGCGGCGGTGGTCGCCTCGGCCCGGTCGGCCGGCAGGAGGGCGCCGATGCGCCCGGCGAGTTCCTGCGGGGTGGTGCCGGGCGCCGCGGAGAGGTCGATACCGGTGTAACGGCCCGGGGTGGCGAACAGTTCCTGGGCGGTGGCCCGGTCGAGTACGGCGAGGGTGCCGCCGGAGGTGACGCGGGTGTCGGTGGTGGAGACGATGCCGACCAGCCGCAGCCGCAGCACCGGGCCGTCGGTGGCCAGGGTGACGGTGTCGCCGAGGGAGTAGGAGCCGGCGTCGGCGGTGCCCCGGTCGAGGGCCACCTCCCCGGAGGTGCGCGGGGCCCGTCCGGCGGTCAGGGGGTAGCGGGCGTCCTTGCCGTCGGCGCCGGGGATGTAGGCGGCGGCCAGTTTCCCCATGGTGTTGCCGGCGCGCAGCGGGGAGCCGTCCTTGCCGGCCAGGGTGGCCGAGCCGTCGACGGAGGGGCGGGCCGCGCCGACGCCGGGGACGGCGGCCAGCCTGGCCACGAGCGCGTCGTCGAGGACGGACTCGCGCTGGTCCGCGGGGGCTCCCAGCGGGTACTTGGGGTCCACGGTGACCGCGGTCCCGGCGTGGTCGCGGGCCATGGAGGCGCGGTAGGCGGCGGTGGTGGAGTCGGCGAAGACGAGTGAGCCGGAGATGAACGCGACCCCGAGGCAGACCGCGAGGACGGTCATGGCCAGACGGGCCTTGTGCGCGAGGGCGTTGCGCAGGGCTGTTCGCAGCATGGCGGGCTTTCGGGAGGTGTGGCGCGGCGGGCGGGAGGAGGGGGTGGCGGGCGGCTCAGGAGGTGCGGCCGCGGGCGTCGAAGGCGAGCATCCGGTCGAGCACGGCCCCGGAGGTCGGCTCGTGCAGTTCGTCCACCAGGCGGCCGTCGGCGAGGAACACCACCCGGTCGGCGTGGGCCGCGGCCACCGGGTCGTGGGTGACCATCACCACGCTCTGGCCGAGTTCGCGCACCGAGTCGCGCAGGAAGCCGAGGACCTCCGCACCGGAGCGGGAGTCGAGGTTGCCGGTCGGCTCGTCGGCGAAGACGATCTCCGGCCGGGACGCCAGGGCGCGGGCCACCGCCACGCGCTGCTGCTGGCCGCCGGAGAGTTCGGCGGGGCGGTGCGCGAGCCGGCCGGAGAGGCCGACGGTGGCGACGACGGTGTCCAGCCAGGAGGCGTCGGGCCGCCGGCCGGCCAGCCTCAGCGGCAGGGTGATGTTCTCCAGCGCGGTGAGGGTCGGCATCAGGTTGAAGCCCTGGAAGACGAAGCCGATCTTCTCGCGCCGCAGCCGGGTCAGCCGGCGGTCGTCCAGGGAGGACAGCTCGACCCCGCCGATCCGGGCCGAGCCCGAGGTGACGGGGTCCAGGCCGGCCATGCAGTGCATCAGCGTGGACTTGCCGGATCCGGAGGGGCCCATGACGGCGGTGAACCGGCCCCGGGCGAAGTCCACCGTCACCGCGTCCAGCGCGGTGACCCGGGTCTCGCCCGTGCCGTACGTCTTGGTCAGGCCGATGGCCCGGGCGGCCGGCTCCGGCAGGGCCGCACCGGAGGGAGAGGGGGTTTCAAAAGGCGGGAAGGTCCGTGACATGGATCCATCGTCATGGCTCTGACCTGCGTAAACATCGCCCTCAAGGCGGGAGTCGGCCTCTGCCGCAAGACAGGTGCCGGGCGGCCGGGCTCTGCCGGAAGGCAGAGGTCCGGGCCGCCGCGCCTATGCCCGGGGGCTCAGGAGGCCAGGCCGGTCCGGTGGGCCAGCAGCGCCGCCTGGACCCGGCTCGCCGAGCCGGTCTTGTCGAGGATGACGCCCACATGGGTCTTGACGGTGCCGGTCCCGATGCCGAGCCGGGCGGCGATGCCCTGGTTCGACAGGCCCTCGCCGAGCATGGCCAGGACCTCCCGCTCCCTGCCGGTCAGCCGGGCGATCCGGTCGTCCTCGGGCGGGCCCGCGGCGCCGTGCGGCCCACCTGCCGTCAGCATCCGGGAGATCACGGCCCCGGTCACCCCCGGGGAGAGCACGGCGTCCCCGGCGGCGGCCGCCCGGACGGCGCTGATCAGCTCCTGCGGCCCCTCGTCCTTCAGCAGGAACCCGGCGGCCCCCTCCCGCAGCGCCCGGACCACGTTGTCGTCGTCGCCGAAGGTCGTCAGCATCACCACGCGCGGCGCCGGGTTGAGGGCGAGCAGCGGGGCGATCGCGGCCAGCCCGTCGAGGACCGGCATCCGGACGTCCAGCAGGACGACGTCCGGGCGGTGCACGGCGGCCAGCTCGACGGCCTGCCGCCCGTCGGGGGCCTCGGCGACGACCTCGATGCCGTCGGCGTGCCGCAGGATCAGGCGCACCCCGGCCCGGATCATCGCCTCGTCGTCGGCGAGCAGCACGCGGATCGGGCCGGCGGACTCGGTCACGGGATCTCCCAGGGTGTGGCGTCGCGGACCGACGGGACGGTGAAGCGGTCGATGGCGACGAGGCGTTGCGCGGCGTCGAAGCAGTAGCGGGCGATGGTCAGGGAACCGGGGCGGGACTCGGTGGCCCCGTTGAACGGGTACACGCAGCCGGCCGTGCCGGGCGGGCGCGGCGGTTCACGGCCGGTGGCCGCGGCCCGGACCGCCGCGTTGTCGGTGACTCCGCTCCCCATCACGTCGCCGTAGGTCATCCCGACCCGGGGCAGCGGGCGGGGTCCGGCGTCCCGGTGCGGGGCGGTGGCGTAGACGAAGAGGGTCCCGAGGGCCGTCAGCACGCTCAGCCCCGCCAGCCCGAGGGCCAGCGTCAGCGCCTGCGCGGTGCCGCGTTCGGCCGGGGGCGGCTCGGCGGGGGCGCCGTCACCTGCGCCGGGGACCTCCTCCCTTCTGGGGGCGGGGGCCTCGCCCGGTTCGGCGGGCAGGACGGCCTCCACCCGGAAGCCGCCGGACGGCAGCGGGGCGGCGGCGAAGGTACCGCCCAGCAGTTCCACGCGCTCGCGCAGACCGGTGAGGCCGCGGCCGGTGCCCAGAGCGCGTGCGGGGGCGGAGGCGGCGGGCGGAGCGCCGTTGCGGACGGTGACCCGTACGGTCTCCTCGTCGTGCGCGACGGTGACGGCGACGTGCGCCGCGCCGGCGTACCGGTGGACGTTGGTCAGCGATTCCCGCACCACCCGGTGCACCGCCCGCCGCACCCCCGCCGGTCGGGCGTCGAGGTCCGGACCCGTCCAGTCGAGCCGTACGGCGATGCCGCCGTCCCGGGACCCCGCCACCAGGGCCTCGATGTCGGCGCGGGTGCCTGTGGCGTCGGTGAGGGCATCCGGCCCGGTGTCCCGGCCCAGCGGCCCGAGCACCCCGAGGGCCTGGCGCAGCTCGCGCAGGGCGTCCCGGGTGGTCCGCCGCACCAGGACGGCCTCCTCGCGCAGCTCGGGATCGGCGCGCTCCAGGGCCAGCTCCAGGCCGCCCGCGTGCAGGGAGATGAGGCTGAGCCGGTGCCCCAGCAGGTCGTGCATCTCGGCGGCGATCCGGGAGCGCTCATGGGTGCGGGCCTCGCTGTCGGCGAGCCGGCGGGCCCGCTCGGCCGCGTCCCCGCGCTCGCGCAGCGCCCGCACCAGCCGCCGCTGCTGCCCGTACGAGGTGCCGACCAGGCCCGGGACGAGGACGGCGGTCGGCGTCAGGACCAGCCCGAGCGCCGGCCCGTACGGCAGTGGCCCCGGGCCGAGCCAGGGCGCGCAGAGCGTCGCGCACACCACCAGCAGGGCGGCCGCCGCGCCCAGCAGCCGGGCCCGCGTCCGCGCCCGCACCGTCCGCCGGGCCACTGTGTACGCGGTCGCCGCGCTGACCGGGCCGACGCACGAGGCCACCCCGGTCAGCGCAGCGAGGACGAGGAGGACGGGCACCGGGAAGCGGCGCCGCAGCGGGAACAGGCACCCGGCGACGGCCAGCGCGGGCAGCTGGAGGTACGGGCGCGGGAGCACACCGAGGGAGCCGACCACCGCCCACACTCCGAGCCCGGCGAGCAGCACCCAGCCCGTCTCCGCCACCGCGCGCACGGGACCCCGGAGCGGACGACGGACACGGAACGGAGAGCTCACCACGCTGACCAGTATCGATTCCGCAACCGGCGATGGCATGCGCCTCACGGCCGATCCACCCCTCTGCCAAAAGACAGAGAACCACCTCCGCCCCCTTCCTGATCGTCATCCCCATCCCTGCTGGACGTTCAGGAGCTATCCGGCACCTGGTCCCCCGCAGCGGGCCCGGGGTGCGGCCCGGCGGTGACCGGACTGCGGCCCGTTCACGGTCGGTGACTGCCCGGGGGGACCTGAGCGACGGCCGTTCCGCTTCCGCGCCCGCCGACCTACGGTTACCAGTCATGCGGTTCCTCCCCCTGCGCGTCCGGCGCCTCGGCCTGCCCCGACGCGCCGTCTCGCAGATCCTGCTCACCCAGCTGGCCATCGCCGCCGGGGTCCTCGTCCTGGCCACGGGGCTCTTCCTGGCGCCCCTGAGCCACCAGCTGGACGACCAGGCGATGCGGCGCGCACTGGCCATCGCGCAGAGCGCGGCGGCGGACCCCGCCCTGGCCGCCGGCCTGCTCGCGTCGGGGCCCGCCGCCGACAGCCCCGTCCAGGCCGCGGCCGAGCGGATCCGCCGCGCGACCGGAGCCGAGTACGTCGTCGTCCTCGACCTGAAGGGGATCCGCCGCTCCCACCCCAGCCCCGACCGCATCGGACTGCCCGTCTCCACCGACCCGGCCGACGTCCTCGCCGGCCATGAGGTGATGGAGATCGACCAGGGCACCCTCGGCCGCTCCGCCCGCGGCAAGGTCCCCCTCGTCGCCGCCGACGGAGAGATCGTGGGAGCCGTCTCCGTCGGCATCGCCTACGACAGCGTGCGCGACCGGCTGCTCGGCGCCATCCCCGGCCTCCTCGCCTACGCCGGCGGCGCTCTGGCCGCCGGCGCGCTCGCCGCCTTCCTCCTCTCCCGCCGGATCCAACGGCAGACCCGGGACCTGGCCTTCTCCGACATCGCCGGCCTCCTCGCGGAACGCGAGGCGATGCTGCACTCCATCCGCGAGGGCGTGATCGCCCTCGACCACGACGACCGGGTACGCCTCGTCAACGACGAGGCGGCCCGGCTGCTGGGCCTCGACCAGGACCGCGCGGACGCCCTGGCCGGCCGCCCCCTGGACGAGGTCCTCGGCGCCGGCCGCACCAGCGACGTCCTGGCGGGCCGCGTCACCGGCCGCGACCTGCTGACCGTCCAGGGCCCGCGCGTCCTGGTCGCCAACCGGATGCCCACGGCCGACGGCGGGGCCGTCGCCACCCTGCGCGACCGCACCGAACTGGAGCACCTGAGCCGCGAGCTCGACTCCACCAAGGGCCTGATCGACGCCCTGCGCGCCCAGGACCACGAGCACGCCAACCATCTCCACACCCTCCTCGGCCTCCTCGAGCTGGGGCTGCACGAGGAGGCGAAGGCGTTCGTGACCGAGGTCGTGGGCGTGCACCGCACCACGGCCGAGCAGGTCACCGAAAAGGTCCACGACCCCCTGCTGGCCGCACTGCTGGTGGGCAAGGCCACCGTCGCGGCGGAACGCGGTGTCCCGCTGCGCCTCGCCCCGGACTCCCTCCTTCCCGACCGCCTGGTGGACCCGGGCGGCCTCGTCACGATCCTCGGCAACCTCGTCGACAACGCCCTGGACGCGGCGGCCGGCTCCACCGCGCCCCTGGTCGAGGTCGGCGTCCGCGCGGAAGGACGCACCGCCGTCCTCCGCGTGCGCGACAGCGGCCCCGGGATCCCCGCCGGGCGCCGCGAGGAGATCTTCACGGAGGGCTGGTCGACCAAGCAGCCCGCGGCCCACCGCGAGCGCGGGCTGGGCCTCGCCCTCGTACGCCGCCTCGCGGAGCGGCAGGGCGGCAGCGCCCGGGCCGGTGAAGCAGAGGACGGAGGGGCGGAGTTCTCCGTCGTACTTCCGGAGGCCTTGCGGTGAACCCTGCGGTGAAGGAGTCCCCGATCCACGTATTGGTCGTCGACGACGACATGCGTGTTGCCCGTATCAACGCGGCGTACGTGGCGAAGGTTCCCGGGTTCCAGGTGTCGGGCGAGGCCCATTCGGCGGCCGCGGCACTGGAGTTCCTCACCGCCCGCCCGGTGGACCTGGTCCTGCTCGACCACTACCTGCCCGACGGGACCGGCCTGGACCTGGTGCGACGTCTGCGCCAGCTGGCCCGGACCACCGACGTGATCATGGTCACGGCCGCCCGGGACCTGGCCACCGTCCAGGCGGCCATGCGGCTCGGCGCCCTCCAGTACCTGGTCAAGCCGTTCACCTTCGCCGGCCTGCGCGCCAAACTGGAGGCCTACGCGGCCCTGCGCCGCTCTCTGTCCGGCGGCGGCGAGGCCGAACAGGCCGAGGTGGACCGGATCTTCGGAGCCCTCGCCTCGGCCGGCACCCCCAACGAGCTGCCCAAGGGGCACTCCCCGACCACCGCCGAGGTGGTCCGCCGGGTGCTGCGCACGGCCGAGGGCCCCCTGTCCACCCAGCAGATCGCCGACCGCGCCGGCATCAGCCGCCAGACCGCCCAGCGCTACCTGAAGCTCCTGGACCGCGCCGGCCGCGTCTCGCTGGCCCTGCGCTACGGCGAGACCGGCCGCCCGGAACACCGCTACACCTGGCTCCCGTCGGGCGGCGCCTGAACCGCCGCCCGGCGGAACTCACACCGCTCCGGCCCCGGTCAGGGAACGGACCTCCGTCTGGGCGTACTTGCGCTCGTCCGCCTCCTCGGAGGAGGTGACCGTACCCAGCCAGCCCGCCAGGAAGCCGAGCGGGATCGAAACGATCCCGGGGTTCTGCAGTGGGAAGTACTGGAAGTCCAGGCCCGGGAAGAGGGATCCGGGACTCCCGGAGAGCACCGGTGACAGGACGACCAGCAGCAATGCGGGAACCAGCCCCCCGTACACGGACCACACGGCCCCCCGGGTGGTGAAGCCGCGCCAGAACAGCGAGTACAGCAGCACCGGCAGGTTCGCCGAGGCCGCCACGGCGAAGGCCAGGCCCACCAGGAAGGCCACGTTCATGTCCTGGGCCAGCAGCCCGAGGGCGATGGCCACCGCCCCGATCCCCACGGCCGCCACCCGGGCCACGGCCACCTCGCTGCGCTGCCGGGCCCGCCGCCGCCTGAGGGAGGCGTACAGGTCGTGCGCGACGGAGGCGGAGGAGGCCAGGGTGATCCCGGCGACCACGGCGAGGATCGTCGCGAAGGCGATGGCGGCCACGAGGGCGAAGAGCACCGCGCCCCCCGTCGAGTCGGCGCCCCCGCCGAGGAAGGCGGCCAGCAGCGGGACGGCCGTGTTCCCGGAGGCGCTGGACACCCGTACGGCGTCGGGCCCCACCAGCGCGGCCGCCCCGAGGCCGAGCACGATGGTCATCAGGTAGAAGCCCCCGATCAGCCCGATCGCCCACACCGCCGACCGGCGCGCGGCCCGCGCGGTCGGGACGGTGTAGAAGCGCGACAGGATGTGCGGCAGCCCGGCCGTGCCCAGGACCAGGGCCAGGCCCAGGCTCATGAAGTCGACGCGCGCCGTCCAGCCCCCGCCGTACTTGAGGCCCGGGCTCAGGAACCGGGCTCCGTGCCCGCTGCGTTCGGCGGCGGTGGACAGGAGCTGGTCGAGATTCCCGTGGAAGCGCAGCAGGACCAGCACGGTGAGGGCGATCGCCCCGCCGATCAGCAGGACGGCCTTGACGATCTGGATCCAGGTGGTGGCCCGCATCCCCCCGAAGGCGACGTAGACCACCATCAGCGCACCGACCCCCACCACCGTCAGGGTCCGGGCGCCGGGCCCGGCGTCCGACAGCAGCAGCCCCACCAGGCTGCCCGCGCCGACCATCTGCGCGACCAGGTACAGCACCGAGACCACCACCGAGGAGGTCCCCGCGGCGATTCGCACCGGCCGCTCGCTCATCCGCGCGACGACGACGTCGGCGAGGGTGAAGCGGCCGCAGTTGCGCACCAGTTCGGCGACCAGGAACAGCACCAGCAGCCAGGCCACGAGGAAGCCGACCAGGTACAGCAGCCCGTCGTAGCCGAAGAGGGAGATCAGCCCGGAGACCCCGAGGAAGGAGGCGGCGGACATGTAGTCGCCGGCGATGGCGAATCCGTTCTCCATGGGGGAGAACAGCCGGCCGCCCGCGTAGAACTCCTCCGCCGAGCCGTGCCTCCTGCGGCTGACCCAGGTGGTGATGCCGAGGGTGACGGCGATGAACAGGCTGAACAGGATCAGCGCGAGCGTCTGGTGTTCGGAGGTCACCGGCCCTCCCCCCGCCCGCCGCGGGTGCGCTCCTGGCCGCGCTCCCGTTCGAAGACGGTCCAGCGCAGGTCGAGCGCGGCGCTGTCCCGGCGCAGCCGCGCGTGCCGGGAGTAGGCCCAGGTCAGCAGGAAGGTGCTGAGGAACTGGCCGAGGCCCGCCAGCAGGGCCACGTTGACCGAGCCCACCACGGGCCGCGCCATCAGCCCGGGCGCCGTGGTGGCCGCGACCACGTAGGCGACGTACCAGAGGAGGAAACCGGCGGTCGCGGGGACGACGAACCTCCGGTACCGGCCCCGGACCTCCTGGAAGGCGGCGCTGCGCTGCACTTCCAGGTAGATGTCGGACGCCCCGGGGCCGCCTCGGTCCGCCGTGGGCCCGGGCGGCGGGAAGGGCTCCGCGCCCTCGCCCCAGCCCACGGCCAGGGAGTCGTACCAGGGGTCGTCCAGCCGGATCGTTCCGGCTTCACGACCTTCGCGCTTGTCCACCGAACTCTCCTTGTCCGCCGCCGCATCGGCGGCGTGCTCACAAGGATGTGCCGAATGGTCGCTTTCCGGACTGGTGTCCTGGCGCTCTTCACTCCATCAGGTGAGGGAGTGGAGAACGCCGGACACCGCAGGACCGGATCAGGCGTCGATGCGCGAGCGGTCCAGGGTCGCGGCCGAGCTGGTGATGAACTCCTTGCGCGGGGCGACCTCGTTGCCCATGAGGAGGTCGAAGACCTGCTCGGCCGCTTCCAGGTCGCCGATGTTGATCCGCCGCAGGGTGCGGTGGCGCGGGTCCATCGTGGTCTCCGCGAGCTGGTCGGCGTCCATCTCGCCGAGGCCCTTGTAGCGCTGGATGGCGTCCTTGTAGCGGACGTTCTTGCGCTGGAACTCCAGCAGCGTCTGGCGCAGCTCGTGGTCCGAGTACGTGTAGACGTACTTGTCCTGGCCCTTCTTGGGCTGGACCAGCTCGATCCGGTGCAGCGGCGGGACGGCCGCGAAGACCCGGCCCGCCTCGACCATCGGCCGCATGTAGCGCTGGAAGAGGGTCAGCAGCAGGGTGCGGATGTGGGAGCCGTCCACGTCGGCGTCGGTCATCATGATGACCTTCCCGTACCGGGCGGCGTCGATGTCGAAGGTGCGGCCGGAGCCGGCTCCTATGACCTGGATGATCGCACCGCACTCGGCGTTCTTGAGCATGTCCGAGACCGAGGACTTCTGGACGTTGAGGATCTTGCCGCGGATCGGCAGCAGCGCCTGGAACTCGGAGTTCCGGGCGAGCTTGGCCGTCCCGAGGGCCGAGTCCCCCTCGACGATGAACAGCTCGCTGCGGTCCACGTCGTCACTGCGGCAGTCCGCCAGCTTGGCCGGCAGCGAGGAGGTCTCCAGCGCGGTCTTGCGGCGCTGCGCCTCCTTGTGCTGGCGGGCCGCGATCCGGGTCCGGGCGGCCGCGACGATCTTCTCCATCACGGCACGGGCCTGCTGCTTGTCGTCGCGCTTGGTGGAGGTCAGGAAGGCCTTGAGCTCCTTGGCGACGACGGCGGCGACGATCCGGGTGGCCGCGGAGGTGCCCAGCACCTCCTTGGTCTGGCCCTCGAACTGCGGCTCGGCGAGGCGGACGGTGACCACCGCCGTCATGCCCTCCATGGCGTCGTCCTTGACGACGTCGTCCTCGGCGACGCGCAGGAGCTTGGCGGAGCGCAGCACCTCGTTCACCGTCTTGGTGACCGACCGCTCGAATCCGGCCACGTGGGTGCCGCCCTTGGGGGTGGCGATGATGTTCACGAAGGACTTGAGGTTGGTCTCGTACCCCGTGCCCCAGCGCAGGGCGATGTCCACGCCCAGCTCGCGGGTGACCTCGGTGGGGGTCATGTGGCCGCGGTCGTCGAGGACCGGGACCGTCTCCTTGAACGTGCCCGCGCCGCTGAGGCGCAGGACGTCGCAGACGGCCTTGTCCTGGGCGAGGTAGTCGCAGAACTCGCTGATGCCTCCGTCGTAGCGGAAGGTCTCCTCGGTCTTGCCGGCGCCGTCGATGGCCCGCTCGTCGCGGACGACGATGGTCAGCCCGGGCACGAGGAAGGCGGTCTGGCGGGCGCGCTGGTAGAGCGTCTCCAGGGAGAGCCGGGCGTCCTTGAGGAAGATCTGGCGGTCGGACCAGTAGCGGATCCGGGTGCCGGTCTTGCCCTTGGCCACCCGCTTGCCCTTGCGCAGGCCGCTGCCCGGGTCGAAGGGGGCGTCGGGGCCCTCGTCGGTGAACGTGCCGGGGACGCCGCGGCGGAAGCTGATGCTGTGGGTGGTGCCGCGGTCGACCTCGACGTCGAGGCGGGACGACAGGGCGTTGACCACGGAGGCGCCGACGCCGTGCAGACCGCCGGAGGCCGCGTACGAGCCGCCGCCGAACTTTCCGCCGGCGTGCAGCTTGGTCATGACGACCTCGACCCCGGACAGGCCGGTCTTGGGCTCGACGTCCACCGGGATGCCGCGGCCGTTGTCGCGGACCTCGACCGAGGCGTCCTCGTGGAGGACGACCTCGATGTGGTCGCAGTAGCCGCCCAGAGCCTCGTCGACGGAATTGTCGATGATCTCCCAGAGGCAGTGCATCAGGCCTCGGCTGTCGGTGGAGCCGATATACATGCCGGGGCGCTTGCGGACGGCCTCGAGGCCTTCGAGGACGAGCAGGTGCCGCGCGGTGTAGTTGGAACCGTCCCGGTCTGCTCCGGACAGCAGCGCGCTGGAAGGCACGGACGTGTCGGCGGTCACGCAGTTCGCTCCTCGCTGAATTTCTTTTCTGGCCCGCTGGAGGGCGGGGGCGGCTCGGTCGCCCGTCGAAGGGTACCGAGGCCTGGTAGAGCCGATGCAACGCCACCCTCGCCCGTTCCACAGCCTAGTGCAGATCCGTACGGATGTTCGATCCCCCGTGAGGGTGAAGCAAACATCACGTTCCCTTCCAGGCATGAACCATTTAGGGTTCGGGCACGTCCTCATCTACATCCGGCACTCACGCCGGGGAGGACGAAACTGCTACAAGCGAACGACTGACAACGCGAAACCGTAAAGCAACGCAATACGGCTCCTTCGCCGCCAACCGGCAGCAGCCGGCCAGCTTCGGAAGGAAGTTTCGAGGAAAAGCCGCGAGCGGGAACGTTTTCGGCCTGGTTGGATGTTGACCCTGGTACGACAGCTCGTCGAGCTAGAGAAGAGGCGACGTGACTACTGTTCTGACACCCGCGACCCCGCTGACGGCCGCTGACCGATGCGACCGTTGCGGCGCCCAGGCATATCTGCGCGTCGTCCTCCTGAGCGGTGGTGAACTGCTCTTCTGCGCCCACCACGGGCGTAAGTTCGAGCCGGAACTCAAGAAGATCGCCGCGGAAATAC
Organism: Streptomyces katrae; assembly: GCF_002028425.1. Lineage (GTDB taxonomy): Bacteria > Actinomycetota > Actinomycetes > Streptomycetales > Streptomycetaceae > Streptomyces > Streptomyces katrae_A. Next base: position 5,765,257 of record NZ_CP020042.1, on the reverse strand, counting down.
AGGATGAGACCGAGCGGCTGACGTCCGCTCCGGCCGCCCACGCAGCCGACACCGAGGACCGCTGACACAGGCCTGCCCTCGCATCCGACGAGCCAGGACCGGCAAGGCCGGTCGACGGGCGGCACCTCTGAGACCCAGAGGCGCCGCCCGTCCTCATGTCCGAGGCCCGGGCCCTGCCCGAGGCCCTTCCCCGTCCCCCGCGGGAGCCGTCCTGCGGCCCCAGCGCCCCCGCGCGGACCGTACGGGGCTCCTGGAGCCCCTGCGGACGCTCAGCGGTGCCTCTCAGGCGCCGCTCGGCCGCCGGCCCCTCTGCGGGCCGCTGACGAAGTCGACCAACGGGGCGATCCGGGTGTACACCCCCGGGCTCTCCGCGCGCCCGCAGCCGCGTCCCCAGGACACCAGGCCGATCAGCCGCCCCCGGGCCACGAGCGGGCCGCCGCTGTCCCCCTGGCAGGCGTCCTTCCCGCCGGACCGGTCGCCCGCGCACACCATGGAGTCGGCCCGGTACTGACCGTCCGCGTTGCCCGGGTACGCCCGTCGGCAGACCTCGTCGTCCAGGACGGTGACCTGCGCCGCCCGCAGCCCGTACGCGTAGTCCCCGAACCCGCTCGTGTCCCCCCAGCCGTACACCGCCGCCCCGGTACCCGCCTCGTAGCCGGGGTGGCCCTCGCCGGCCATGGGCAGCACGTGGTCCGCCGGGACGGCTTCGGCCAGTTCCAGCACGGCGAGGTCGCCGGCGTTGGTGCCGGGGTCGTACGCGGGGTTCACCCGGGCCGCCCGGACCGCGATCTCCCGTCCCTCCGGAGCGCGCAGCTCCGTACGGCCGGTGATCACCCGGAAGTCGGCGACGGAGTCGACCGGCCCGCCCAGCACCTGCCGGCTGAGGCAGTGGGCCGCCGTCACCACCGTGGTCGGGGCGACGAGGACACCGCCGCAGAACTGCCCGTCACGGATACCCCCGAACCGGTCACGGCTGGCGAGGGCCACGACCCACGGGCTGTCGGCCACCTTCACCGGCTGCCCGCCTATGACCACGCTGTCCGCCGCCGCAGCGGGCGCCTGGGCCAGCGGCGCCACGGCCGCTCCCGCCACCAGGGTCAGTGCGCCCGCCAGGGCACGGGCGAAGGGACGACTCATGGGGCCTCCTGACTCCGAGTGTGCATGACTCCACCCAGAGTGGGATGCCCGGTGGCCGCGCGCACCCGCGCGGCCACCGCCGTACGCCCCTGCCGGTCCGGTCAGTCCAGGTAGTCGCGCAGCACCTGGGAGCGCGACGGGTGGCGCAGCTTCGACATGGTCTTGGACTCGATCTGGCGGATGCGCTCACGGGTGACCCCGTAGACCTTGCCGATCTCGTCGAGGGTCTTGGGCTGGCCGTCGGTCAGCCCGAAGCGCATCGAGACCACGCCGGCCTCGCGCTCGCTGAGCGTGTCGAGCACCGAGTGCAGCTGCTCCTGCAGGAGCGTGAAGCTCACCGCGTCGGCGGGGACGACCGCCTCGGAGTCCTCGATCAGGTCGCCGAACTCGCTGTCGCCGTCCTCGCCCAGCGGGGTGTGCAGGGAGATCGGCTCGCGGCCGTACTTCTGGACCTCGATGACCTTCTCGGGGGTCATGTCCAGTTCCTTGGCCAGCTCCTCCGGGGTGGGCTCGCGGCCCAGGTCCTGGAGCATCTGGCGCTGCACGCGGGCGAGCTTGTTGATCACTTCGACCATGTGCACCGGGATGCGGATGGTGCGGGCCTGGTCGGCCATGGCGCGGGTGATCGCCTGCCGGATCCACCACGTCGCGTAGGTGGAGAACTTGTAGCCCTTGGTGTAGTCGAACTTCTCGACCGCGCGGATCAGACCCAGGTTCCCCTCCTGGATCAGGTCCAGGAAGAGCATGCCGCGGCCCGTGTAGCGCTTGGCCAGGGAGACCACGAGGCGGAGGTTGGCCTCCAGCAGGTGGTTCTTGGCGCGGCGGCCGTCCTCGGCGATGATCTCCAGTTCGCGCTTGAGCTTGGGCGCCAGCTTGTCGGAGTTGGCCAGCTTGTCCTCGGCGAACAGGCCCGCCTCGATGCGCTTGGCGAGCTCGACCTCCTGCTCGGCGTTGAGGAGGGGGACCTTGCCGATCTGCTTGAGGTAGTCCTTGACGGGGTCCGCGGTGGCGCCGGCCACCACGACCTGCTGGGCGGGGGCGTCGTCCTCGTCGTCGGAGATGACGAAGCCCTTGTTCTCCCCGCCCTCCTCCTCTTCCTCGGCCTCGGCCTTCACCGCGTCGGGACCCTCGTCGCCGGCCTCTTCGTCGCCCTCGTCCAGGTCCCTCTTGGCGGCGGTCTTCTTGGCCGCGGTCTTCTTCGCGGCGGTCTTCTTCGCGGGTGCGGCCTTCTTCGCCGCCGTCTTGCGGGCCGCGGTCTTCTTCGCGGCGGCCGGCTCGGCCGCCGGTTCCTCGGCGAGGACCTCGGCGGTTTCGGGTTCCGTCGGCCCGGCCTCCGCCGGGACCTCGGCCGCGGCCGGGGCCGCAGCCGGTTTGGCGGCGACCGGCCTGGTCGTCGTACGCTTGGCGGGGGTCTTCGCTGCGACGCTCTTGCGTGGGGTGCGCTTGGGCGACTCTGCGGCACTGACCATCAGCGTCACACCCTCTTCCTCGAGGATCTGGTTGAGGCTGCGCAGGACATTCTTCCACTGGGTCGCAGGAATCTGGTCAGCCTCGAAGGCCCGACGCACGTCATCGCCGGCGATCTGCCCCTCGGCCTTGCCCCGCTCGATGAGCGCCATCACAGACTCGGATTCGGCGATCTCCGGCGGGAGCGTACGGGATGTGCTGGCCGACACGAACAACCTCTCGGAACGATGGGAACGGGTTCCGACCCCGGCCTGGTGCTGGACCGGAGCCGACGACCACCGACTGGGGATGGGCCGGGGGCGCGGGCAGGGGCCGGGGAGCTGCACAGCACCCCAAGGGCTGCTGTTTCCCTCCGTCGGCCATCACCGCTTAGGTCATCGCGTGACGTCGCAGAGCGTTACGCCCAATCTTCGTGGCCCAAGTCACACCGGGTTCCCGGCACCCCTCGCACACCGGTGTCGCCGGGCCCGAAGAACGGGCCCGGCGACCGGTGCAGCACCCCCACGCCCCCGTGCGCCGGGGAGTCAGTGTTCGCGCGGGGCGGGCACCACGCGCTCGACCTCCGGATGCACCGTCAGGAGCTGGCGCATGGCGCTCTCGGCACCCGCGCCGTCGCCGGTGGCGAGGGCTTCGACCATCCGCGCGTGGTGGGCCACGCAGGTCTCGCCGGGGCGGTCGCAGGAGGTGACGGGGCTGCCGGAGACCTGGAGGGCGGCGGAGACGATCCCCGAGAGGTGCTCCAGCATGCGGTTGCCGGCGACCTGGATCAGCAGCGCGTGGAACTCGTTGTCGGCGCGCGCGAAGGTGATCGCGTCGCCCTGTCCGAGGGCGTGGCCCATGATCTCGACCATGTCGGAGAGGCGCTGCTGGACGTCGGGGCGGCCGTGGCCGGCGGCGAGGCGGGCGGCGAGGGGCTCGATCGTCCAGCGGAGCTCGTTGAGCTCGCGGCGCTGGTCGTCGCGCTGGGGGCCGAAGGCGCGCCACTCGATGATGTCCGGATCAAGGAGGTTCCAGTCGGCGACGGGGCGGACCCGGGTGCCCACGTTGGGGCGGGCGCTGACGAGGCCCTTGGCCTCCAGGACCCGCAGCGATTCGCGGACGACGGTGCGGGAGACCTCGAAGCGCTGGCCGATCTCCTCGGGGACCAGGGGGCGGTCCGCGCCGAGGTCGCCGGAGACGATCATCTGGCCGAGCTGTTGGACGAGTTGGCCGTGCAGCCCGCGGCCGCGGCTGCCGGCCGCCCGGCGGCCCACACGGCTCAACTCGACGTCGGCGCCGTCCCAGTGGGGCGGACCGACCCGGTCGGTGCCGGCGGCCTCCGCATAGGTGTAGCGGTCGAGTTCGCCCGGGCCGGCGAGGCCGGAGTCGGCGTGGCGGGCGGCGGTCATCATGGTGTGCGCAAGGGTACTCACGAATCCTTTGTCGGCCGTGCCCCCACCGCCCTTGAGGTCTTTGGTGAAAAGCACACGAAAGGGTGATCGGTGCCACCTACTCAATTGACGACTTATCGTAAAGAACCGGGCCTTTTGCGGGGAGTTGCGGTCCGCTTCGTGTGATCTTGGGCGAAGCGGTCTTCTCCGGTCTCCCCGAAGTCGGCTACGGCACCGTAACGATCACCAACGGACCCGACCGCGCAGTCCTGTGAACCCATAGGCGCACAACAGGACCATCAACGACAACACCAGCCCGGCTCCCACGGGTTGGACCATCACCCGGAAGGCTCCCAGGACGTAGCGGTCCGTCTCCGCGGGCCAAGGGGCCGAGGCCAGACCGCGCAGCCGGGAGGCGAACCCGTGCACGGGGTACGCGGACGGGCCTTCCAGCGCCTTGCGCACCAGCGGTACGACCATCACCGGTACGGCGAGCACGGCGGCCAGGCCGGCCGAGGCGGAGCGGAACACCGCGGAGGCGAGCACCCCGGCCCAGGCGCAGCCGACCAGCAGCCCCGCCCAGCTCGCGGCGGGCACCGCCCACTCCGGCCAGGTGCCCAGCGGGGCGCGGCCGAAGACGAGGCACAGGGCGGCGGCGTCGGCGGCGGCGGCGAAGGCGCCGAGCAGCAGGGCCAGGGCGGAGCAGACTCCGAGCTTGGCGGTGAGCAGCCCGAGACGGCGCGGGACGGTGCCCCGGTCGGCGGCGAGGGCGGGGTAGCGGTACTCCTCACCGAAGGCCAGGGCCCCGAGCAGTCCCGCCCCGAGTGCGGCGGGGGGCAGCGGAACCAGCTCGGGCCAGGCGGCGAGGACCCGGTCGCGCGGGGTGTGCCCGGCCCGGGCGAGCACCAGGGCGGTGAGGGCCGAGACGGCGACGACGAGGGCCGCGGTGAGGAAGGGGGTGGCGGTGCCGAAGACGCGGCGGAGTTCGTAGCGCAGGGGCCGCAGCGGGCCGCCCACGCGGCGTACCACCGAGACGGGGGCCTCGGAGCAGGCGCGCGGGGGCCGGGCGGCGGGGGCGGGACGGCCCTCGGCCTCCGGCCCGGGGGCGGGCCAGGACACGGCCCCGGCGCCCGCCACGGCCCGGCCCCCCGCACCGGGGGCGGAGGTGGTGCGCGGATCGGTACGGGTCTCGGACGGAACGGGGACGTCGGGGCCGGCGGCGGCACCCGCTCCGGCCCGCACCGGGGCCGGGGCCTCGACCCGCGCGTCCGCCTTGCCCGCGGAACCGGCCCCGGTGCGGGCCTGCGGTACGGGCGGGACGGGCGCTCCCGCGTCGCCGGTCTCGTCCGCGAGCTGGTGGACGAGGACCCCGTGCCGGAACGCCGCCTCGCCGACCTCGGCGCAGTTGCTGCCGTACACCGAGAGCCGGCTGCCGCTCTCCTCGACGATCTCCACGGGGCGGTGCGCGGCCCGGGCCTCGCGTCCCAGCACGTCGGCCAGCCGGGCGGCGTGCGGGGTGCGCACGGCGACCCGCGGGCGCAGCCGGGTGCGGGCGAAGTCCGCGGCCTCCTGGTCGGCGACGAGGCGGCCCGAGGCGATGGAGACGACCCGGTCGGCGCTGCGGGCCGCCTCCTTGGCGTCGGCGGTGGTGAACAGCACGGCCCCGCCGAGGGAGGCGTGGCCCCGCAGCAGCCCGTGCAGCCAGGCGCGTTCGCGGGGCTGGAGGCCGGCGGCCGGCTCGTCGAGGAGCAGGGTGCAGGGGTCGGCGAGCAGGGCCGCGGCCAGGCCGACGCGGCGGTCCATGCCGGCCGAGAGCGAGCCGAGCCGCTGGTCGCGCAGGCCCGCGATGCCGACGACCTCCATCATGGTGTCCGCCCGGGAGGCCGGGACGCCGACCGCGGCGCAGAGCATGCGCAGCTGTCCCCGGACCGTCCTCGACGGATGCCCGGGGACGTCCCCGAGCAGCACGCCGACCTCACGCCCCGGATGCGGGACCCGGTGCAGTGGGCGGCCGCGGAAGTAGGTGATGCCGCGGCCCGGTTCGAGTTCGAGCATGAGCCGCAGGGCGGTGGTCTTGCCCGAACCCGGCTCCCCGAGCAGGGCGGTCACGCACCCCGGGCGGGCCTCGAAGGTGAGGTCGTCCACGAGGGGCGGCAGATCTCGACGGGGTGTGCTGGTGAGTCCGATGGCCTGGAGCATCGCTTCTCTCGCAGGGTGTGAGACCGCTCAGCGGCAGGGTGAGTACCGCATGCAAGATAACGCGATATGTCCGATTTTCTATGCAACCGGTCCGGGTGAGGGCCGGCAGTGCCGCCGTCCGGGGCAGCCCGGGCCGGGCCGGCCGCCGCCCCCGCGCCGGAAGCGGCGGCGCAGGCCACGAGGGCCGCGGTGGCGGCGGGTCAGACTTCCGGCCGCAGCATCGGCGGGTTGAGCAGGGTCGCGCCGCCGGCCCTGAACAGCTGGGCGGGCCTGCCGCCCTGACGGGTCGTCGTCCCTCCCGCGGGGACCAGGAACCCGGGGGTCCCGGTGACCTTGCGGTGGAAGTTGCGCGGGTCGAGCGCCACGCCCCACACCGCCTCGTACACCCGGCGCAGCTCGCCGACGGTGAACTCCGGCGGGCAGAAGGCCGTGGCCAGCGAGGAGTACTCGATCTTCGAGCGGGCCCGCTCGACGCCGTCGGCGAGGATCCGCGCGTGGTCGAAGGCGAGGCTCGTGACGGTCTGGTCGGGGCCTTCCAGGAGTTCGTCGACGGGAGCCCAGCGGGCGCTGTTGGCGTCGCCGCCCGCGCGGGGTGCGGGCAGGTCGGGGGCGAGCACCAGGTGTGCCACGCTGACCACCCGCATCCGGGGGTCGCGCTGCGGGTCCCCGTAGGTGGCGAGCTGTTCGAGGTGCGCCCCGTTGTCGACGCCGGGAGAGGCCGGGTCGTGCGCGCACAGCCCGGTTTCCTCGGCGAGTTCCCGTGCCGCGGCGGCGGAGAGGTCCTCATCCCCGCGCACGAAGCCGCCGGGCAGCGCCCAGCGCCCCTGGAACGGCTGCTCTCCCCGTCGTACGACCAGCGCGCAGAGCGCGTGGCGCCGCACGGTGAGCACGACCAGGTCGACGGTGACGGCGAAGGGCGGAAAGGCCGACGGGTCGTAGGGCGACATGCCGCGATCATAGTCGTCTGCCTGACGATAAACAGCGCTTTCGTGATCCCGAGGACGGTGATCTGGAACCCAGTCCGCATCCTCGCGATCAGGCGGGCGCGCCGCCCGGGCGGCCTCTCACCCTCCCAGTTGGAGCTCATCGGCGGCCTCCTCCACCATGCCGACGCCGAGACGGCTGATCCGGACGGTGAACGGCTCCCCCGCCACCCGCAGCCCTGCCAGCCGCAGGGCGCCGAGGGGGGCGCCCGCGCGCGGGGTGACCGCGACCGTTCTCGCGGGGGCGTCCGGGCGGATGCCCGCGAGGGCGGTGAGGGCGTGGATCCCCGCGGCGGCGGCCACGGCCGCCGGCCGGCAGGCCGCCGGATGCGGGAGCGGGGCGCTTCCGGCGGTGCGCTGCTCGGCGGCGTACATCTCCGGCAGCCGGTATCCGAAGACCTCTGCGGCGTCCAGCAGGCCCCGCAGCAGGCCCGCGGCCTCCTTCTCGTATCCGGCCTGGGCCAGTCCGGCCACCGCGATGGCGCTCTCGTGCGCCCGGACCGCGCCCGAGCGGTGGCCGAAGGGGTTGTGGCCCGGCTCCCGGGCCGCCATGCTCCGCAGCCCCCATCCGGAATCCATGGCCGGGGCCCCGAGCAGCCGGGCGAGCTGTTCGGTGCGGATGCGGTCCAGCAGGCCGGGCGCGAGGCGGCCGCCGCCCAGCAGGCCGGTGTCCAGCAGGTGCGCGGCCGCCCCGGTCAGCCGGGGCAGCGGCCGGCCGTCGGGATGCAGGGCGGCGGCGGGGCGGCCCCCGTCCGGGCCGTCGATCCAGAACCGGTCCAGGAACCTCTCCCTCAGGGCGGCCGCCCATTCCCGCCACTCGGCGGCTCCGGCCCGCCCGCACCCTTCGAGCAGATCCGCACCGAGCAGCGCGGCCCGGTGGGCGTGGGCCTGGGTCTCGCAGCGGCGCGGCCCCGGGTCGGGGTCGGCCAGGAAGCCGTCCTCGCCGAGCGCCCGGCGCAGCCAGTCCAGGCAGCGCTCGGCGGCCGGCAGGAGGCGGGCCACCTCCTCCTCGGGCAGCCCCCACCGGCGGGCCTCGGCGAGCACCGCCGGGAAGCCGAGGGTGGCCTCGGTGCCGGTGCAGCCGGGCGGCAGCTGCGGTCCGGCGGCACGCAGCGGGCCCGGGATCATGCCGCCCCCGGGGCCGCGGCCGGGTGTCTGGCTGCGGGCCAGTGTCCGCAGGGTGGCGGCGGCAAGCCCGGTGCCGAGGGGCAGTGCCATCCGGGCGGCCCACAGCGACTCGGCCGGAGCCAGCCCGAGCCGCCAGGGCACTCCGGCCGCCGCGAAGGCGTCACCGGGCTCCGCGGGGTCCCTCAGCAGCAGTGCCCGCAGGTCTTCGACGCTGGTTCTGAGCCATGCCTCGGTCCTCGGGTCGTCGCCCTCGGCGCGGGCGTCGGCGAGCGGGTTCGCGACCTGTCCGGCGGGGGCCCGCGGGGTGCGTTCCCGGCTGGTCCGCAGCTCGATGCTGCGGGATTCGCCCGGTCCCAGTTCGAGCTGCCAGCGCAGCAGTCCGGCGGTGGCGAGGGCGTCGTCGGGGGCCGGTTCGGCGGTGGTGACGGCGAGGGCCTCCTCCGTGCTCCAGCGCAGCCCGGCCGCGTGCACCGCGGCGGTGAGCTCGGGCCCGGCCCGGCCGGCCGCCACCGCGGCCAGTTCGGCCAGGTCCGTGCCCAGGGAGACCTCCACCGGCAGGCGCAGTGGCCGTGCGGCGAAGCTGCGTACGGTGATGCGCTCGGTGCCGTCGGCGTACCGGACCCGCTCGACGCTGATGTCGGGGTCGGGGCCGGGTTCCACCCCGGTGCGCACGGTGGCGGTGAAGGCCGCCCGGTCGGCCCCGAGGCTCCGCCCCTGGACGGCGACGGGGTCCTGTCCGGCGACGCGCAGGACGCAGCGGGACAGCAGCCGGCGCCCGGACCGGTAGATCCCCTCGATGCCCCGCCCGGTCAGCTGACCGTGCTCGGGCGAGATGACCAGGCAGGGGGCGGCGACGCAGATGACGGCGCCGTGTACCGGAGGCAATTCGGCCCGCCGCCCGCCGCCCGCCCCGGTGGGCTGCCCCGGCGGCCGGGCCCCGGAAGCGGAGGCGCGCGCCGGCAGGGACCCCGGTGCGGAGACGTCGCGCCCGGGGACGGTCCCGGGCGGGGGCACGGCCGGGCGCGAGCCGGTGGCAGGCGCCGTCCCGGGCGGAGCCCCTGGTGGGTAGGAGCCCGCCGGGGGCGGGGGCCCGGGTGCGAACACCGGTGGGCGGGAAGCGGGTGTGGTTCCGGTCGGGCCGGTTTCGGGTGCGGGGGGAGCCATGTGCCGCCTTGTCTGCGCTCCGGCCGGTTCGGCTGGGCGGCGGCGCGGCCGGACCCCCACCGCCCACCGGCTGAACGCCCCCGCCCCCGCCCGGGTCACGGCCCGCGGTGGCGGCGGCCCGCAGCGGGTGGCGCGCGGACGGTGCGCGGAGCCGGCCGCCGCGCTCCACAGCCGTCGCGAGAGGCGGCCCGGCAGGGGCGCCTGACGGGCGCTCACTGCCCGTTCCCCTCGGCGCGGCGGGACGGACGGCGGCGCTGTCCGTCCCGGCGGCCGGGCGGGCGCCTGGTGGCGGCGTTGCGCTTGCGGCGGGGTTCGCGGCGCCTGCGTTCCTCCCGCAGGCACTCCCGCAGCCCCTCGGGGTCGATGCCCTCGTTGCAGGCGTGGTGGAGCAGCTGGGCGAACCGGTACTCGGCGTCGGCCCGCAGGGCCAGTCCGAGGGCGATCCGGGCGGTCGGCTCGTCCCCGCTGGACCAGGAGACCCAGCCCGCCAGGGTGAGCGGGGCCGCCGCGTGCTCCCCGTAGGCGCCGACGCAGCGGCGGGCCAGGGCCCGCCACAGGCGCAGGGCGGGGGCGGCCTCGTCGCCCTCCATCCACTCGGCGGCGATGTCGCGGATCGCCCGGTCCTGGAGCCCGAGGATCACGGCGGCGGCCTCGTCGTGGCCCAGCAGCGCGTCGTCCCAGTCGTCCGCTCCGGGCCCGCCCTCGGCGGGCGGGGCGAGGGTCAGCCTGCGCAGGAGGGTGCGGGCCAGATCGAGGGTCTGCGCGCCGACCTCCTCGCGGGTCTCCCCGTCGAGGATCCTCGGCACGAGGTCCACGGCGGCCCGCTCCAGGGCCTCCTCCTGCTCGGTGGCCCAGGCCCCGCCGAGCGGTGCCATCCGCTTCTCGATCTCCTTGAGGGAGCCGCGGACCTGGAGACCGGCGAAGGTGGCCGCCGCGGCCATCACCGAGGTACCGGACGGCGCCAGCGGGGTCCCTTCGGCGGGGCAGCAGGCGCCCTCGGGGCACACGTACGACCAGTAGCGGCCGCCGGAGAGGCACAGGGCCTCCAGGACCGGGACGTCCAGCGCGCCGCAGGCCGTCCGGAGCCGCTGGGCCAGCGGCCGCAGCCGGGTCATGACCCGCTGCCCGCTCTCGCCGCCGACCGGGTCCTGGCAGAGGAAGACCACGATGCCGTCGGGCTTGTCCCCGCGCCGTTCGCCACCCTTGATCAGGCAGTCGGCGACCTGGCGGGCGGTGTCCTCCCACTCGGCGGGGGCGGTGGGGATCCCCACCCGGAGCCGGCCGCCGAAGCGGCCGCACGCGCCGTGGACGGAGACCATCACGAGGGAGTCGGTGGGGTGGAAGCCGAGCATGTAGGGCAGGGCGTCGGCCAGTTCGGCCGGACTGCGCAGGGTGATCTGGGGTTCGGTGGGGGCTCCGGCGGGGCTGATGGACGGCCGGCCGGACGGGCTGCGTGATTCGTGGTTCGTCGTCATGACCCGACGGTCCCGTGCGTGATCCGATCCGGAAACCCCTGTGGATAACCCGCCCGCTCGTCCAGCCTTCAACATCCACAGGCGGGAGTCCGCATTGGCGCGATGTCAGAGGCATCGGGTTGCATGGGGGGCATGAACGCAGACCTGAGGTCCTCCGCCGATTCCGTACTCGCCCGCCTCGTGGGCGACCCCACGGGCACCGCGCGGCTGCGCGAGGACCAGTGGCGGGCGATCGAGGCCCTCGTCGCGCACAAGCGGCGGGCCCTGGTCGTGCAGCGTACGGGCTGGGGCAAGTCCGCGGTCTATTTCGTCGCCACCTCCCTGCTGAGGGCGGCCGGTGCCGGACCGACCGTGATCGTCTCCCCGCTGCTCGCGCTGATGCGCAATCAGGTCGAGGCCGCCGCCCGCGCCGGCATCCACGCCCGCACCATCAACTCCGCCAACCCGGAGGAGTGGGAGGGCATCCAGGCCGAGGTCGCGGCGGGCGAGGTCGACGTCCTGCTGGTCAGCCCGGAGCGCCTCAACAACCCCGAGTTCCGCGACCAGGTCCTGCCCAAGCTGTCCGCCGCCACGGGCCTGCTCGTCGTCGACGAGGCCCACTGCATCTCGGACTGGGGGCACGACTTCCGCCCCGACTACCGCCGGCTGCGCACGATGCTGGCGGACCTCCCCCCGGGCGTCCCGGTCCTGGCGACGACGGCCACCGCCAACGCCCGGGTGACGGCCGACGTGGCCGAACAGCTCGGCACCGGGGCGGGCACGGACGCCCTGGTGCTGCGCGGCCCCCTGGACCGCGAGAGCCTGAGCCTGGCCGTGGTGACCCTGCCCGACGCCGCACACCGGCTGGCGTGGCTCGCCGACCACCTCGGTGACCTGCCGGGCTCCGGCATCGTCTACACCCTGACGGTGGCCGCCGCCGAGGAGGTCACCGCCTACCTGCGCCACCGGGGGCACACGGTTTCCTCGTACACCGGCAAGACCGAGAACGCCGACCGCGAGCAGGCCGAGAACGATCTCCAGGCGAACCGGGTCAAGGCCCTGGTGGCCACCTCTGCCCTCGGCATGGGCTTCGACAAGCCCGACCTGGGCTTCGTGGTGCACCTGGGCTCGCCCTCCTCCCCCATCGCCTACTACCAGCAGGTCGGCCGCGCCGGCCGCGGCGTCGAGCACGCCGAGGTACTGCTGCTCCCCGGGCGCGAGGACGAGGCGATCTGGCAGTACTTCGCGTCGGTGGCGTTCCCCCCGGAGGAACAGGTGCGCCGCACCCTGGACGTCCTGGCGCAGGCCGGCCGGGCCCTGTCGCTGCCGGCCCTGGAGCCGCTGGTCGACCTGCGCCGGACCCGGCTGGAGTCGATGCTCAAGGTGCTGGACGTGGACGGCGCGGTCCATCGGGTCAAGGGCGGCTGGACCGCGACGGGCGAGCCCTGGGTGTACGACGCCGAGAGGTACGCGTGGGTCGCCCGGCAGCGGTCGGCCGAGCAGCAGGCGATGCGCGACTACGCCGCGTCCACGGGGTGCCGGATGGAGTTCCTGCGCCGGCAGCTCGACGACGAGGAGGCCGCCCCCTGCGGCCGCTGCGACAACTGCGCCGGCGCCCGCTTCACCGCGGAGGTCTCCTCCGCCTCGCTGGACACCGCCCGGGGGGAACTGGGCCGCCCCGGGGTGGAATTGGAACCGCGCCGGATGTGGCCGACCGGCCTCGCGGCGGTGGGTGTGGACCTCAAGGGCCGGATCCCGGCCGACGAACAGGCGGCACCGGGCCGGGCTCTGGGCAGGCTGTCCGACATCGGCTGGGGCAACCGGCTGCGACCGATGCTGGCCCCCCAGGCACCCGACCAGCCGGTTCCGGACGATGTGGCACAGGCCGTGGTGGCCGTTCTGGCCGACTGGGCGCGGGGGCCGGGCGGCTGGGCCTCCGGGGCCGAGGACGCCCCTGCCCGGCCCGTGGGAGTGGTCTCGCTGCCCTCGCGCAGCCGCCCGCAACTGGTCGGCTCGCTGGCCGCGCGGATCGCGGAGGTCGGACGGATTCCGATGCTCGGAGCCCTGGAGTACACCGACCAGGCACCGGAGTTCGGGCTCCCGTCCTCGAACAGCGCCCAGCGGGTCCGGGGACTCCACCAGGCCTTGACCGTGCCGCCAGCCCTGGCGGCGAGCCTGGCCGAGGTCCCTGGTCCGGTGTTCCTCGTCGACGACCGCGCGGAGAGCGGCTGGACCCTCGCAGTGGCCGCCCGGCTGCTGCGGCGAGCGGGGGTGAGGGGGGTGTTTCCGCTGGTGCTCGCGCTCCAGCCGTAGCGGAATGAGTCGACTCCGGCGTGGCGGGGCAAGGATATGAACGGCATACCGGCGAATTCCGGTCCGCGTCCTCAAATGCTCATTGCCCCATCCTCGCGGGCCACGCGAGAATCGGAGTGCTCCCGCTCGGCTCGTCGGCACTCTCCTGGGCCGCGCTGTGGCGCGCCCACACCTCAGCCGTGCCCGTTCGCGGGCGTGTACCCGAAGGGAGGACCGTGACCTTCGGATTCGCCCCGCCCGCGACCGCGTCCTTGACAACGGCCACCGGTGGCGCCAGTCGGCACGGCCGACTGCTCGAACCCTCCGAATGGACCGCCGCAGGAGTTCCCCTGCTGCGCAACCCGCGTGAGGTGGTCAGCGGCCTGCACTCCCGGCACAGCCCGGTGCCGTCCACCGCCGTCATAGCCGTGCTCGGCCCGGAGGAACGACTGGTCGCCAGCGCCTCGTTCGTGCAGCGCTCGGCGTCGGCGGACGGCTGGGAGTACCGCAACGCCCTGCTGTCCCGGCTGCGCCGGGTCATCCCGCACGACCTGCGGCGGCGGACCCCGGTCCGGACGGCCGTGCTCATGTACTGCCGTGACGGCGACGAACGGTGGACCGAGGAGGACGGGGCCTGGATGTGGGGCCTGCGGGACGCCTGCACCCTGCACGGGCTGCGCTGCGGCGCGTACATCACGCTGACCCGCGGGGGCTGGCAGGTGCTGGGCGAAGGCCGTGGTGGACGGCACCCGAGCTCGGAGTCCCGGCCCGAGCGGCTCGGCTCCATGACCGAGATCGCCTCACTGCCCCTGAGCACCGCAGGCGGGATCGTGGAGCCGCTGCGCCGGGCGGCCGCCCGCTAGGGGGTCTGACAGATCTCCGCGGCGTCGCGACGCCCCCTGGGCGCCGGTCCGCCGGGACGGGGCCCAGGCCCGCACGGCCGCACTCCCGCGGAAGGGGGTACGGCTGGTCGGGCCTCGGACCTCAGCGGGGCCGGCCGCCCCGCCCCTCGCCCGTGTGTGGGAGAGGGAGCGTCAGACGCCCGCGCCCAGCACGGAGTTGATCTGCTTCACGTCACCGCAGACGACGAGCAGGGCACCCGCCCGCGCGAGCGCGACCGGCAGTGCGGTGGCGGTCGTTCCGTCCGGCCCGCCGTTGGCCGCGAAGACCACGACGGGACGCCCGGCAGCACGCTGCACGTCCGCCGCGTCCGCATAGAAGACGTCGTCCCCGGCGTCGTGCTGGGCCCAGTAGGAGGCCTCGCCGAAGGACAGTTCGTGCGCGGCCCACGGGTGCGGGTCGCCAGTGGTGATCACCAGGATGTCACCGGGCGCGCGCCCGGTGTCGAGCAGCAGGTCCACGGCCTCCTCGGCCGCGTCCAGGGCACCCTCGGCCGAGGCCGGGATCAGCTGGACCTGCGGCACCGCGGCCGAGACGGACGGCGCGGCGGGGGCTGCGGGAACGGGTCCGGAGGTGGCCTGTCCCGCGCGCTGCGCGGGCGGGGCCGGGCGGACGGGACCGGGGCGCCCGGGCCGGGGTACGGCGGCGGGACGCGGACCAGGTACGGGGCGGGGGGTCTGCGCGGTGCGGCTCGCGGCCGGCGTGACGCGGGGACCCTGGGCACTCTCGTGAATCTGAGGCTCCTCGATGGCGGGGGTGAGAGGCATGAGTTGATGTCTATCAAACACCGGTACGAAACGTACCGGTGGGTGGCACGTGGGTGCGATCAGAAATCGAAGCCGAGTTGGCCTCCGTTTTCCAGCTCCATCGACTCCTCGCTGCGGCGGACCTTCTTCAAGTGCCGCCATTGGGGGAGCGCGTCGAGGTACGACCACGAGAGCCGGTGGTACACGGTGGGGCCGCGCTCCTCCAGGGCGGCGCGGTGCACGGGCGACGGGTAGCCGGCATTGGCGCCGAAGGCGAAGTCCTCCAGCCCGTCGCCGGGTTCGCCCAGCGCGGCCATCATCCGGTCGCGCTGGACCTTGGCGATCACCGAGGCCGCCGCGACCGCGATGCAGGACTGGTCACCCTTGATCACCGTACGGACCTGCCAGGGCCGGCCGAGGTAGTCGTGCTTGCCGTCGAGGATCACCGCGTCCGGCCGCACCGGGAGGGCGTCCAGTGCGCGCACCGCCGCGAGCCGCAGCGCGGCCGTCATCCCCAGCTCGTCGATCTCCTCCGGGGAGGCGTGGCCGAGGGCGTGCGCGGTGACCCAGGCCTGCAAGACGTCGAACAGCTCGTCGCGCCGCCTGGGGGTGAGGAGTTTCGAGTCGGTGAGCCCCTCGGGAGGCCGGCGCAGACCGGTGATCGCCGCACACACGGTGACGGGACCGGCCCAGGCCCCTCGTCCGACTTCGTCGACCCCGGCGATGACCTTGGCGCCGGTGGTTGCACGGAGGGAGCGCTCGACGGTGTGGGTGGGTGCTTCGTACGGCATGGCGCCAGCAAGGGTACGCCGCCCCGGGCCGCCTGCACACCCCGGCCCGTGGCAAGCGCGCGCACCGGGCGCGGGGAGGGCGGCGCACGGACCCGCGCGGGGCCGCGGCATCCCGGCCGCGGGGGCTCAGGCGCGGAGCATCGGCACCATCAGCCCGTCGATCATCTCGGCGATCTCCCGGTCCGGCCATTCGCTCCCGCACACCTTCGCCCGGTACATCAGCATCGCCGGGATCACGTCGACGATCAGCGGACTCGTGGCGTCCGCACGGACGTCTCCCCGCTCGATACCGCGCAGTACCAGCTCCCGGATCACCTTGTGCGCCGGCTCGTGCAGCCCTTGCCGGATCACCTCGCGGAAGAGGTCGCCATGGGCGGGGTCGCATTCGTGAAGCACGGCGCGGAGCGCCACCCCGGCCGGCGAGCGCATGACGTCGCACATGCGGACGCACAGCCGGTACAGGTCCTCGCGGATCGATCCCTGGTCCGTGGCCTCCCCCAGCGCCGGCAGTCCGCGCCGGAGCACCTCGGCCACCAGGTCCGCCTTGGAGGACCAGCGACGGTAGAGGGCCGCCTTGCCGGTACGGGCCTGGGCGGCGACCCCCTCCATCGTGAGGGCGTTCCAGCCGACGCTGCCCAGCTGCTCCATGGCCGCGTCCAGGATCGCCCGTTCGAGCTCGGGACCCCTTCTGCGCACCGGCGCCGCTCCTTCCGTCGCGTCCGAACCCGCCATGCCCCAAACCTCCGACCATCCGCGGCTCTTCGCACGGATTTCCAGCCATAGTGAACGCTTGCGTTCCCTCTGTGCGGACTCCTACCGTGGTCCGCAGTGAACGGATGCGTTCACTATTTCACTTCGGGGGGATCCACAGTGAAAAGCGCTCAACTCGCCCCGCCCCGGATACCCGGGGCCGCCCGTCGGCCGGGCCGCCCGCGCGTCGCGCTCACCGTCATCGCCGCCTGTCAGCTCATGGTCGTCCTCGACGCGACGATCGTGAACATCGCCCTCCCACACATCCAGACCGCGCTCGCCTTCTCCACCACCGACCTCTCCTGGGTGATCAGCGCCTACACCCTGGCCTTCGGCGGACTGCTGCTGCTCGGCGGCCGGGCCGGCGACATCCTGGGCCGGCGCCGGGTCTTCATGACCGGAATCCTGCTGTTCACCCTGGCCTCCCTGCTCGGCGGCTTCGCCCAGGAGCCCTGGCACCTGATGGCCGCCCGGGCCCTCCAGGGGGTCGGCGGCGCCATCGCCTCCCCGACCGCGCTCGCCCTGATCACCACCACCTTCGCCGAAGGCCCCGCCCGCAACCGGGCGTTCGGCGTCTTCGCGGCCGTCTCCGCCGGCGGAGGCGCCGTCGGGCTGCTGGCCGGCGGCATGCTCACGGAGTGGCTCGACTGGCGCTGGGTCCTCTTCGTGAACGTGCCGATCGGCGTGCTCATCACCGTCCTCGCACCGCTCTACATCAACGAGTCCGAACGCCATCCGGGCCGCTTCGACGCTGCGGGAGCGCTCACCGCCACCGGTGGCATGACCTCGCTCGTCTACGGGTTCATCCGGGCATCCGAGGACGGCTGGCGCGACTCCCTGACCCTCGGCTCCTTCGCCGCCGCCGTCGTCCTGCTCGGGCTCTTCGTGCTGATCGAGACCCGGGCCGCCGAACCGATCATCCCGCTGCGGATGTTCGCCGACCGCAACCGCGCGGGCACGTACCTGATCATGCTGGGCCTGGCCGCCGCCATGTTCGGCATGTTCTTCTTCATCGTCCAGTTCGTGCAGAACGTGCTGGGCTTCTCCCCGATCCAGTCCGGGCTCGGCTTCCTGCCGGTAACCGCGGCGATCATCACCGCCGCCGGGCTCTCGCAGCGCCTGCTGCCCCGCCTCGGGCCCAAACCGTTCATGGTCACCGGGTCGGCGCTCACCGGGATCGGCCTCGGCTGGCTGACCTTCATCCGCACCGACAGCACGTACCTCTCCGGTGTGCTCGGACCGATGCTGCTGTTCGGCTTCGGCATGGGCCTGAACTTCGTCACCCTCACCCTCACGGCCGTCTCCGGGGTGGCACCCCGGGAAGCGGGCGCGGCCTCCGGGCTGCTCAACGCCAGCCAGCAGGTCGGCGGCTCCCTCGGCCTGTCCATCCTGGTCACCGTCTTCGGCACGGCGAGCCGCGACGAGGCCGCCCGGCGGGTCCCCGCCTTCACGGCGCAGGCCGACCCCGCGCAGCTGGCGGCGTTCCGGCAGACAGGGCGGCTGCCGGACCCCTGGGGCGACCTCGTCCTCACCCAGGGCATCTCCAGCGCCTTCACCGCCGCCGTCGCCATGGCCGGGCTGGCCCTGGTCAGCGCCCTGGTGGTGATCCGGGTCCGCAAGAGCGACCTGGACGCCCTCAGCGGAGCCGCCGCCGAAGCCGGCCCGGCCGCCTGAGCGGGGCGCACCGTACGACAGGACCCGGGTCAGGGGACTCCTCCCCCTCACCCGGGTCTCCGGCACCGGGTCCGGCGAAGGGGACCGGCTAGACCGCGGCTTCCGGCAGCCAGGCCGGGAGCGCCTCGGTCCGGGCCAGCCAGGTCTGCGGCAGCGCGGAGTCGCCGCGGGCGCCCAGGATCCCGCCCACGATCGCGCAGGTCGTGTCCACGTCGCCGCCCACCTGGGCGGTGGTCCAGAAGGCCCGCTCGAAGTCGTCCAGCGCCCGCGCCGCCGACCACAGGGCGAACGGCACCGTGTCGTGGGCGCTCGTGCGCCGGCCGCAGCCCAGCACGGCCGCGACGGTGTTGGCGTCGCCGTAGTCCAGCATGTCGCGCGCCCGGCGCACGCCGGCGCCCACGGCGCTGCGCGGCACCAGCGCGATCACCCCGTCCAGCAGTTCCTCGGCGGACGGCGGGCCGGCCGGGGTCGCCGCCAGCGCGGCCGCGGCGGCGACGGCCATGGCCCCGCACACGGCTTCGCGGTGCTGGTGGGTGGTGTAGGCGGAGATCTCCGCCTGGTGGGTGGCCTGCTCCGGGTCCTCCGCGTACCAGGCGCCCAGCGGTGCGATCCGCATCGCCGCGCCGTTGCCCCAGGAGCCCTGCCCGTTGAAGAGCTCGGCGGCCAGGGTGCGCCAGTCCTCGCCCTCGCGGATCAGGCGCAGCATCCGGTTCACGGCGGGCCCGTAGCCGCGGTCGAAGTCGTGGTGCTCGGCGAACGAGGATGCCAGCGCGTCCTGGTCGATGCGACCGTGTGCGGCGAGCACGGCCACCACGGAGCAGGCCATCTCGGTGTCGTCGGTCCACTGCCACGGTTCGCTGCCGGCCGGCAGCTCGCGCCGCTTGAGCAGCGGAAGGTTCACGGGGACGAAGTACTGGGAGCCCAGGGCGTCCCCCAGGGCCAGCCCACGGAGGCTGGACAGGGCGCGTGCGTAGCGCCGTTCGGAAGCGGAATCAGCGGTCATCGCGCGCCACTTTAGCCGTCCAGGTCATAAGGCTCGGGTGTGGTCCACCGCTCAAACGGGCGGTCCATCCGGTACCGGCCGTCCGGACCGAGCATCAGCACGCGGAATTCGCCGTTCCCGGGGTTGGAGAGGGCTTCGAACTCGGCCACCGACCAGTGGAACCAGCGCATGCAGAACAGCCGCATCGTCAGCCCGTGCGTCACCAGCAGTACGTTCTCGGGATGGTCGGGCGCCTCGAAGCTGCGGTAGAGGCTCTCCAGGAAGGAACCGACCCGGTCGTAGACGTCGGCGCCGGACTCGCCCTGTGCGAAGCGGTAGAAGAAGTGGCCGTAGGCGTCGCGGTAGGCCTTCTGGAGCTTGACGTCGTCGCGGTCCTGCCAGTTGCCCCAGTCCTGCTCGCGCAGCCGGGGCTCTTCGCGCATCCGCACCCGCGAGGGGTCCAGACGCAGCTCCCGGAAGGTCTGGAGGGTGCGGCGGTACGGGGAGACGTACGCGCTGATGTGCTCCTCGCCGAAGAGCTCGCGCAGCCGTACCCCGGCCTCGGCGGCCTGTTCGCGGCCCGCGCGGGTCAGGCGCAGGGCGTGGTCGGGCTCACGCTCGTACACCGTGTCATCGATGTTCCCCTCCGATTCCCCGTGCCGGACGAGGACGATGCGCCGTGGTCGAACCATGCCCCCGACCCTATGCGGCGCCCGGGGCGGGTGGGCCCCGGGCACGCCGGTCGCGGTGCGGTTCGTCGTACGGTCATACCGTCCAGCTGGGTTCGAGGTCCACGACGTCCCCCGTGAGCGCCTCGACGTCGGCCTCGGTCTGGGCGCGCAGCGAGAGCCGCTCCACGCGCTCCTGCCGGTACTTGCCGTGCTCGGCGGCCGCACGCCACATGGACAGCACCAGGAACTCCCGGCCCGGCGCCTCGCCGAAGAGTCCCCGGATCATCCCGGGCGACCCCGCCATGGCGGGGTTCCAGACCTTCTCCTGCATCAGCGCGAAGTGCTCCACGCGGCCTTCCCGGACCCGGGTGTGCGCGACCCGGACCACGTCGGCGTCGCTGAAACGCGGCTCGAAGCCGGTCTTCACGTCGAAGCGGTAGTCGAAGAGCGTGACCCGCGCGTCGGTGTAGGTGCCGGTCTGCGCGGCGGCCAGTCTGTCGTGGGAACGGGCCATGAAGGAGTCGTAGAAGGAACGGCTCTCCCAGAACGCGAAGACATGCGCGACCCCCTGCCGGCCTCTGCTCCAGCCGCCGCCCTGCCCCCGGAACCCGGGCTCGCCGGGCAGCCCCGCCCACTTGCGCTGCCCGCGCTCGAACCCGCGTCGGTCCGTCACCGTGCAGCGAATCCACTTGACCAGCACCGCGCCATCGTACGGGCCCGGGCCCGGCCCCGGTCAGTACTCGGAGCGGTGGATCCGTACCAGTTCGGCCGCATCCCGCTCGGGCAGCCGAAGGCCGAACTCCCGGTCGAGCAGACCGACCAGCCCGTCCGGGGCGACGGGCTCCCGCTCGGTCCGCCCGTCGGGGTACAGGCGCATCAGCTCCCGGTCCACGAGCGTCGTGCGGACCGCGTCGCCCGGGAGCTGTACGAGGGTCTTCCCGATGAAGGAGGAGCGGGGGTGACTGGAGCTGTAGTGGTTCAGGACGACGTAGTCGACGGGCAGGTAGGGCTGCGGGGAGAAGGCGTACAGGTCGCGCCACGCATCGCCGCGGCGGATGCGCAGGACGAGGACCCCGTGCTCCTCCTCGTGGACGGCGAACGTCCACGGCCCCTGGCGCACCTCGGTCCCGGGCCGTCCGAGCGGAACGGGCTCGCACGGCCCCTGGTAGCCGAATCCGGCGTCGCAGAGCCACGGCTCACCGTCGACGGTGACGACGAGGGCCGCGTGCGTCACCGGCGTCACGGCGTCCGTGCGGGTGCGGTTGCGGGCGCCGCGCCCGCTGACCTCGAAGCCGATCCGCTCCAGGGCAGCGGCCAGCAGCGAGTTCTGCTCGTAGCAGTAGCCGCCGCGGCGGCCGTGCACGAGCTTGTCCTCCAGGGCCTTGACCTCCAGCTCGACGGGGCGGCCGAGCAGGACGTCCAGGGACTCGAAGGGGATGGCGGCGGTGTGGGCGCGTTGCACCTCGTACAACGTCCGCAGGTCCGGCCTGAGTTCCCGGGCCTCGCGCCCGAGTCCGATCCGGGCCAGGTACGCGTCCAGATCCAGCTCGTCACCGTTCCACATGCCCATCCGCTCCCCCGCTGTGACGTCCCGGGCCCCCGACGCCCGCGGACCCAGCCCCATGATCACCGCGTCGGGCCCGCCACACCAACCGTATTCACCCACCGCGCCGCACACGCCGAAGAGGGTGCCGACCCGGAGGTCGGCGCCCTCTTCACGTGGTGCTAGGCGTCAGCCGTCAGCTGCAGCCGCTGGTGGAGCCGCAGCCCTCGCAGATGTAGCAGGAGCCGGCGCGCTGCATCTTGGTGCCGCAGGAGAAGCAGAGCGGGGCGTCGGCGGAGACGCCCATCTGCATCTCGACCAGCTCGGCGTTGCTGTGCGCGGTCTTCGGGGCCGGGACCGGGACGACCGCCACCGGCTTGGCCACGGGGGCGACGGGCGCCGACTGGGCCAGGGACTCGGTGTCGAGCTCCTCCTCGAGCGGCTCGTACGAACCGGTGTCGAGGTGGCGCTGGCGCTCCTCGGCGGAGTGGATGCCGAGGGCCGAGCGGGTCTCGAAGGGCAGGAAGTCGAGCGCCACACGGCGGAAGATGTAGTCGACGATCGACTGGGCCATCCGCACGTCCGGGTCGTCCGTCATACCGGCCGGCTCGAAGCGCATGTTGGTGAACTTCGCGACGTACGTCTCCAGCGGGACGCCGTACTGCAGACCGACGGAGACGGCGATGGAGAAGGCGTCCATCATGCCCGCGAGGGTCGAGCCCTGCTTGGACATCTTCAGGAAGACCTCGCCCAGACCGTCGTCCGGGTAGGAGTTGGCCGTCATGTAGCCCTCGGCGCCACCGACCGTGAAGGAGGTGGTGATCCCCGGACGGCCCTTGGGGAGGCGCTTGCGGACCGGGCGGTACTCGATGACCTTCTCGACGGCCGTGCGGATGGTCTCCTCGGCCTTCTCGGTGATCTCGGCCTTCGCCTCTTCCTTCTTCTTTGCGGAGAGGGGCTGGCCGACCTTGCAGTTGTCGCGGTAGATCGCGAGCGCCTTGACGCCCAGCTTCCACGCCTCGAAGTAGATCTCCTCGATCTCCTCGACGGTCGCCGTCTCCGGCATGTTGACCGTCTTGGAGATCGCGCCGGAGATCCAGGGCTGGATCGCGGCCATCATGCGGACGTGGCCCATCGGGGAGATGGAGCGCTCGCCCATCGCGCAGTCGAAGACCTCGTAGTGCTCGGTCTTCAGGCCGGGGGCGTCGACCACGTTGCCGTGCTCGGCGATGTGGGCGACGATCGCCTCGATCTGCTCCTCCTGGTAGCCCAGGCGGCGCAGGGCCTGCGGGACGGTGCCGTTGACGATCTGCATCGAGCCGCCGCCGACGAGCTTCTTGAACTTGACCAGGGCCAGGTCCGGCTCGACACCGGTGGTGTCGCAGGACATCGCGAGACCGATGGTGCCGGTCGGCGCGAGGACGGAGGCCTGGGCGTTGCGGAAGCCGTTCTTCTCGCCGAGGCGCAGGACGTCCTGCCATGCCTCGGTGGCGGCGGCCCAGATCGCGTTGTCCAGGTCCTCGGTGCGCGGCGCGGCGGCGTTGGCGTCGGCGTGCTGCTTCATGACGCGCTTGTGCGAGTCGGCGTTGCGGGCGTAACCGTCGTAGGGACCGACGATGGCGGCCAGCTCGGCGGAGCGCTTGTACGCGGTGCCGGTCATCAGCGAGGTGATCGAGGCGGCGAGGGTCCGGCCGCCGTCCGAGTCGTAGGCGTGGCCGGTGGCCATGAGCAGGGCGCCGAGGTTGGCGTAGCCGATGCCCAGCTGGCGGAAGGCGCGGGTGTTCTCGCCGATCTTCTGCGTGGGGAAGTCCGCGAAGCAGATGGAGATGTCCATCGCGGTGATGACGAGCTCGACGACCTTGGCGAAGCGCTCGGCGTCGAAGGACTGGTTGCCCTTGCCGTCGTCGTGCAGGAACTTCATCAGGTTCAGCGAGGCGAGGTTGCAGGACGTGTTGTCCAGGTGCATGTACTCGCTGCACGGGTTGGACGCGGTGATGCGGCCGGACTCGGGGCAGGTGTGCCAGTTGTTGATCACGCCGTCGTACTGGATGCCCGGGTCGGCACAGGCCCACGCGGCCTCGGCGAGCTTGCGGAAGAGCGCCTTGGCGTCGACCTTCTCGATGACCTCGCCGGTCATCCGGGCGCGCAGGCCGAACTCGGTGCCGTTCTCGACGGCCGTCATGAACTCGTCGTTCACGCGGACGGAGTTGTTGGCGTTCTGGTACTGGACGGACGTGATGTCGTCGCCGCCCAGGTCCATGTCGAAGCCCGCGTCGCGCAGGGCGCGGATCTTCTCCTCCTCCTTCACCTTGGTGGCGATGAAGTCCTCGACGTCCGGGTGGTCCACGTCCAGGACGACCATCTTGGCCGCCCGGCGGGTGGCGCCGCCCGACTTGATCGTTCCGGCGGACGCGTCGGCGCCGCGCATGAAGGAGACCGGGCCGGAGGCGTTTCCGCCGGAGGAGAGGAGCTCCTTGGAGGAGCGGATGCGGGAGAGGTTCAGGCCGGCGCCGGAGCCGCCCTTGAAGATCATGCCCTCTTCCTTGTACCAGTCGAGGATCGACTCCATGGAGTCGTCGACGGACAGGATGAAGCAGGCGGAGACCTGCTGCGGCTGGGGCGTGCCGACGTTGAACCACACCGGGGAGTTGAAGCTGAAGATCTGGTGCAGGAGGGCGTAGGTCAGCTCGTGCTCGAAGATCTCCGCGTCGGCGGGGGACGCGAAGTAGTCGTAGTCCTCGCCGGCCTTCGTGTAGGTCTTCACGATGCGGTCGATGAGCTGCTTGAGGCCGGTCTCGCGCTGCGGGGTGCCGACGGCGCCTCGGAAGTACTTGCTGGTGACGATGTTGACCGCGTTCACCGACCAGAAGTCGGGGAACTCGACGCCGCGCTGCTCGAAGTTGACCGAGCCGTCGCGCCAGTTGGTCATGACGACGTCACGGAGCTCCCAGTTCACCTCGTCGTACGGGTGCACGCCGGGGGTGGTGTGGATGCGCTCGATCCGCAGGCCGCCCTTGGCGGCCTTGGTCCCCTTGGTGCGGGAACCACGTGCCGAGCTGCTCGCCGTCTCTGTCATGCCGCCTGCCTCCCATATGCGGGCAAAAACGCCCTAAAGTGCCAGCGATATTCCGCGGCACAATGCTGTTTCTTGTATCTACGAATCTCGCCCGGCCGGCCGGAGGGGCCGCACTGCGCTGCGGCCCCGATCCGGTCAGTCGGCGGCGGAGGCGGGCACGGGGACGACCGGGGGGGTCCCTCCGGGCTCGCACTCATGGGGGTGAGGCCGCGGCTCGCGAAGTTCCGCGATGGCGGTCTCGAAGTCTTCAAGGGTGTCGAAAGCTTTGTACACGGACGCGAACCGCAGGTACGCGACCAGGTCGAGCTCCTGCAACGGGCCGAGTATGGCCAGACCCACGTCGTGAGTGGTCAGCTCGGCGCTTCCAGTGGCGCGCACCGCCTCCTCGACCCGCTGGCCGAGCTTGGCGAGGGCGTCCTCGGTGACCGGCCGCCCCTGGCACGCCTTGCGGACGCCAGAGATGACCTTGGTGCGGCTGAAGGGTTCGGTGACCCCGCTTCGCTTGATCACCATCAGCGAGGCCGTCTCCACCGTCGTGAAGCGACGGGAGCAGTCGGGGCACTGACGGCGCCGGCGGATCGACGTTCCGTCGTCGGTGGTGCGGCTGTCGACGACGCGGCTGTCGGGGTGCCTGCAGAAGGGGCAGTGCATGGTTCCCTCACCCTCCTCTTGGCACGACTGAATCACCCCACGGAGCCCCTCAGCGACAGAGAGCGAGTCTCCGCCGGGGGCTCGTGAAGCAGCCACAAGCATATGCGATCCCGAACGTTCGAGCCGACCGTGGACCACAACTTGTGGGTTGCGACGCCCATCCAACCACTAGATCTTGCGTTGGGGAGGATTTACGTCCCTACGCGTGTCGCGGGGCGCGATGGCCGGTTTCCGTAGGTTTCGGTGCCACACTGGGCGACGACCCGGGCGGCGGCGACCCAACCCGGAAGGGTACCGTAAGCACCAGACGCGGTTCCGAATCCGCGTTCGGACGACGGCTCGGCCACACGCTTGCGGACCGCCGTTCGCACCGGCCACCCACGCCGGCCGGCCATACACCTACTGCTCTCATCCGAGTGGGCGATCCGCGATTTTTCACTCGAACGTGTGTTTGGCGCAACCTTTCGAAAGCAACTACCGTTGTCCAGCTAGGGAGAACATTTCGAGAGGGGCCGACGTGACCACCACCGCAGACAGTGCCACCATCACTGCCCAGAACCGCTCCCAGAGCCGACTCGAGCCGGTGCATGCCATGAATGACGCAAGTCAGAACCCGGAGGCGGAGGCGACCGTACGCCCCGCACGCTCGCTGCCAGGGCGGCCTCCAGGCATCCGCGCCGACAGCTCCGGGCTCACGGACCGGCAGCGGAGGGTCATCGAGGTCATCCGGGACTCGGTGCAGCGCCGCGGCTACCCGCCGTCGATGCGCGAGATCGGCCAGGCCGTGGGTCTCTCCAGCACGTCCTCCGTCGCTCACCAGCTGATGGCCCTGGAGCGGAAGGGCTTCCTGCGCCGCGACCCGCACCGCCCCCGCGCCTACGAGGTGCGCGGCTCGGACCAGCCCAGCTCGCAGCCCACCGACACCACCGGCAAGCCCGCCGCCTCCTACGTCCCCCTGGTCGGCCGGATCGCGGCCGGCGGCCCGATCCTCGCCGAGGAGTCGGTCGAGGACGTGTTCCCGCTCCCCCGCCAGCTCGTCGGCGACGGTGAGCTGTTCGTCCTCAAGGTCGTCGGCGATTCGATGATCGAGGCGGCCATCTGCGACGGCGACTGGGTCACCGTCCGCCGCCAGCCGGTCGCGGAGAACGGCGACATCGTCGCCGCCATGCTCGACGGCGAGGCCACCGTCAAGCGCTTCAAGCGGGAGGACGGCCATGTCTGGCTGCTCCCGCACAACGCCGCCTACCAGCCGATCCCCGGCGACGAGGCGACCATCCTCGGCAAGGTCGTCGCGGTACTGCGCCGGGTCTGACCCCTCGCCCCCAGCCAGCTCCGGGACCCTCTGCGCCGGTCCCGGAGCTGTTCCATGCCCGCTGCGGGCCGGACCCGCTGTGGGCGGGCTTGCCGGACCTACTTGCCGTCGGCTTGAGCGCTCGCGTCGATCGCGGCCAGTGAGCGGCGGACCTGGTTGCGGTCCGTGGTGTACCAGAAGTCGGGCAGCGAGGCCCGCAGGAAGCTCCCGTACCGGGCCGTGGCCAGCCGGGGGTCGAGGACCGCGACGACGCCCCGGTCGCCGGAGGCCCGTACCAGTCGGCCGGCGCCCTGGGCCATCAGCAGGGCCGCGTGCGTGGCGGCCACCGCCATGAAGCCGTTGCCGCCGTTCTCCTCGACGGACTTCTGGCGGGCGCTCATCAGCGGGTCGTCGGGGCGCGGGAACGGGATCCGGTCCATGATCACCAGCTGGCAGCTGGGGCCGGGAACGTCCACGCCCTGCCAGAGCGAGAGCGTCCCGAACAGGCAGGTGCGCGGGTCGGCGGCGAAGGTCTTGATCAGCTCGCCCAGAGTCTCCTCGCCCTGGAGCAGGATCGGGTTGTCGAGCCGCCCGCGCAGCTCCTCGGCTGCCGCCTTGGCTCCGCGCATGGAGGAGAAGAGGCCGAGGGTGCGCCCGCCCGCCGCCTCGATCAGTTCCGCCAGCTCGTCCATCATGTCGCCACGGGTGCCCTCCCGGCCCGGGGTGGCCAGGTGCTTGGCGACGTAGAGGATGCCCTGCTTCGGATAGTCGAACGGCGACCCGACGTCCAGGCCGCGCCACATCGGTACGTCCTCCCCTTCGACCCCTTCGGGGGAGAGGCCGAGCGAGGCCGCGACCCCGTTGAAGTCCCCGCCGAGCTTGAGGGTGGCGGAGGTGAGGACGACCGAGCGGTCCTCGAAGAGCTTCTCGCGCAGCAGCCCCGACACCGACAGCGGTGCGACGCGGAGGGTGGCGCCGAAGCGGTCGTGGCGCTCGTACCAGACCACGTCGTACTCGGAGCCGAGCATGATCCGCTCCGCCACCGTGTGGACGTTCTCCACTGCGGCCAGGGCCTGCTTGCGGACGGCGTCCTCGTCATGGACGGACTTGTCACGGGTGGCACCGATCGCGGAGATCACATTGCGCGCGGAATCGCGCAGCGCGGCCAGCGCGTAGCCGAGGTCGTCGGGGATCTGCTCCAGACGGCCGGGGAGTGCCAGCTCCATCACCCGCTCGAAGGTCTCCGATGCGGTCTGCAGGGAGTCCGCGGTCTTCTCGTCGACCAGCTTGGCGGCACGCTTCACGGCCCGGTTGACCTGCCCCGGGGTGAGCTCGCCGGTGGCGACGCCGGTGACGCGGGAGACCAGCTCGTGGGCCTCGTCCACGATCAGCACCTCGTGCTGCGGCAGGACGGGCGCGCCCTCGATGGCGTCGATGGCGAGCAGCGCGTGGTTGGTGACCACCACATCGGCGAGCTTGGCCCGCTCACGGGCCGCCTCCGCGAAGCACTCGGCGCCGTACGCGCACTTCGTCGCGCCCAGGCACTCCCGGGAGGAGACCGAGATCTGGCTCCAGGCCTTGTCGGAGACCCCGGGGGTGAGGTCGTCGCGGTCGCCGGTCTCGGTCTCGTCCGCCCAGTCGCGCAGGCGCAGGAGGTCCATGCCGAGCTTGCTGGTGGGGGCGGCGGCCTCGAACTGGTCGAAGAGGCCCTCCTCCTCGTCCTGCGGGGCACCCTCGTGCAGCCGGTGCAGGCACAGGTAGTTCGACCGGCCCTTGAGCATGGCGAACTGCGGCCGCCGGCGCAGCTGCGGATGCAGCGCCTCGACCGTGCGCGGCAGGTCGCGCTCGACGAGCTGGCGCTGGAGCGCCAGCGTCGCCGTGGCCACGACGACGCGCTCGCCGTGCGCGAGGGCCGGGACCAGGTAGCCGAGGGACTTGCCGGTGCCGGTGCCGGCCTGGATCAGCCGGTGCGAGTTGTCGTCGATCGCTTCGGCGACGGCTTCGGCCATGGCCACCTGGCCGGGGCGCTCCGTGCCGCCGACGGCGGAGACGGCGGCGTGCAGGAGGTCGGGGAGGGAGGGCTTCGTCATAGCAGGACCAACCCTACGGGGCTCCGCTGACAGTGAGGTACCGATCCGGCCTCACGGGTGGTGCAGGGGGTTGGGAACGGTGCCGTGGATGACGGCCCGGGGGACGTCCGGGCGGTCGCGGTAGCCGTCCTGGTGGAGCCGGTTGCGGTTGAGGCACAGCCTGTCGATCCGCTCGGTGAGCAGGTCGAAGAGCTCGAAGCGGTCCTTGAGCTCGGGGAAGCGGGCCTGGTGGCGGAGGATCTCCGCCCGTACGAGGGCCCAGAAATCGGTCTCCGGAACTCCCAGGCGGTCGTCACAGAGGGGGGCGAGGTAGCGGAAGACGCCGATGAACAGGCCGGCGTGGATGAACTGGGTGAGGAAGGCGGGCGGCTCGGTGAGCAGGACCGCCCGGACCTCGTCGGGCAGGGACGCCTGCTCGGGGAGCAGGTCCCGGCTGATGTTGACGTCGTCCACGAAGTCCTTGACCGCCAGGCGGACCGGCACGTCCTGTTCGTCGAAGATCACGATCGCGTTCTCTCCGTGCGGGGAGAACACCGTGCCGTAGCGGTAGAGGAAGTGGAGCAGCGGGGGCAGCACCGCCGCGAAGAGGCGCTGGAGCCAGGCGGTGGGCGACAGGCCGGAGCGGGCGACGAGCTCGGCGGTGAAGGCGCGGCCGCGCGGGTCGGTGTGGAGGAGGGAGGCGAGGGTGCGGGCGCGCTCACCGGGGGCGAGGTGGCGGGTCAGTGGCTCGCGCCAGATCGCCCCGAGGAGTCCCTTGTACTGGTAGGGGACCTCGGGGAGCTGGTCGTAGACGGGGTGGCGGACGGTGACGGAGGCGACCTCCCCGAGCAGGATCACCCCGCATTCGTCGCGGAGGAAGGGGTCGGCGTCGCGCAGGGAGTGGATCCAGGCGGTCACGGCGGGGGCGGCCAGGGTGTGCTCGCCGGGCAGGCCGCGCCAGACCGTGGTGTTGAAGACGGACAGCGGCACTTTGACGCTGTGGCGGTCGGGGCGGGTGAGGTTGAGGAAGGTGCGGACGGACTGCTGCGGGAGCCGTTCGTCGGGGTCGGCGGGGAGCGGGACCAGGGCTCCGGAGGCGAGGGCGGGGGCGAAGAGGGGGAGGACCACCTCGTCCCACTGCCAGGGGTGGACGGGCAGGTAGAGGTAGCGGAGGGGGTCCAGGCCCCGGTCGCGCAGGGTCTGGTCGAAGGCGGCCCGGGAGACCGGGTCGAGTTCGGCCGCGTAGAGGCGCGCGGGGTCCTCGAGGCCGGCGCCGCCGCGGTACTCGGCGAGGGAGGTGTGGGCGGCGAGCCAGGGCAGGCGCTGCGGGGTGCGGGCTTCGGGGGCCCAGGCCGCGGCGTCCGCGGCGGACCATCCGACGCGGCCCTTGTTGGGGACGAGCCAGGGGTGGCCCGTCTGATGCCCTTCGAGGGCGGCGTAGTCCAGGTCGGCGAGGACGTCGGCGGTGAGGGCGTGGTGGTCGAGGCGGGCGTCGGCGGCGAGGGTGGAGCTGAGCTCGCGGATGAGGTGGCCGAGGGTGGGGCCGTCGAGGCCGAGGAGGGTGCGGGCGCGGACGAGGAAGCCGTACGGGTCCGCGAAGGCCTGCGGGGGGCCGGTGGAGGGGGCGGCGGGGTGAGGGTGAGGGTGTCCGGCGCGACCTGCCAGCTGCCGTAGGCGCGGCGGCGGGCGCGGAACCCGAGGCTGCTGCCGTCGTCGAGGGTCAGGGTCCAGGCGTCGCCCGCGGCCGCCGGCGCCGGGGCGGGGGTGACGATCTCCTCGTACGCGAACTCGGCGAGCATCTTGGCGAGCAGTCGGCGGGCCGCGTCGTCCCAGGTCGGGCGGTTGAGTTCGGGGGGCGTGCACGGGTGCTGGGGCGACGGGGGGACGGCGGGTTCCGCGGAGTCTGGGGCTGCGGGGAAATTCGGCACGGGACTCCTCGAGGATCGGGAACTCCGCAGTGCTCCACGGAGTTTTCGAAGGGAGAGGCGTAAAAGGACGGTCGATCCTGAAAACGGCGGATGCGGTTCGGCGGCGATCAGA
Source organism: Streptomyces katrae (assembly GCF_002028425.1). Lineage (GTDB taxonomy): Bacteria > Actinomycetota > Actinomycetes > Streptomycetales > Streptomycetaceae > Streptomyces > Streptomyces katrae_A. The sequence continues at coordinate 5,734,879 of NZ_CP020042.1, read as the reverse complement.
GGAGATTGCGCAGCGACCGCTCCCGGATCATCAGGGCGGCGCGCTTCTCGGGGAGTTGGATTTCCGTGGCGTAGCGGAAACCGGCGCCGAGGAAGGCTGAGACGGAGGGGGTGTTGCGAATGTCCGGTTCGGCGATGACCCGTGTGCAGCGGGGGCGGTTGTCGAAGACGAGCTCGGTGACGGCGCGCAGCAGCGTGGTCCCCAGGCCCCGTCCGCGGTTCGTGCCGTCTCCGATCAGCAGGTGGATACCCGTGTCGTGGGGGCACGCCGGGTAGTGGCGGGAGACCGGGTCGAGGTCGGCCCGGTAGATCTCCCAGTAGCTCATCGGGGTGCCGTCGAGGACGCCGAGGCAGGGGATGCTGCGGCCGTCGCCGTCGAGCTGGGTCCGCAGGTGGGCGGCGGTGACGGCGGAGGCGCCGGAGAGCTCCCAGTAGGCGGCGACGTCGGGGTCGTTCATCCAGCGGGTGAGGAGCTGTAGGTCTCGGCCCGGCCGTACGGGTTCGAGGCGGAAGGCTCCGGCCGGTGTGGGCAGGGCGGCCCAGCCCGCGGGTGAGTCGAGGAGGTCCGCCTCGGCGAGCAGGGGCAGCAGTCCGACGGCGAAGCGGTGCCCTGCGTTCTCGTGATGGTCGGCCGCGTGGCGGGCGGGGCCGATGGCAGTGCTGGTGGCGGTGCTGGTGGTCGTTTCGGCGGGGGGCATCGGGCTCTTCTCCGTGTCGGTGGGAGCGCGTCAGTCGTGGAGGGGGTTGGTGATGGTGACGTAGACGGACTGCGTTTCGACGGGGCCCACGAGCTCGTCGAGGCCGCCCAGGCGGGTGAGCAGGTTCGCCTTGCAGCGGAGGGTGGGTGAGTCCAGCAGCTGCGCGGGGAGCGGGCCGAGGTCTGCGGCCTTGCCGAGGAACCGGCGGAAGGCGGCGAGGAGTACGCGCTCGTCGGCCAGCCGCTGGGAGCCGAAGGCCCCGATGAGGCCGAGCACGTTGTTGATGCCGAGGTAGTAGGCGAAGCGTTCGTCGGTGACGGCGTCGGGGACGAAGGTGTCACTGGCGCGGCCGATGCCGGGGAGCCGGTGTTCCAGCTCGGTGCGCCGTGACTCGCGGAAGTAGTAGCCCTGGTTGTCGCGGAAGCGGCCGCCGACGGGCCAGCCGGCCCGGTCGAGGAGGACCACCGTGTTCTGCTGGTGGGCTTCGAGGGCGATGCCGGCGAGTGCGTCGAAGGCCAGGACGGGCAGGACGACCTGGTCGAGGTAGCGCAGGAACCACTCGGTGGCGACGGCGGAGGTGGGGCGGCCGGTGCTGGTGGCGAGCCGGGAGACGGTGTCGGCGAGCCGGGAGCGCATCGTGGTGCGGCCTGGCCATGGGCGTGGGGAGGTGAGTGCGGCGACGCAGACGGCGTCGTCGTCGGAGCGGAAGGGGTTGTGGCGGAGCAGGGCGTCGAGTCCCGGTACGGGGGTGCCGTCCGGGGTGTCGACGGCGACCCACGCGGGGTCGCGGACGATGTCGAAGCCGGGGTGGGCCGTCTGCCATTCCTCGGCGAGGCCGGTGCGGAGCAGCCGGTGCACTTCGACGCCGCGGTGGAGTTCCTTGCGGAGGTTCTCCCGGCGGGAGTTGGTGATGCGCAGGCCCAGGGAGAGCTTGAGCATCGCGGGGGTGCCGGGGCGGTGGACGGTGCGGACGGAGGAGGTGGGATACCAGGGGGCTCCGTACGGGCCCAGGTCGATGAGGAGTCCCGCGTCGCGGAGAGCGGCGACGACGGGGCGCTGGAGGAGGTCGCGGGCCTGCCAGGGGTGCAGGGGAAGGGGGGTGGTGCCGGCGGGCAGCGGGAGCCCGGGGGCGAGCCGGGCGAGGAGCTGCGCGGCGGAGACGGGGCGGCCGCGTTCGGTCCAGGCGGAGTCGGTGGCGAGGGCGGTCGGTGCGACGGCGAACCAGCGCAGGGGGAAGGAGCCGTGGAGTTCGGGTGAGTAGCGGTGGGCTTCGGCGTCGGAGAGCCCTTCGCGGCTCTTGGGGTCGGGTTGGAGGGGGTGGCCGAGGAGGAGGGACTGTTCGGCGGTGAGGAAGAGGTCCCCGGTGATGGGGGCGGGGGCGGTGGGGCGGCGGCGTCGGTCGGCGATGAACTCGGTGGTGCGGCGCACCGAGTCGGCGACCCGGCCGACGAGGTCGGCACCGCGGCCGTTGCCCTCGCGGGCGATCAGGGCGGCGAGGGTGACGGCGTCCACAGCGGGGGCGTCGGCGGGGGCGCCTTCGAGTCGGGCGGGGGCGAAGCGGTGCCAGCCGGCCTCGGACCAGTGCCGGACGGGAACCAGCAGTGCGGCGGCGGATGCGGGAAGGGGGATGCGCAGGAGGGTGCCGGCGGGCCCGTCGGGGCGGCCGATGCCGCTCTCGCGGACCCAGCACCGCAGCAGGTTCTCCACGGTGGCGGCCTCGGCGGCGGTGGCCGGGTCCGGGTGGTCCAGCAGGTCGGGCAGCACCGCCGGCTCCGGCCCGACGGGTCCGGCCCCGCCCACCCGGGGCCGCGGGGTGCCTGCCTTCTGCCGGGGCACCGTCCCGGCCGCGGCCCCGGCCCGGGGCGCTGGGGAGGCTCCGGCACCGCTCGCGGGTGTCCCGGGGGCGGCGGAGGGCATGGCGTCGGGCGACTGACCGGCCCCGGCTGCGGTTCCCCTCCAGGGCAGCGCCGGCGCGGGTGCGGCGTCCGGGTCGGGGGGCTGCGGGGTGGCCCCCAGGCCTGCCGACGCGGCGGCGGGTCGGATGCCGGCTCCGGGTCGGGGTGCGGGCCCGGCTCCGGCTTCAGGGCCGGCTCCGGCCTCGGGTTCAGGTGCGGGCCCGGCTCCGGCTCCAGGGCTGGCTCCGGCCTCGGGTCCGCGTCCGGCTGGGGCTGGGGCTGCGGGTCCGGTCCAGGGTGGGGCCGGAGTGGGTGCGGCGTCCGGGCCGGGAGGCTGCCGGGTGTCCCCCAGGGCTGCCGGGGTGGCGGGGGCGGTGGCGGCCCCGGCTCCCGTCCTGGGCAGGGGTGCCGGGGTGGCGGGGGCGGCCTCGGCTTCGGTCCATGGCAAGGATGCCGGGGTGGCGGCTGCGGTTCCGGCTCCCGTCCTGGGTCGGGGAGACGGGGTGCCGGGGGTGGCTGTTGCTCCGGGGTCGGCTGCGGTTTGCGCTGCGGCTTCGGTCCGGGGTGGGGTGGTGTGCGGGGCTGCCTGGGGGGCGGTGGGCGGGGCCGGGGTGGGGTGGCCGGGGGAGGTCTCGGGGTCGGGCACGGGTGGGGTCCTTGGTCAGTGGGCGGCGGCGGGGACGGCGTCGGCGAGGCGGTCCAGGACGGCTGTGGCCTGCTCGTCGGTGAGGGTGAGCGGGGGCAGCAGGCGGACCACGGCGCCGTGACGGCCGCCGAGTTCGACGATCAGGCCGCGGTCCAGGCACTCCTGGCGGATGGCGGCGGCCAGGGCGGGGGCGGCGGCTCCCGTGTCGGGGTCGATGATCTCGACGCCGAGCATCAGGCCTCTGCCACGTACGTCGCCTACGCAGGGCTGGTCGGCCGCCAGGCCGCGCAGGGCGGTGAGCATCCGGCCGCCCAGTTCGGCGGCGCGCCCGGCGAGGCCGTTGTGGCGGACGTAGGCGAGGGTGGCGGTGCCGGCCGCCATGGCGAGCTGGTTGCCGCGGAACGTTCCGGCATGGGCTCCCGGCTCCCAGGCGTCCAGCTCCGAGCGGTAGACGATCACGGCGAGCGGCAGGCTGCCGCCGATGGCCTTGGACAGCACCATCACGTCGGGGACCACCCCGGCGTGGTCGACGCCCCAGAAGGCGCCGGTGCGGCCCACCCCGGTCTGGACCTCGTCCGCGATCAGCGGGATTCCCCGGGCCTCGGTGATCTCCCGCATGCGGCGCAGCCAGTCGTCCGGGGCCGGGTGGACCCCGCCCTCGCCCTGGACGGGTTCGACGAGCATGCCCGCCGGGGCGGGGACCCCGCCCTTGGGGTCGTCGAGGAGGCTTTCGGTCCAGGTCGCCGAGAGCCGGGCGCCCTCCGGACCCCCGACCCCGAACGGGCACCGGTAGTCCTGCGGGTACGGCAGCCGGGTCACGCGGACGTCGGGGGCGCCACCGGAGGCGGCCAGGGCGCCGGCCGTCATGCCGTGGTAGGCCCCGGCGAAGGCGAGCAGGCCGGAGCGTCCGGTGGCGACCCGGACCAGCTTGAGCGCGGCCTCGACCGCGTCCGTCCCGGCCGGCCCGCAGAACTGGACGCGGGCGTCGGCGGCCAGCCCGGCCGGCAGGTTCGCGAAGAGCTCGGTGGTGAAGGCGTCCTTGACCGGGGTGGCGAGGTCGAGCACATGCAGCGGGGCCCCCGAGTCGAGGACCCGGCGGATGGCTTCGAGGACCACGGGGTGGTTGTGCCCGAGGGCGAGGGTGCCCGCGCCCGAGAGACAGTCGAGGTAGCGCCGCCCGTCGGCACCTTCGATGGTCAGCCCGCGCGCCCGTACCGGGACGATGGGCAGCGAGCGGGCGTACGTCCGGGCCGCGGACTCCCGCAGTGCCTGCCTGCGCAGGATCCCCTCGGCCGCACCAGGCCCCCGGCCGCCCTGGGGCGGGATCTGTGCCGCGGCTGCGGCCTGCTCGGTCAGGGACACGACTGTCGGACCTCCCGCACGGTTCCTCTTCCGGATTGCGCCTCGAACACGAACGCTGCTGCACCGTCCCCCGTACGTACCAACGACGGTGACGGCGGCGGATCACGGGTTCGGGCGAAGATCCTTGCGGTCCGGGGGCGTTGAAAGGCCTTCGGCATCCGGTCACGGCGGGCCCCGTACCCGGGGTGAGCAGGCGTCAAGAGCACCGGTGCACCCCGGAACCGCCGACCCGGGGGCCGCCGTCTTCAACGGCGGCGGCATAGTGGGGTGCTGCGAAAGCGAACCGAAGCACCCTGGACGACACCGTCCCAACACCTCGAAGCACCTGGGGGACTTACGACATGCGACCGAACCGACCGGTCACCGCGGCCCTGTGCGCGGCCGCGCTCGCGCTGACCGCCGCGGCCTGCGGACCCGGCGACGGGGAGGCCGGCGGCGACGCCAAGCCGACCGTGGCAGCGCCCCTCCCGTCCGGCGGCGCCGCGGACGGCCCGATCAAGATCCCGCAAGAGCTCAAGGACAAGCTCAAGCAGCACGGCTTCGACATGGAGAAGTGGAAGGGGGGCGCGTGGAAGAACTGGAACAAGGACGACTGGCTCCGTGAGGCGGGCGACTACGTCAACCCCATCATCGACGGCCTCTGGGACCCGGACCGGATGCGTGACGCGGAACAGCCGCAGCGCCCGTCCGTCGACCCCGACGCGGGCAAGGACCAGGGCGTCACGGACCCGACCCCGGCGCCGGTGACGGCCAAGGCCGCGGCCGCGCCCTACCACTCCAGCGTTCCGGCGTCCGGCAAGGTCTTCTTCGACGGTCCCGAGGGCTCGATGGTCTGCTCGGCGACCGTGGTGAAGGACCCCGCGCACCCCGGCAAGTCGAACCTGGTCTGGACGGCGGGCCACTGCGTGCACGCGGGCAAGGCCGGCGGCTGGTACCGCAACATCGCCTTCGTCCCCTCGTACAACAACGCGGGCCGGCCGGCGGCCGAGCTCAAGGGCGCGCCGCGCGAGCAGGTGGCCCCGTACGGCGTGTGGTGGAGCGACTGGGCGCAGACCTCCGACCAGTGGATCGCGAACGGCGGTCCGACAGGCGGTGCGGGCGCTCCGTACGACTTCGCGGTGCTGCACGTGACCCCGGAGAAGGGCGGTAACGGCAAGTCCCTGGAGGAGACGGTCGGTACGGCGCTGCCGGTCGAGTTCAACGCCCCGGCCGTCCCGAAGATCACGGGCATGACGGCGACGGGCTACCCGGCGGCGGCCCCCTTCGACGGCCAGAAGGCCTACCAGTGCACGGACAAGCCGGGCCGTCTGGCGCTGCGCCAGCAGGACCCGGTGATGTACCGCATCGGCTGCACGATGACGGGCGGCTCCTCCGGCGGCGGCTGGATCGCGACGGGCGCCGACGGCAAGCCCGCGCTGGTGTCGAACACCTCGATCGGCCCGGCGAAGGCGGGCTGGCTGGCCGGCCCGAAGCTGGGTCCGGAGGCCAAGGGGATCTACGACGCGGTGAGCGCCAAGTTCAAGCGCTGAGCGCGGCTGCGCCGGCAGGCGCGAATCGACCGAGGGCCCTCCGCACGCGCGGAGGGCCCTCGGTGTTGCCGGGTGGCGTTACTGCTTGGCAGGGACGTACGGCGCCAGTTCCGCCGCGAGTTCCTGGTGGACCCGCGCCTTGAGCACGGTGCCCTCCGGGGTGTGCTCCTCGGAGATCACCTCGCCCTCGGCGTGCGCCCGGGCGATCAGCCCGCCGCGGGTGTACGGCACGAGGGCCTCCACCTCGACGGCGGGCCGGGGCAGCTCGCTGTCGATGAGCGCGAGGAGCTCCCCGATGCCCTGGCCGGTGCGGGCCGAGACGGCGATGGAGTACCGCTCGATACGCAGCAGGCGCTGCAGGACGAGCGGGTCCGCGGCGTCGGCCTTGTTGATCACCACGATCTCCGGCACGTTGACCGCGCCGACCTCGCGGATGACCTCGCGGACCGCCGCCAGCTGCTCCTCCGGCGCCGGGTGCGAGCCGTCCACGATGTGCAGGATGAGGTCGGAGTCGCCGACCTCCTCCATCGTGGAGCGGAAGGCCTCGACGAGGTGGTGGGGCAGGTGCCGGACGAAGCCCACGGTGTCGGCCAGGGTGTAGATCCGGCCGGACGGGGTTTCGGCGCGGCGCACGGTCGGGTCGAGGGTGGCGAACAGTGCGTTCTCCACCAGGACGCCCGCGCCGGTGAGGCGGTTGAGCAGGGAGGACTTACCGGCGTTGGTGTAGCCGGCGATGGCGACCGAGGGCACCTTGTTGCGGCGCCGTTCCTGCCGCTTGATGTCGCGGCCGGTCTTCATCTCGGCGATCTCCCGGCGCATCTTCGCCATCTTCTCGCGGATGCGGCGCCGGTCGGTCTCGATCTTGGTCTCACCGGGGCCTCGGGTGGCCATGCCGCCACCGCCGCCGCCACCCATCTGCCGGGACAGCGACTGACCCCAGCCGCGCAGTCGCGGCAGCATGTACTGCATCTGCGCGAGGGCGACCTGCGCCTTGCCCTCTCGGGACTTGGCGTGCTGGGCGAAGATGTCCAGGATGAGGGCGGTCCGGTCGACGACCTTGACCTTGACGACGTCCTCGAGGGCGATGAGCTGGCCGGGGCTGAGCTCGCCGTCGCAGACGACGGTGTCGGCGCCGCTCTCCAGCACGATGTCGCGCAGCTCACGGGCCTTGCCGGAACCGATGAAGGTGGCCGGGTCGGGCTTGTCGCGGCGCTGGATGACACCGTCGAGTACGAGGGCGCCCGCCGTCTCGGCGAGGGCCGCCAGCTCCGCGAGGGAGTTCTCGGCGTCGCTCACCGTGCCGGAGGTCCAGACACCGACGAGGACCACGCGCTCCAGGCGGAGCTGGCGGTACTCGACCTCGGTGACGTCCTCGAGCTCGGTGGAGAGACCGGCCACGCGGCGCAGGGCCGCGCGCTCGGAGCGGTCGAACTGGTCGCCGTCCCGGTCTCCGTCGATCTCGTGGCTCCAGGCGACGTCCTCTTCCATCAGGGCATCGGCCCGAAGGCTCTCGGTGAAGCGCTGCGGGTCCCGCACGTTCTGCGCGTCCCGCGGGTCCTGGGAAGGGGATGAAGAGGAGGTCATTGGATCCTTACGTCGATTCGATTGCGTGCGCGCCGGTCAGGGCCAAAGGTACCGCCGAGCGTGACTGTCTCTGTCACGTCCAACGCGGGACCCGGTCCGGTGATTCCCCGGTCCGCCCCGTCGTCGGCCGCTTCGATGGTGACATGCCCGTTCCGGGCCCGTCATACCGTTTTTCCGGCCGGTTTCGCTGCCCGGGCGGGGAGAGCCTTCGGAGCGGCGTGCGGGGCCGGCTTCGGAGCGGCCTGCGGGGCCGCCTTGGCCGCCGGGGCGCTCCAGTCCGGGTGGCCGGGCATCGGCGGGGTCTTCTCCCCGTACAGCCAGGGGTTCAGGAAGGCCGTGAGGTCGCGTCCGGCCTCCTGGGAGGCGAGGCGCACGAAGTCCTCGGTGCCCGCGGTGCCGTCCTTGTGCCCCGCCACCCACCGCCGCTCGACCCGGTCGAAGGCGGGGGCGCCGATCTCCTCGCGCAGGGCGTAGAGGATCAGCGCCGACCCGTCGTAGACCACCGGCCGGAACAGGCCGATCTTCTGCCCGGGTGCCGCCGCCTTGGGGGCCGCCGGGGGGCCGCCTGCCGCCCGCCACTGGTCGGAGCGCTGGTAGGCCTCGCGCATCCGCCGGTCCAGGGAGTACTTGCCGAGCCCGTCCGCGTACAGGGCCTCGTACCAGGTGGCGTGTCCCTCGTTGAGCCACAGGTCGGACCACGTGCGCGGGGTGACGCTGTCGCCGAACCACTGGTGGGCGAGCTCGTGGACCATGACGGCCTCGACGTACCACTCGGGGTAGCCCTCGGCCTCCCCCGCGAAGAGGCCGTTCTCGAAGAGGGAGAGGGTCTGCGTCTCCAGCTCGAAGCCGGTGCGGGCCCGCGCGATCAGTACCCCGTAGTTCTCGAAGGGGTAGCGGCCGACCCGCTGCTCCATCCACTCGATGTGCCCGGCGGTCTTGCGCAGCCAGGGCTCCAGACGCTGCCGGTCGGCGACCGGCACCACGTCGCGCAGCGGCAGCCCGTGCGGTCCGGTGCGCTGGAGGACGGCGGAGCGGCCGATGGAGACCTGTGCGAGCTCGGTGGCCATCGGGTGCAGGGTCCGGTACGTCCACTCCGTCGCCCCGGCGGCGCGCGCGGCGGGGACCGCGCCGGGCAGGCCGTTGGCCACGACGGTGTAGCCCTCGGGGGCGGTGACGTGGAAGGTGAAATAGGCCTTGTCGGCGGGGTGGTCGTTGCTGGGGAAGACCCGGTGGGCCGCGTCGGCCTGGTTGGCCATGGCCAGGCCGTCCTCGGTGGTGACCCAGCCTCCGTCGGCCGAGCCGCGCGGGTCGCTGGTGTGGCGGACGGTGATCCGCAGCGGGGTGTGCGCGGCGACGGGGTGCGCGGGAGTCAGTACGAGGTCCTCCCCCGCGCTCTCGAACCGCGCGGGTTCGCCGTTGACCTCGGCGGAGGCCACCGTCCCGTGGGTGAAGTCCAGGTTGATCCGCTCCAGCGGGGCCAGGGCACGGGCTTCGATGGCGGTCACCGCGTCAAGGGGGCTGCGGTTGTCCTTGTACGTGAGGGAGAGGTCGTACGAGATGACGTCGTACCCGGGGTTGCCGAGCTCGGGGAAGAGCCGGTCGCCGATGCCGAGGGGCTTGGGCGGCGGCAGCACGGCGGCGACGAGGCTGAGGGAGGCCGCGGCGAGCAGGGCGGCGCGCAGGCGCGGGGAGGAGAGCTGCATCCACCACCGCTTACCAGCGCCCGTCGCGGGCCCGCGCGCGGCGCGCGACGGATCCACCCGAACGAGACTCCCCCGGCGGCCCCCCGACCCCCGCATCCCCCAGCCCCGGCCCCCGGCCCCCTCAGGCCCGGCTGACGTCGTACACGCCCGGCACGTCCCGCATGGCCCGCATCAGCCCGGGCAGCACGGAGGCGTCGGGCAGCTGCAGGGTGTAGCTGTGCCGGACCCGCTGCTCCACGGGCGGCTCGACGGTGGCGGAGACCACCTCGACCCCCTGGCGGGCGATGGCCTCGGTCAGATCGGCCAGCAGGTGCGGGCGGCCGAACGATTCGGCGAGCAGCGTGACGCGGCAGTCGGCGGTGGCCCGCCAGTGCACGGCGACGGAGGTGCGGCCCAGGGACCGCATCTGGGCGACGGCCGGGCAGTGCACCCGGTGGACGGTGACGGCGCCGCCCCGTACTACGAACCCGGCGACCGCGTCCGGCGGGACGGGGGTGCAGCAGCCGGCGAGGCGGACGTGCGCGTCGGGGAGGTCGGCGACGGCGTTGCCCCCGCCCCCGCGCAGCCCGGGCACCGAGAGCGGTGCGCGGGGGGCCGCGGCGGCGGGTACGGCCCCCTCGGGGTGGGCCTGGAGCCAGCTGCTGATGGCGATGCGGGCGGCCGGGGTCTTCGCGTGCTCCAGCCAGTCGGCGGCGGGCCCGGAGGAGGCGTCCTGGGCGAGCAGCAACTGGACGGTGTCCCCGTCGGAGAGCGGGGCGGAGAGGGAGGTGAGGCGCCCGTTGACGCGGGCGCCGATACAGCCGTGGGCCGCTTCGCCGTACTGGGCGTAGGCGGCGTCGATACAGCTGGCCCCGGCGGGCAGGGCCAGGGTGCCTCCGTCGGCGCGGTACACCGTGATCTCGCGGTCCTGGGCGAGTTCGGCGCGCAGTCCGGTCCAGAAGGTGTCGGGGTCGGGCGCGGACTGCTGCCAGTCGAGGAGCCGGGAGAGCCAGCCGGGCCGGGTGGGGTCGACTCCTTCGCAGTCGGAGCCCTCGCCCGTCGCGTACGGGTTGCCGAGGGCGACCACGCCGGCTTCGGCGACGCGGTGCATCTGCCGGGTGCGGACGATGACTTCGGCGACGTAGCCCTCGGGGACGGCGACGGCGGTGTGCAGCGACTGGTAGAGGTTGAACTTCGGGACGGCGATGAAGTCCTTGAACTCCGAGACGACCGGGGTGAAACAGGTGTGGAGTTCGCCGAGGACGGCGTAGCAGTCGGCGTTCTCGCCGACGAGGACGAGGATGCGGCCGAAGTCCGGGCCGCGCAGTTCGCCGCGGGTGCGGGAGATGCGGTGGACGGAGACGAAGTGCCGGGGGCGGACGAGCACCTCGGCGTTGATGCCCGCCTCGCGCAGGACGGTGCGTACGGACTCGGCGATGGCGAGGAGGGGGTCGTCCGCGCCGCAGTGGGCGGCGATGAGCGCGCGGGTGCGCTCGTACTCCTCGGGGTGCAGGATCGCGAAGACGAGGTCTTCCAGCTCGGTCTTCAGGGCCTGGACGCCGAGGCGTTCGGCCAGCGGGATGAGGACGTCGCGGGTGACCTTGGCGATGCGGGCCTGTTTCTCGGGGCGCATCACGCCGAGGGTGCGCATGTTGTGCAGCCGGTCGGCGAGTTTGATGGACATGACGCGGACGTCGTTGCCGGTGGCGACGAGCATCTTGCGGAAGGTCTCGGGTTCGGCGGCGGCGCCGTAGTCGATCTTCTCGACCTTGGTGACCCCGTCGACGATGAAGGCGACCTCGTCGCCGAACTCGGCGCGCACCTGATCGAGGGTCACCTCGGTGTCCTCGACGGTGTCGTGCAGCAGGGAGGCCGTCAGTGTGGTGGTCTCGGCGCCGAGTTCGGCCAGGATGAGGGTGACGGCGAGCGGGTGCGTGATGTACGGCTCGCCGCTCTTGCGCATCTGGCCGCGGTGCGAGGACTCCGCGAGGAGGTACGCGCGGCGCAGGATGGAGAGGTCCGCATCCGGGTGGTGGGCGCGGTGCGCTTCTGCTACGTGTCCGATGGCGTCTGGGAGGCGGTCCCGGGACGCGGGCCCGAGCAGGGCGGCTCGGCCCAGGCGGCGCAGATCGAGCCGGGTACGGCCACGTCTGCGCAGCTCAGGGCGCACTTCTGCATGTGCTTCGGGGTTCGTGGCCTCTGCACTCATGGGCACCTCCGGCTGCTTCGACCGGCGGTGGCGGGCATGGGGTGAGCCCTCAGGGCCGGTGCCTGATGTTACCGACCCCACCACGTGGCGCAGTCCGCCTCTCGCTCAGCGTGAAACGGATCACCCAAGAGAGGGAATCTTCAGGCGAAGGCAGTTTCCCTGAGCCAGTCCGCTTCGAACTCGCCGGCGGCCACGATGACGGCCGGACCGGTCATGTCGATGCGACCGTCGGGGTGTTCGGTGATGACGAGGGTACCGCCGGGCAGGTCGACGGTGTACGAGACGGGCTCACCGGTGACGGCGGGGTCGGCTTCGTCGCGCCGGATGGCGGCCACGGCGACGGCGCAGGCGCCGGTCCCGCAGGAGCGGGTCTCGCCGGAGCCGCGCTCGTGGACGCGCATGGCGACGTGCCGCGGGCCGCGGTCGACGACGAACTCGACATTGACCCCGGTGGGGTAGGCGGAGGCCGGGCTGAAGGGCGGGGGGCTGTACAGGTCGCCGGCGTGGTCGAGGCTTTCAACGAACGCCACCGCGTGCGGGTTCCCCATGTTCACGTTGCGCGCGGGCCAGGAGCGTTCGCCGACGGAGACGGTGACCTCGCCCTCGGGGAGCCTGGCGCGGCCCATGGAGACGGTGACGTCGCCGGTCTTGGCGAGGTGGACCTGCTTGACCCCGCCGCGGGTGGCCACCGCGAAGTCGCCGGGCTCGACGTGGCCGGCGTGGTGGAGGTAGCGGGCGAAGACGCGCACGCCGTTGCCGCACATCTCGGCGACGGAGCCGTCGCTGTTGCGGTAGTCCATGAACCACTCGGCCTCGTCGGCCAGGTGCGCGGCCTCGGGGTGGGCGGCGGAGCGCACCACATGCAGCACACCGTCCGCCCCGATGCCGGCCCGGCGGTCGCACAGGGCTGCGACGGCGGTGGGCGGCAGGTCGACGGCGTTGTCCGGGTCGGGGACGATCACGAAGTCGTTCTCGGTCCCGTGGCCCTTGAGGAAGGGGAGGGTGGTGTGCGTCACGAGCCCATGGTACCGAGCGGGGCACGGCCCCGGCTGGTGGGCTCGGCCTCCGGTCAGGCCGCCGTCAGCACGGTGTCGGCGCTGGTCAGCGCAGGCGCGCCACCCGGTAGACGGCCAGTGCGACGACGGCCAGCGCGACCAGCGCGTACAGCCCGGCGATCCGCCAGTCGGGGCGGCGGCCGCTGCCCCGGGGCGGGAGCCCCGGCCAGGAGTAGCCGACGCGGCGCGCGGCCATCATGCCCCAGCCGCCCGCGCAGGAGCTGATGAGGAAGCCGAGCATGGCGACGACCGCTCCGCCGTCGCCGAACTCGAAGGCGAGGGGGAAGGCGAACATCAGGGAGCCGGCGGCGGCCAGCATCACGATGGGGGCGATCTGCCAGATGCGCAGCCGGCGCTGGGGGCGCAGCTCGACCTCGACGGCGGGGGCGTCGGCGGTCTCGCTGCCGGGCTCGGGCGCTTCGGGGCCGTCGGTGGTCAGCCGGGCGGGGTCGGCGGGCAGGCCGAGTCCGTCGGGGCCGTCCGGGCCGCCGGGGGCTCCCGGCGCGCCGGGGCCCGCGGGCTCGCCGGTCACCGCCGGGAGGGCGGACAGGGGTACGTCCGTTTCCCGCTCGGTGTCGTCCCGCCCGGTGTCTCGCCGAGGGCCGGCCTCCATAGCCACGCGCCCTCCCCACTTCGGACTCCGCACGCCACTGTTCAGAAGTTTGATGATGGCACGGTCGGGGGCCTGCGACGGGCGCACGGAGCTTCCCGATGCCATCACGTGATCAGGCTGTGACCGCTCGTTCGACCAACGACTGCGCGAGTCCGGGGAGTTCCCCGCGGTCGGCGGCTGCTCCGCTGAGCCAGTGGACGCGGGGGTCGCGGCGGAACCAGGAGTCCTGGCGGCGGGCGAAGCGCTTGGTGGCCCGTACGGTCTCCGCCCTGGCCTCGTCCTCGGTGCACTCGCCGGCGAGGGCGGCCAGCACCTGCTGGTAGCCCAGGGCGCGGGAGGCGGTGATGCCCTCGCGCAGGCCCTGCGCCTCCAGGGCGCGGACCTCGTCGACCAGTCCGGCCTCCCACATGCGGTCGACGCGCGTCGCGATGCGCTCGTCGAGCTCGGGGCGGGCCACGTCGACGCCGATCTGGACGGTGTCGTAGACGGACTCGTGGCCGGGGAGGTTGGCGGTGAAGGGCTTGCCGGTGATCTCGATCACTTCGAGGGCCCGGACGATGCGGCGGGAGTTGCTGGGCAGGATCGCGGCGGCCGCGGCCGGGTCGGCGGCGGCGAGGCGGGCGTGCAGGGCGCCGGGGCCGCGCAGGGTGGCCTCCTCCTCCAGCCGGGCGCGGACCTCGGGGTCGGTGCCGGGGAACTCCATGGCGTCGAGGGCGCCGCGGACGTAGAGCCCGGATCCGCCGACGAGGACCGGGGTGCGGCCCTGGGCGAGGAGCTTGTCGATCTCGGCGCGGGCGAGGCGCTGGTACTCGGCGACGCTGGCGGTCTCGGTGACGTCCCAGATGTCGAGGAGGTGGTGGGGAACGCCGCCGCGCTCGTCCATCGTCAGCTTGGCGGTGCCGATGTCCATCCCCCGGTAGAGCTGCATGGAGTCGGCGTTGACGACCTCCCCGTCGAAGTGGCGGGCCAGGGCGACGCCCAGGTCGGACTTTCCGGCCGCGGTGGGACCGACGACGGCGATGACCCGCGGGGCGGGGGCTGCATTCCTCACCGGAACAGTCTCGCAAACCCCGCGGCATGTACCCGATCGGGTGAGGTGACGGGGTGTGGCCGGGGTCGTTGCCCTGAAGAGGTTCCGGCCCGGCGTGCGCCTGGCGCACATCCGGTGGAGGCCGGTCCGGCCACAGCGGAACTTCACCCGCACGAGTAACGTTATGGGAGTAGACATGGGCGTTTTTGACCGGATTTTTCGCCGTAAGGACGAGGCAGTGACCGAGGAGGTCGCGGCCGAGGCCGCCGCGGCGGAGACGCCGGCCGCGGCGACCGAGCCGGCCGACGGTGCCGGGGAGGACGAGGCGGCTGCGGCCGGGGCTCCCGCGGCGGAGGCCGCCGTGGAGATTCCCAAGCAGCAGTCGGCGGAGGTGGCCGCGGACAGCGAGGCCGGCGAGGGCGCCCGTACGTAGCCACCGCTCCCCCGGGCTCGGTCCGGGGGGACCCCAGGAAGGTGACCCATGGGCCTGCTCGACAATCTGAAGGCCAAGCTCGCTCCGGCCAAGGAGAAGGTCGGCGACCTCGCGCAGAAGCACGAGGGCAGGATCGGCGAGGGCCTGGACAAGGTCGCCAAGGTCGTGGACTCCAAGACCCATGGCAAGTACAGCGACCGGATCACGACCGGTACGGACAAGGCGAAGGACGCCCTGGGCAAGGTCGCGCACAAGGACGCCCCTGGCGGGCCGACGCCGCCGGCGGCTTCCTGAGGCGGGCCGCCCCGAGGGGCGCCGGCAGGATCAAGGGGCGTGGGACCGAGGGTCCCGCGCCCCTTCGCCGTACGGTGCGCCCCCGGTCAGGACCAGGCGGCCACGAAGTAGCCGACCCCGTAGGGGGCGTCCTCGTACAGCAGCCGTCCGCCCAGGCCCGCGCCTTCGGCGGCGCCCGCGAGCACCTGCCACGGCGCCCGCCCGGCCGCCTGGAGCTCGGCGGCGAGCACGGGGTCCAGCGCGGCCAGCACGTCGGTGTCGGCGGAGCCCAGGGCCCGGCCCGCGGCGGCGTCGAAGGCGGCGGCGCGGTCGTCGAGGTAGCCCGGGGCCTTGAGCGTGCGGCAGGCGCTGCCGTCGCCCATGACCAGCAGCGCGACCCGCTCGTCGGCCGCGGCGAGCTCACGGCCCGTCTCCAGGCAGCGCGCGGCCTCCAGCGAGGCGGCGACCCCGATCCCCTCGACGGGGGCGGCGCCCCAGCGCGCGCGGCCCAGCAGCCAGGCGCCGACGGCCAGGGAGGCCGGCAGCAGGCGCGGCCCCTCCTCGCCCTCGCCGAGCCGGACCTCGATGTCGGCGCCGAAGCCGTGGAAGGAGCCGCGGGAGCCCTGCGGATACGGCCCCTGGTGGTCGGCGTCGCAGGAGCCGACCACGACCAGCACGTCGGGCCGGGAGGCGGCCAGCACGGCGAGCGCGTCGGAGCAGGCGGTACGGGCGTCGTCGAGTTCGGCGGCGGCGCCCGCGGCGACCTCCGGCACGAGGAGCGGCGGGGCGGGGCAGACGGCGGCGGCTACGAGCATGATCCGCAGCCTAGGCGCTGTCCCGCCGATCGGGCCAGAGGTCCCGGCGCGGCGCCCCGCGGGGCGCCGCGCCGGTGCCGGTAAGGCGCACGGGTGGGGCCCCAGGGGTCCCGCGGGTCCCGGGTGGGTCCCGGGTCAGTCGATCGCGCAGCCCGTGGTGGCCGCCGGCAGCGGGGCCGGGACGCCGAGGGTCGGGATGCCGAGCATGACGCCCTGGGGCTGGGCCGGGGCCGCGTTGCGCTTCTCCCAGGCGTCGCCGGCGCGGGTGCGGCGCACGGCGGTGACCGCGCCCTCGGCCAGCAGGTGGTGCGGGGCCGCGTAGGTGATCTCCACAGTCACCACGTCGCCGGGGCGGACCTCCTCGTCCGGCTTGGTGAAGTGGACCAGGCGGTTGTCGGGGGCACGGCCCGACAGGCGGGCGGTGGCGCCGTCCTTGCGGCCCTCGCCCTCGGCGACCATGACCTCCAGGGTGCGGCCGACCTGCTTCTTGTTCTCCTCCCAGGAGATCTCCTCCTGGAGGGCGACCAGGCGCATGTAGCGGTCCTGGACGACCTCCTTGGGGATCTGCCCCTCCATCTCGGCGGCCGGGGTGCCGGGGCGCTTGGAGTACTGGAAGGTGAAGGCGCTGGCGAAGCGGGCCTCGCGGACCACGTGCATGGTCTGCTGGAAGTCCTCCTCCGTCTCGCCGGGGAAGCCCACGATGATGTCGGTGGAGATCGCGGCGTGCGGGATGGCGGCACGGACCTTCTCGATGATCCCGAGGAATCGCTCCTGCCGGTAGGACCGGCGCATCGCCCGCAGGACCGGGTCGGAGCCGGACTGGAGCGGCATGTGCAGCTGGGGCATCACGTTCGGGGTCTCGGCCATGGCGGCGATGACGTCGTCGGTGAAGTCCTTCGGGTGCGGGGAGGTGAAGCGGACCCGCTCCAGGCCCTCGATCTGCCCGCAGGCGCGCAGCAGCTTGCTGAAGGCCTCGCGGTCGCCGAGGTCGCTGCCGTAGGCGTTGACGTTCTGGCCGAGCAGGGTGATCTCCGAGACGCCCTCGGCGACCAGAGCCTCCACCTCGGCGAGGATGTCGCCGGGACGGCGGTCCTCCTCCTTGCCGCGCAGCGCCGGGACGATGCAGAAGGTGCAGGTGTTGTTGCAGCCGACGGAGATGGAGACCCAGGCGGCGTACGCGGACTCGCGGCGGGTCGGCAGGGTGGAGGGGAAGGCCTCCAGCGACTCGGCGATCTCGATCTGGGCCTCCTCCTGGACGCGGGCGCGCTCAAGGAGGACGGGCAGCTTGCCGATGTTGTGCGTGCCGAAGACCACGTCGACCCAGGGGGCCTTCTTGACGATGGTGTCGCGGTCCTTCTGGGCGAGGCAGCCGCCGACGGCGATCTGCATGCCGGGGCGCTTGGTCTTCATCGGGGCGAGCCGGCCGAGGTTGCCGTAGAGCTTGTTGTCGGCGTTCTCGCGCACCGCGCAGGTGTTGAAGACGACCACGTCGGCGTCCCCGTCGGAGCCCTCGGGGGCCCGGACGTAGCCGGCGTCCTCCAGCAGACCGGAGAGTCGCTCGGAGTCGTGCACGTTCATCTGGCACCCGTAGGTGCGCACCTCGTAAGTTCCCTTGGGGTCCACCACTGCCGGGCTCCGGTCGCTGCTGCTGGTCATGGAACAAGGGTAGGCGGTGCCGGGGAGCCCCCCGTCCCCCGTACGGGAGGCCGGGAGCGGGGCGGCCCCGCGCTCTAGCATCACCGGTCATGGAACTTGCTCAGCTGAGGTACTTCGTGGCGGTCGTGGAGGAGGGCGGCTTCACCCGGGCCGCGGGGCGGCTGCACGTGTCCCAGCCGGGGGTGAGCGCGCAGGTCGGGCAGCTGGAGCGGGAGCTGGGGCAGCGGCTGCTGGACCGGTCGGGGCGGCGGGTGACGCCGACGGAGGCGGGCGAGGCGGTACTGGTCCACGCGCGGGCGGCGCTGGCGGCGGTGGAGGGGGTCCGGCGGACGGCCGACGAGTTCTCCGGGCTGCTGCGGGGCCGGGTGGCGCTGGGGCTGATACCGGGGGCGGCCGGGGCGGCGATGGGCTCGTTGGACCTGGTGGCACTGCTCGGCGACTTCCACGACGCGTACCCGCGGGTGGAGATGTCGCTGACCGAGGACACCTCGGAGCGGATGCTGGGCGCGCTGCGGGAGGGGCGGCTGGACCTTGCGGTGGTCGGGCTGGCCGGGGAGCCGCCGCAGGGGATCACCGCGCGGCTCCTGCTCGACGAGCCGCTGGTGGCGGCGGTACGGGCCGGTGACCCCCTCGTCGGGGAGGCCGTGGACGGAACGATTCCGCTGGCCGCGCTGCGGGGGCGGCCGCTGATCGGCCTGCCGCGCGGGACGGGGATGCGCGGGGTGCTGGAGCGGGCCTGTGCGGAGGCGGGTTTCACGCCCCGGGTGGACTTCGAGGCGGCCGCGCCCGCGGTACTGGCCCGGCTGGCGGCGCGGGGGCTGGGTGTGGCGGTGATCCCGGACGGGGCGCACGCGCAGGCGGGCCCTGGGGTGCGGGTGCTGCGGATCACGGAGCCGGAGCTGAGCGGCCGGGTGGCGCTGGCCTGGCGCATCGACGGCCCGTCCGGCCCGGCGGCCCGCGCCCTGCTGGCCCGCCTCCGGACGGCCCTGCCCCCGGAACCGGGCCCTCGCGGGTAGGCCCGACGCCCACCGACTCCGCCGGCCCCGGCGCCTCGGAGGCGGGGGCCGAGAGCCCGGGCCCGGGAGCGGACCCGGGCCAGGGGGGCCCCGGCGCCTCGGAGGCGGGGGCCGGGCGGCCTGGTCGGGGTGCGATGGGGCGGGGCGGGGCCGGGCGGCCTGGTCGGGGTGCGGTGGGGCGGGGCGGGGCCGGGCGCCCTGGGCGGGGGTGCGGTGGGGCGGGGTGGGGGCGCGTCGTGACAGGACGGTGGGGCGGGTGGGAGGATCGCGGGCATGCCCCTCGTACCACCCCGTGTCAGCGCGCGCCGCCTCCTCGTGGGGCTGGTTGCCGTGCTGGCCGTGCTCGGGGTGCTGCTGTGGTGGCTGCGCCCCTTCGGGGAGCCCGCGCTCACCGGGAAGCTCACCTTCAGCACGGGTGTCCGCACCGGCGTCTACCACCGCTACGGGCAGCTGCTGGAGCAGGCGCTCGCGCAGGACATGCCCGGGGTCAAGGTGCGGCTGGAGACCAGTGAGGGCTCGCAGCAGAACCTCCAGCGGGTGGCGTCCGGCGAGGCGGACTTCACCATCGCGACGGCCGACGCGGTCGGCCAGTACCGGGCCGACGGCAAGCCGGGCGCGGAGCAGCTGCGCGGCTGCGCCCGGCTGTACGACGACTACGTCCAGCTGGTGGTGCCCGCCGGGTCGCCGGTGCAGTCGGCCCGCGACCTGCGGGGAAAGCGTGTCGCGGTCGGGCAGGACGGCTCCGGGGTCCGGCTGATCGCGGACCGGCTGCTGCGGGCGGCCAAGCTGGACCCGCTCCACGACATCACCCCCGTAGCGATCGGCATCGACACCATGCCGGCGGAACTGCAGGCAGGGCGGATCGACGCCTTCTTCTGGTCGGGCGGCCTGCCGACGAACGCGGTGCGCGAGCTGTCGGAGCGTTTCGACATCCGGCTCGTCCAGCTGGGCGACCTCGTGGAGCAGCTCCAGGCGAGCGGCAGCCCGGCGCGGTACTACCGCGCGGCGGTGATGCCGCAGGACGCGTACGCGCGGGCCCGCAACACCTCTTCGGTGGCCACGCTGGCCGTCCCGAACCTGCTGGTCACCAAGGAGGGCACGAACGCCCGGCTGACGGAGCAGTTCACCCAGACGGTGATCCAGAGCCGGGACCGGATCGGGCACGAGGTGCACGCGGCGCAGCTGGTGGACCTGCGGACGGCGATCTACACCGACCCGCTGGACCTCCACGAGGGGGCGCGGCGGTACTACCGCTCCGTCAAGCCGTAGCCCCCGCCCCGTCAGCCGGCCGGCGCCAGCATCCTCGCGGCGGCCGCCGCCCCGATGAGCCCGGCGTCGGTGCCGAGGGCGGCGGGGACGACCCGGAGGTCCGCGACGAAGGACAGGGTGGCGTACGAGGCCAGGTGGCGCCGGACCGGCCCGAAGAGGGTGTCCCCGCTGGCGGCGACCCCGCCGCCGATCACCGCGATGTCGGTCTCGACCAGGGTGGCGGTGGCCGCGATGGCGGCGGCCAGGGCGCGCCCGGCGCGGTCGAAGGCGGCCAGTGCGACCGGGTCGCCCGCCGCGGCGGAGGCGGCCACGCCCGCAGCCGTCGGGTCGGGGCCGGTCCAGCCCTGGTCGAGGGCCCAGCGGGCGATGGCGGTGCCGGAGGCGAGGGATTCGACGCAGCCGCGCCCGCCGCAGACGCACGGCTCGCCGTCGAACGCGACGCTGATGTGGCCGATGTGGCCGGCGTTGCCGGTGGGTCCGGCGTGGAGCTGGTTGTCGAGGATCAGCCCGCCCCCGACCCCGGTGGAGACCACCATGCACAGGGCGTTCGCATGCCCCCGGGCGGCGCCGAGCCAGTGCTCCGCCGCCGTCATGGCCACCCCGTCGCCGGCCAAAACGACCGGGATCCGGGCCCCGCGGGCGCCCAGTTCGGCGGCGACCCGCTCCTGGACGGGGAAACCGCGCCAGGCCTCGATGTTGACCGGGCTGACGGTGCCCCGCGAGGTGTCGACCGGGCCCGCGCTGCCGATGCCGCAGCGGACGGCCCGCTCCCACAGCGGGTCCGCGGACAGGTCCGCGACCACCTCGGTGACCGCCGCCATGACCGCCTCCGGGTCCGTCCCGCGCGGGGTCGGGCGGCGGGTGGCCGCGGTCATCGTGCCGTCGGGGTGGACCAGCGCCCCGGCGATCTTCGTCCCCCCGATGTCGACGGCCACGGTCGGACCGGTGGCTTCGGCCGCGGCGGACGCCGCCGCGGCCGCGCGCGGCAGGGGGAAGGCTGAGGTGGGGGTGGTCACGGGGGCGCTCCTGAACTCCTGGAGAGGGGCCGGATTTCAGTATGCGGCCGGGGGCGGGGCGGTACTCCCGCGGGGTTCCAGCCGGGGCAGCTCGCTCTCGCGGACCCGGGGCGGGCCGCCGGCCAGGACGTGGAGCAGTTCCTCGGCGGCGAGCCGGCCGAATCCGGCGGTGTCGCGGACCAGGGCGGTCAGCGGGGGGTGGGTGACCCGGCAGAGGGCCGAGTCGTCCCAGGCGACGATGGAGAGCCGGCCGGGCACGGGGATGCCCAGTCCGGCGGCGACCGCGCTGCCCGCCACCGCCATCACGTCGTTGTCGTAGACCAGTGCGGTCGGCGGCTCCGGCTCCGCGAGGACCCGTCGGGTGGCGGCGGCGCCCTCGGTGTCGGAGTAGTCCGTGGGCACCGAGCGCACCCGGCCGGGCGGCAGCCCGAGCCGGTCGGCCTCGGCGCGCAGCGCGGCCACCCGGCGGGCGGTGTGGGCGAGTCCGGGCAGGCCTGCGATGTGGACGATGCGGCGGTGGCCGAGGGCGTGGAGGTGCTCCAGGACCTCGGTCATGGCCCGCGCGTCGTCGGCCCGCACGGCCGAGAGCCCGGCAGCCCCGCCGCCCGTCCCTACGCCCGCCCCCGCCCACGCCCCGCCGTCCGCCACGGGAACGGCGGACCCGGCGGACCCAGCGCTCACGGCAGCCCCGACAGGCCCCGACCCGGCGGCCCCAGACCCCGACCCGGCGGCCCGGGACCCGGCGGACCTGGCGGACCCAGACCCGACAGACGCGGACCCGGCAGCCCTGGCGGACCCCGCAGCCCCGGCCGCCGCGCCGGGCAGTGCCGCGGTCGACGGGGGCGGGGTCCCGGGGCCCCCGGCGCCCTCCGGGTCCCAGGCGTCCGGGGGCGTTCCAGCGCCGCCCCCTATCACGACCGCCGGGAGCCCCAGCCCGGTCAGGAGGGCGGGCCGCGGGTCGCGGGTGCGGGGGTCGACGACGAGGACCCCGTCCACCCGCCGCTCGGCCCACCACCGCCGGTAGACCGCGCACTCGGCCTCGACGTCCTCCACCACCTGGAAGAGCAGGGCGGTCCCGGCGGCCGACAGCACCTCCTGGATGCCGGACACGAGCCGCAGGAAGAAGGACTCGGCGCCGAGGGTGTGCGCGGGACGGGCCAGGACCAGCCCGACGGCGCCGGAGCGTTCGCCGGACAGGGCCCGGGCGGCGCTGTTGGGCTGCCAGCCGAGCTCCTGTGCGACCCCGCGGATCCGGGCGCGGGTGTCCTCGGAGACGCCCGGCTTGCCGTTCAGTGCGAAGGAGACGGCGCTCTCCGACACCCCGGCCTGGCGGGCGATGTCCTTGATGGTGGGTCTGCGGGCCATGGCCGTGCCTGCCTCATCCCTCGGTGACGTGGTCGACGTGGACTCGTTGGCCGGACCGTACGCGATCCGGCCCCGGTGGTCCGCACCGGCGGCCGCCCCCGGCGGCCTCCGGCACGGCCTGAATTCCCCTGCCCCTTTCACCGCCGGCACCGGTACGCGCGCCCGTACTAAACCGCATTAGCTCCGGGGACCGTTCCTGCCCGCCGCCCTGCTGCCAGAACGGCTGAAGCGCATAAGTACCCCGCTCGCCGGAATTCGGACGGCGGCCTCCCGAGGCCCTGTTGACTTCCCGTGGACCGGCCCGGCAGTTTGTGGGCGTCCGGCGAATTCCCCCCTGAACTCCGGGACCCCTCATGGACCGCGCCGCCCACCCCCGCACCCTGCGCTTCGGCGTGAACTACACCCCCGCCCGGGGCTGGTTCCACCACTGGCTGGACTTCGACGCCGACGAGGTGCGGGCCGACCTGGACTCGGTCGCCGCGCTCGGCCTGGACCACGTGCGGGTCTTCCCGCTGTGGCCGCTCTTCCAGCCGAACCGGACCCTGATCCGGCCGCGCGCCGTCGAACAGCTCGTGGCGCTCGCCGAAGCGGCCGCCGAACGCGGCCTCGACGTGCACGTGGACGGCCTCCAGGGGCACCTGTCCAGCTTCGACTTCCTGCCCGCCTGGACCGCGACCTGGCACCGGCGCGGGATCTTCACCGATCCCGACGTGGTGGCCGCGCAGGAGGAGTACCTGCGCACCCTGGCCGGGGCCCTCGCCGGCCGGCCGAACTTCCTGGGGATGACGGTCGGGAACGAGGTCAACCAGTTCTCCGACGCGCCCCACCCCGACCCCGACCGGATCACCGCCGCCCAGGCGGAGCGCTGGCTGGAGCGGATGCTGGCCGCCTGCGAGGAGGGCGCGCCCGGCCGGTTCCACCTGCACGCCGAGTACGACGCCGTGTGGTTCCGGGACGGGCACCCCTTCACGCCTGCCCAGGCGGCCCGGCTGGGCGCGGCGACCGCCGTGCACGCGTGGGTGTTCAACGGCACCGCGCAGCGCCACGGGCGCGCCGGGACGGCCACCGAGCAGCACGCCGCGTACCTGATCGAGCTGTCCAAGGCCTGGGCCGAGGACCCGGGCCGCCCGGTGTGGCTCCAGGAGGTCGGGGCGCCCGCGCCGCTGGTCCCGCCCGAGCACGCGGCGGAGTTCACCGAGGCCACCCTGGCGGCCGCGCTGGACTGCCCCGGTCTGTGGGGGGTCACCTGGTGGTGCTCGCACGACGTGTCCCGGGAGCTGGCGGACTTCCCCGAGCTGGAGTACGGGCTGGGCCTGCTGACCAACGACGGCCGGACCAAGCCCGCCGGGGCGGTGGTCGCCCGGATCGCCGGGGCCTGGCGGGGGCGGGAGCACCGCCCGCCCGTACGGTCCACCGCCCTGGCCCTGGACACCGGGTCGGGGCGGTCGGTCTGCGCCCCGGGCGGGGCCTTCTTCGAGGCCTGGGCGGTCCTGGCGGCGAAGGGGGTGCGTCCGGCGGTGGTGCGGGCGGAGCAGGCGCAGGACGCGGAGCGGCTGGCGGCCCGCGGCATCACGGAGGTGCTCCGGGTGCAGGACGTCATGACCTGACCCGCCCGGCACCCGTCTGAACCGCCCGCCCGCCCCCGACCATCCCGGCGATCCCGGCCGCCCCGTGCGCCCCGTGCGCCCCAACCGCCCCGACCACCCCTGCCCCGAGGAGCCCCCGCATGTCCGAACCCGGCAACGGCGCCGGTCCTCGTAGCGCCGCCCCCTTACGGCCGGCGCGCCGCACCGTCCTGGCCCTGGGCGCCGGGGCCGGTGCCGCCGCCCTGCTCGCCTCCTCCCCGGCCCCCGCCGGGGCCGCCCCCGTGACGGAGCCCGGCGGCCTGGCCCCGTACGCCTCCTACTGGTTCCCCGATTCCCTCCCCGGGGGGACGCCCGGCCCGGGGATCGTCTGGCGCTCCCTCAAGGAGTGGAGCCCGCACTCCGATCCGGACCTGGCGCACAACACCGCGAGCGTCCCGCTGGCCCCACGGTTCACCCCGGTCCCGGCGAACCCGGATGCCCGGACGGGACAGGCCCGGATCACCACCCTCGTCTCCTTCGGACCCACCGCCCGGAACCCCTCCCAGGGCTCGGCGACCGCCGACTTCTACGCACTGACGCACTGGGCGTACCTCGACGAGCTGGTGTTCTGGGGCGGTTCGGCCGGCGAGGGGCTGATCCTCGCCCCGAACGCGCCCGTGGTCGACGCGGCCCACCGCAACGGGGTGCGGGTCCTGGGCAACGTCTTCCTGCCGCCCGTCGCCTACGGCGGCGACCTGCGCTGGACCCGGGACCTGGTCCGGCGCGAGGCCGACGGCCGCTTCCCGCTCGCGGAGAAGCTGGCCGAGGTGGCGGTGGCGTACGGGTTCGACGGCTGGTTCGTCAACGCCGAGACGGACGGCGGCGACAGCGCCCTGGCCGGGCGGATGCGGGAGTTCCTGCGCGCCCTGCGGGCCGCCGGGGAGCCCAGCGGGCTGCGCATCACCTGGTACGACGCCATGAACAGCACGGGCGCGGTGGGCTGGCGGGGGGCGCTGGACGCGCTCAACCAGGAGTTCTTCGAGGACCGGGCGGGCCGGGTCGCGGACACGATGTTCGTGGACTTCCGCTGGACGCCCGGTTCCCTGGTCTCCTCCGCCTCCCTCGCCGAGCGGCTGGGCCGCTCCCGTCACGAGCTGTGGGCCGCGGTGGACGTGGAGTCCCGCGGCTGGGACTCCGAGGTGCGCTGGGACGCGATCGTGCCGCGCGGCCGCGATCACGTCGTCAGCCTCGGCCTCTACCGGCCCGAATGGACCCGCAACCACCTGGCGGACCGCTCCC
The DNA here is from genome assembly GCF_002028425.1 of Streptomyces katrae. Classification (GTDB taxonomy): domain Bacteria; phylum Actinomycetota; class Actinomycetes; order Streptomycetales; family Streptomycetaceae; genus Streptomyces; species Streptomyces katrae_A. Next base: position 5,709,870 of record NZ_CP020042.1, on the reverse strand, counting down.
CCGGCGCCTTCCACCGGGCCGACGACCGGTTCTGGACGGGCGAGTCCCTGGATCCGGCGCGGCCCGCGCCCGGTGCGGTCTGGCGGGCGCCCGCGACGGCCGTCGCCGACCGGTCCACCGTCGCCGAGCTCCCGTTCGCCTGCTCCTTCAACACGGGGCACGGGCTGCGCTGGTACGAGGGGGGCCGGGCCGTCTCGGAGGAGCCCTGGAACCACCTGGGGCTCCAGGACCGGCTCCCGGGCCGCCGCTGGGTGGTGGACACCGTGGGCGAACGCCCGGACGTCTCCCTGGACTTCGCGGACGCCTGGCGCGGCGGCTCCAGCCTGCTCGTGGCGGGCGCCCTCACCGCCCCCGCCGCCGTGGGCCTGCACGCCGTCCGGCTGCCGCTGACCCCCGCCACGGTCGCCGAGCTCGTCCACACGGGCGGCCCGGACCCGCTCGGCATCGAGCTCGGGGTCGCGCTCCGCCCGCCGGCCGCCCCGGGCGAGCCCGTCCCGTACACCTGGCTGCGGGCCGGCACGGCCGGCGCCGGCTGGCGGACCTCCCGGATCCCCCTCGCGGCGCTGGCCGGGGAGACGGCGTACGCCCTTGCCGTACGGATCACCGCGCGGGGGACGAAGCCGGTGTCCTGGCGGCTCGGAGCCCTGTCGGTACGCGACACCACCGCCGCCCGGCACCCGGCCCCGCCCTCCCGCCTCGGGGTCGACGCCTCGGCCCGGCGGGGTGCGGAGGCCGAGCTCCGGCTGTCCTGGGGCCGGGCGGCCGGGCCGGTCCGGCACTACGAGCTGTACCGGCGACTGCCCGACGGCACCCGGCGCTTCCTGGCCGGCACCTGTGGCACCGCCCTGTATCTGCCCCGCCTGGTCCGCGCCGGGCGGGAGCGGGCGGCCGCCCTGGAGCTGCGGGCGGTGGACGAGACGTACGCGGTCTCGGCCCCGGCCCGCGCCGCATTCCGGTGGTGACGCGGCGGCGGGGGCTCAGCCTGCGTCCGGGCCGGTGCGCGGCACGGCCACCGTCACGCGCAGGCCGTGCGGCGGGTTCTTGGCGTAGGAGAGGGTGCCGCCGCCGGTGGCGAGCAGGGCGCGGGAGATCGACAGGCCCAGTCCGGACCCCTTGACGTTCTGGTGGCGGCCGCTGCGCCAGAAGCGGTCGCCAACGCGCAGCAGTTCGTCCTCGGTCAGGCCGGGCCCCCGGTCGGCGACGACCACGAGGGCGCTGGAGCCCTCGGCGGAGACGGAGACCTCGACCTCCTCACCCGCCGGGGTGAACTTCAGGGCGTTGTCGATGACGGCGTCGAGCGCGCTGGACAGGGCGATGGGGTCGGCCCAGCCGGTGACGGCGGAGCGGCCCGTCTCGCGGAGCCGTACGCCCTTCTCCTCGGCGTACGGCCGCCAGGAGGCCACCCGTTCGGCGGCGAGGGCACCGATGTCCGTGAGGCTGATCTCGGCGGAGGCGTGTTCGGCCAGTGCCAGGTCGAGGAGGTCGTCGAGGACCTGGGCCAGGCGTTTGCCCTCGGTGCGCACGGAGGCGATCTCCTCGTTGCCCTCGGGGAGTTCGAGGGCGAGGAGCTCGATGCGCAGGAGCAGCGCGGCGAGCGGGTTGCGCAGCTGGTGGGAGGCGTCCGCGACGAACGCCCGCTGCTGCTCCAGTACCTCTTCGACGTTGTCGGCCATCTCGTTGAACGAGCGGGCCAGGCGTCTGAGTTCCGGGGGGCCGCTCGCGGCGGCGACGCGGGAGTTCATGCGTCCGGTGGCGATGCCGTGGGCGGCGGCGTCCAGGGTCCGGACGGGCCTCAGCACCCAGCCGGTCAGCCGCAGTGCGGCGCCGAACGCGGCCAGCATGGCGGCGGCGAGCCCGGCGGCGATGAGCAGCCAGCCGTGCAGGATCCGGGCGCGCATCTGGTCGGTGGGTGATTCGGTGGCGACGACGGCGACCACGTCTCCGTCGAGGACGACCGGGGAGACGACGAGGAGTCTGCCGTTGACCTGCCAGGGCCAGACCTGTCCGGGGTCGTGGCTGCGGCGGCCGGCGAGGGCCTCCTCGAAGGAGCGCCGGGCCTCGCCGGAGTCGGGCAGCTGCCACCAGCCGGGGGCGCGGACCATGGCGTTGTCGTCGCGGTAGAAGATGCCGACGCGGATGCCGTACAGCTCGTGGTAGCGGGCGAGTTCCAGCTGGAGGGTGTCGCGCCGCTCGTCGGCGCCGGTGGCGCCGGAGCCCTCGGCGTCGATGACGAACTGGGCGAGGGCGGCGAACCGGGCGCTGTCGTCGATCCGGTCGACCACCACCCGCTGCTGCTGGGCGGCGGCGAGGCTGACGGCGAGCGGGAAGCCGAGGGCGAGCAGCACGCCCGCCATCAGGATGACGAGGAGCGGGAGCAGGCGTGCGCGCACGGCGGGGCCCCGCTAGGGCGCGGCCGGGGTGACGAGCCGGTAGCCCACCCCGCGGACGGTCTCGATGAGCGCGGGCATGGCGAGCTTGGAGCGCAGCGAGGCGACGTGCACTTCGAGGGTGCGGCCGGTGCCCTCCCAGCTGGTGCGCCAGACCTCGCTGATGATCTGCTCGCGGCGGAAGACCACCCCGGGCCGCTGCGCGAGCAGGGCCAGGAGGTCGAATTCCTTGCGGGTGAGGGGGACGTCGGTGCCGTTCACGGTGACGCGGCGGGTGGGCAGCTCGACGACGACCGGGCCGAGCCGGACCACACCGGGATCGCCGGGCGGGCCGTCGGTGCCGGTCGTGTCCTCGGAGCCGCCGGTGCGGCGGGCGACGGCGTGGATGCGGGCGAGGAGTTCGCCGGTGTCGTACGGCTTGACCACGTAGTCGTCGGCGCCCATGTTCAGGCCGTGGATGCGGGAGCGGACGTCACCGCGGGCCGTCACCATGATCACAGGCGTGCTGGTGCGCTTGCGGATCTTGCCGCAGACCTCGTATCCGTCCTGGTCGGGCAGGCCGAGGTCCAGCAGCACCACCCCGAAGGGTTTCGCCCCGGCCGGCAGCAGCGCCTGAAGGGCCTCCTCGCCGTTGCGGGCATGGGTGACCTGGAAGCCGTGCCGGGCGAGGATCGCGGACAGGGCGGCGGCGACGTGGTCGTCGTCCTCGACGAGCAGCAGTCTCATGGCGTCGTCCCCCTTTCCTTCTCTCGCTCTTCGGATTCCGTTCGGATGGCAGATGGCCACCATGCATCCATGCCGATGAAGACTCCCACGTCAAGGGGGTTCCGGTCCGGCGACTCTTCCGTTATGCACCCGGTACGCGCACACGGCGGGCGCGCGGGCGCGGCGCACGGAGCGTATCGGGGCGAGTCCCTATCGTTATCCTCAATTCTCGCTCAGATGTCGTGACGGTGTGCGCACCGCGTCACTACTGTCCTGCCAACCGACGGAGGACGGAGCAAGAAGCCGATGAGCGGAGTATCAGTGGCCAAGGACACGCAGGACGCGGCGGGTGCCGCGGACGGCCTGGTCGTACTGAGCAACGTCAACAAGCACTTCGGCGCGCTGCACGTGCTTCAGGACATCGATCTGAGCATCGCCCGCGGCGAGGTCGTCGTGGTGATCGGTCCTTCGGGATCGGGCAAGTCGACGCTGTGCCGGACCATCAACCGGCTGGAGACCATCGACTCGGGGACCATCACGGTCGACGGGAAGGAACTGCCCTCGGAGGGGCGGGAGCTGGCCCGGCTGCGCGCCGATGTGGGCATGGTCTTCCAGTCGTTCAACCTGTTCGCGCACAAGACGGTGCTGCAGAACGTGATGCTGGGTCAGCTCAAGGTCCGCAAGACCGACCAGGCGACGGCGGTGGAGAAGGCGAAGTCGCTGCTGGACCGGGTCGGCGTCGGCTCTCAGGCCGACAAGTACCCGGCGCAGCTGTCCGGCGGCCAGCAGCAGCGCGTGGCGATCGCGCGGGCGCTGGCGATGGACCCGAAGGTGATGCTCTTCGACGAGCCGACCTCGGCCCTGGACCCGGAGATGATCAACGAGGTGCTGGAGGTCATGCAGCAGCTCGCGGCCGAGGGGATGACGATGGTGGTCGTCACGCACGAGATGGGCTTCGCCCGCTCCGCGGCCAACCGGGTGGTCTTCATGGCCGACGGGAAGATCGTCGAACAGGCCGCCCCCGAGCAGTTCTTCAGCAACCCCAAGAGCGACCGCGCCAAGGACTTCCTGTCCAAGATCCTGCACCACTGACACCCGCGTCTGGTAGTGATCCGGTCGACGGCGCCCGCCGTCGCACACGACGTGTCCAGCTCGTCGTTCAACAACGTCTCACCTGAGGGAAGTTCACCATGAAGGTTCTCAAGGCCGGCGCGGCAGTGGCCACGGCCGTCGTCCTCGCGCTGACGGCGACCGCCTGTGGCAGCGGCAGCAAGGACAGCGCGAGCGACGCGGGCGCCTCCGGGGGCACCAAGTCGGACAAGATCGCCATCGGCATCAAGTTCGACCAGCCCGGCCTGGGCCTGAAGACCCCCGACGGCAAGTTCGAGGGCTTCGACGTGGACGTCGCCACGTACGTGGCCAAGGAGCTCGGCTACCAGCCGGACCAGATCGAGTGGAAGCAGGCGATCAGCGCCGAGCGCGAGAACCTGATCTCCAACGGGGACGTCAAGTTCATCGCCGCCACCTACTCGATCAACGACAAGCGCAAGGCCCGGGTCGACTTCGCGGGCCCGTACTTCCTGGCCCACCAGGACCTGCTGGTCCGCGCCGACGACAACTCGATCACCAAGGTCGAGGACCTCAACAAGAAGAAGCTCTGCTCCGTCACGGGCTCCACCTCGGCGCAGAACGTCAAGAAGGACCTGGCCCCCGAAGCCGACCTGCTTCAGCAGGGTGGCTACTCCGAGTGCCTCACCGCCCTGGAGAACAAGGGCGTGGACGCCCTGACCACGGACGACTCGATCCTCGCCGGCTACGCCGCGCAGGAGAAGAACAAGGGCAAGTTCAAGCTCGTCGGCCTGAAGATGAGCAACGAGAACTACGGCATCGGTCTGAAGAAGGGCGACAAGGAGCTCCAGACCAAGATCAACGCCGCTCTGAAGAAGATGGTCGCGGACGGCAGCTGGGAAGCGGCCGTGAAGAAGAACCTCGGCCCGGCCAACTACAAGAACGAGCCTGCCCCGCAGATCACCGAAGGCAGCTGATTTCCCGGTGGGATGCGCCGCCGCCCGCCCGTCCGCGGGCGGCGGCGTGTCCCGCCGGCCATCCTGGGGAGAGCGCAGGGCATCGTGTTCGACTTTCTTGATTCCGGGCAGTACGACCTGCTCGGAGCCTTCTGGGTGACGGTTCAGCTCACCCTCTACTCGGCGGTGGGCTCCCTGGTGTGGGGCACCGTCCTGGCCGGGATGCGGGTCAGCCCGGTCCCGCTGATGCGGGCCTTCGGCACCGCGTACGTGAACCTGGTCCGCAACACGCCGCTGACCCTGCTGATCATCGGAAGCTCGCTGGGCCTGAGCCAGACCCTCGGCTTCAACATGGGCGGCAGCACGTTCAAGGAGACCGGCTTCCGCCTCGCGGTCCTCGCGCTGAGCGCCTACACCGGCACCTTCGTCTGCGAGGCGCTGCGCTCGGGCATCAACACCGTGCCCGTGGGCCAGGCCGAGGCCGCCCGCGCGCTCGGACTGAGCTTCTTCCAGGTGCTCACCCTGATCGTGCTCCCCCAGGCCTTCCGGGCGGTCATCGCACCGCTCGCCAACGTACTGATCGCCCTCACCAAGAACACCACGGTGGCGGCGGCCATCGGCGTGGCCGAAGCGGCCCTGCTGATGAAGGAAATGGTCGAGAACGAGGCGGACGCGCTCTTCGCCGTCTTCGGGATCTTCGCCCTCGGCTTCTGCCTGCTGACCCTGCCCACCGGTCTGCTGCTGGGCTGGGTGGCCAAGCGAGTGGCGGTGAAGCGATGACCTCCGTGCTGTACGACGTCCCCGGCCCCAAGGCCAAGGTCCGCAACTGGATCTACACGGCCGTCTTCCTGGTCCTGTTCGCGCTCGCCGCCTGGTGGATCCTGTCCGTCATGGCGGACAAGCACCAGCTCGACGCCGACAAGTGGAGCCCCTTCGTCACCGACGGCCGGGTCTGGACCACCTATCTGCTCCCGGGACTCGGGGAGACCCTGCGGGCCGGTGCGATCGCCATGCTGATCGCCCTGCCGCTGGGTGCCCTGCTGGGCATCGGACGGCTCTCCGACCACGCCTGGGTGCGCATCCCGGTCGGCGCGGTGGTCGAGTTCTTCCGCGCCATCCCGGTGCTGATGCTGATGATCTTCGGCTCTGCCTTCTTCGTGCAGTTCGTCCCCGCCGTCTCGTCCGACATACGGCCGCTGTACGCAGTGGTCACGGGACTCGTGCTCTACAACGCGGCGGTCATCGCCGAGATCGTCCGCGCGGGCGTACTGTCCCTGCCCCGCGGCCAGACCGACGCCGCCAAGGCGATCGGCATGCGCAAGGGCCAGACCATGGTCTACGTCCTGATCCCGCAGGCCGTCACGGCCATGCTGCCCGCCCTGGTCAGCCAGCTCGTGGTCATCCTCAAGGACACCGCGCTCGGCGGCTCGCTGCTCGGCCTGACCGAGCTGCTCGCCGCCAACCGGCAGATCTCGGCGAACTACAGCAACACCATCGCCACGCTCGTGGTGATCGCCCTGGTCTACATCGCGGTGAACTTCGCCCTCACCTCCTTCGCCTCCTGGATGGAGGGCCGGGTGCGGAAGTCGAAGAAGAGCACCGGGGCGGTACTCGCCGTGGCCGAGGTCGACGACCTGGCAGCCGGAGCCGACTAGGCGGCGTGACGCGAGAGGCGGACGTCCGGTCAGCCCGGTACGACGCGTAGCCTGTGTGGTGCGGCGGAACTCTCCGCCGCACCACACTGCTTTGTCCGGACCGGGGTCACTTGACGCCGGAACTTCCAGTGGGTTGCATACGTTCTGTGATCACATACCGGACATCGGGAGCCGCATCATGGACCCGGTGATCGTCGTCGGCTCGGGCCCCGTCGGACTCTCCCTGTCCCTCGCCCTGGCCGGCCACGGCGTGCCCTGCGTCCTGCTCGACGAAGGGCCCGGAAAGGACGAGCCCCGCCCCGCCCGCAGCGTCGTCCTGCACTCCGACACCGCGGCCATGGTCCACCGGCTCGGCTGCACCACCCTGGGCGACGAGGGCGCCCAGTACGCGGCCTGGCGCACCATGAGGCGCCGTCAGGAAGTCCGGCGGATCACCTTCGAGGACCACCCCGCCCCCCTGCACCTCCCGCAGCACGCCCTCACGCGCGGCCTGCGCGCCGCCGCCACGGCCCACCCCCTGGTCCAGCTCGCCCCCGACACCAAGCTGGAGTCCCTGGAACAGGACGGGCGCGGGGTCACGGTGCAGACCCGGGGCGGGCACACCACCTGGTGGCGCGGCAGCCACCTGGTCGGCTGCGACGGGGCCCGCTCCACGGTGCGCAAGCTGCTCGGCATCCGCTTCCCCGGCCGGACCGCCGTCGAGCGGCACGCCGTGGCCGCGCTGCGCGCCGAACTGCCCTGGCCCGGCGAGGCGTTGCTGCACCGCAACCCTCCGTCCGGCCCCGAGGAGATCACCGCCCGGCCGCTGACCGACGGGATCTGGCGGCTGGACTGGCTGCTGCCGCCGCGCGGGGACCTCGTCACCCCGGACGCCCTCGTCACCCTGATCCGGGACACCCTGGCCCTGTGGTGCGGCGGCAGCACCCCGCCGTACGACCTCATCGACACCGGCGTGCACATCCAGCACCACCGCCTCGCCCGGCGCTGGCGCGACGGCCGGGCCTTCCTCGCCGGGGACGCCGCGCACCTGCTGGGCGCGCTCGGCACCCAGAGCGTCGAGGAGGGGCTGCGCGACGCGGAGAACCTGTCCTGGAAGCTGGCCCTGGACTGGCACCAGGGCGCCTCCGAGGCCCTGCTCGACAGCTACGAGGGCGAGCGGCGCACGGCCGTCGCCGCCCGGCTGCGCGCCGCCGACCAGACCATGCCCGTGCTGCGCGGCGGAGCCGGCCTGCGCAGCCTCCTGCCGGGGTCGGGGCGGTCGGCCGAAGGCCTGCTGACCGACGGGCACCTGGGCCGGGGCCCGCTGGGCGGCCGGCCGGTGTACGCGCCGCCGGTGGCGGTGCGCGAGGTCCCGACCGACACGGAGCCGGGCGGCCCCGTGGCGAACGTGCCCGTGTCCGCGCCCGACGGGTCCACGGTCCCGCTGCGGGACCTGCTGGGGCGGGGGAGGCTGCTGGTGCTGCTGGTCGCGCCGGGTACCGGAGTGTGGGACCGGCGCCACTGGGCGGGGGCCGGGCTGATGCCCCGGCTCGCGGCGGCCGTGAGCGCGCTGCCGGTGCCGGCCGAACTGCTGGTGGCGGACGCCTACCCGGGGGCGCCGGCGCACACCGTGCTCCTGGTGCGTCCCGACGGGCACCTCGCCGCCACCTTCGCGGGGGTCCGCCCGGCCGAGCTGTACGCGGCGGCCGACACCGTGCGGGCGGGTGCTCCGGCCGGCGCTCCCGCCACACCCGCTCCTGTGATCGATTGACCGCCCTCGGGCACTCGTGGTTCACTCGCCGACATGACCGGCAACGACGTACGCCTGTGGCGGAGGGTTCACATGGACCTGCTCCGCTACGCGGGCTGCGTGTGTCGCCCCTCCTGCTGATTCGCCCCCTTCCCGCGCGCCCCGCTGCCCTTCCGGGCCTGCGCGCCCCTTTCGCGAACCCCAGGACGGTCACGCCCCGATGTCTGCTTCCGTGTCCACGCACGCCCCTGCCCGCTCCTCCGCCCCCACCGCGGCGGAACTCCTCGCCTTCGCCCTGCGCACCGCCTCCGACCCCGAGATCGTCGACTCGCTCCCCCTCGACCCGGAGGGCCGGACCTGGATCCGGCTCGACGGCCCGGGCGGCAGCGAGGCATGGCTGATCGGCTGGCCGCCGGGCACCGGCACCGGCTGGCACGACCACGCCGAGTCGCGGGGCGCGTTCGCCACCGCGCGGGGCCGGCTCACCGAGCACTCCCTGACGGTGCGTCTGCCCTCGGAGGGATGGCGGACCCTGGAGCTGGCCCCGGAGGTGGACCGCACCCGCAGCCTCGGCGCGGTGACCGGGCGGGCGTTCGGCGAGCACCACGTCCACGAGGTGCTCAACGAGTCGGAGTCCGAGCACGCGGTCTCGGTCCACGCCTACTACCCGCCGCTGCCGCTGATCCGCCGGTACAGCCGCAGCGGCGCGGTGCTCAGGCTGGAGCACGTCGAGCGCCCGGCGGACTGGCAGTGAGCGGGACGGGCCCGGTGGGCATCGACGAGCTCCTGGAACGGGTCCGCGAGACGTACACCCGGGTGGACCCCCGGACCGCGTACGAGGCGTGGCTGGACGGGGACGCCCTGCTGGTGGACATCCGCTACCAGGCGCTGCGCGAGCGGGACGGGGTGATCCCGGGGGCGGTCGTGGTGGAGCGCAACGAGCTGGAGTGGCGGCTGGACCCGCTGGGCTCCCACCGCCTCCCGGAGGCCGTCTCGCACGATGTGCGGGCGGTGGTGATCTGCAACGAGGGCTACGCGTCCTCGCTGGCGGTGGCGTCGCTCCACGCGCTGGGGCTCCGACGGGCGACGGACCTCACGGGAGGCTTCCAGGCCTGGCGCTCCGCGGGGCTTCCCACGGCCCCTTCCTGACGCGTCGCCCGCACGGCTCGGCGCCCCTGCGACGGCCTGCGCCCGTCGGCTGCCGGGCGCAGGCCGCACCCCTGGCCGAGGTCCGACCCGTTGGTTGCCGGGCGGGCCCGCTGTCCTGGCTGGGGCCCAGCCGTCGGCTGCGGGCCGTTGCCGCTGCGCGGAGCCGTCTCCCCGCCCCGCCCTTTCTCCGTTTCCCGGGGGCTCCGCCCCCGGACCCCCAGCGGCGGGGCTGTAGACAGCCCGCGCGGCGATGGAGCGCACCGGGCGCTCAGCGCACGGAACGGGTCCGGGCGGAGCCCGGGGAACGGTGGAAGGGCGGGGCGGGGAGAGCCCCGCGCAGCGGCAGCCGCACCCGCGCCCGCAGGGACCGGTCAGGCCTGGGACGTCGCCACGTCCACCGGGCGGCGCCGGAGGGCCAGCCGCCCCGGGAGGGCCACGGCCGGGAGGGCCAGGAGGGCCGCCGCTGCGACGACCCCCGCGCACACCACCGGGAGGACCACCGGCGCAGCCGACCCCGTCATCCCGACGCTGAAGGCCGTCAGCACCGCCGCCGCGATCCCCGACCCCAGCGCCACCCCGAGCAGCAGCACCCCCACCGCCTCGGCCCGCAGCATCCGCAGCACCTGCCGCCGCTGCGCCCCCGCCAGCCGCAGCAGCCCGAACTCCCGGAACCGTTCGGCGGTGGACATGGCCAGGGTGTTGACCACCGCGATGGCGGTGAAGGCCAGGACCAGGCCCATCGCCAGCAGGTTGGTCTCCGCTCCGGCCCCGGCCCGCCGCACCCGGGCAGCGTCGGCCTGCGCCGCCGACAGCACCGACACCGCCCCCGGCGCTCCCGCGGCGGCGGCCAGCCGCTCCCGGCCGACCCCCGGCTCCGCCGCCACCAGCACACTGCCCGCCAGGGGGTTGTCCACGTGCGCGGCCACCAGCGCGTGCGGCAGCGTCACGTCGCCGAAGCCCAGCCCCCGCGCGTACACGGCGGCGACCGTCAGCGTCACGGGGGTTCCGTCCCCCAGTGTCAGGCTCAGCGGGCTGCCCGGCTTCAGCCCCAGCTGCTCGGCGGCGAGTTCGCTGACCGCCGCCCGGCCGTCGCCGAAGCCGTCCAGGCTGCCGCCGGTGACCCCGGGGTCCCAGGTGCGGGTCAGGCCGGACGGGGTGACGCCCTGGGCCGCGTACTTCGTCAGGCCGACCCGTACAGAGGTGTGCACGATCTCGGTCGCGGCCGTGACTCCGGGCGTGCGGCGGAGGCGTTCGGCGGTCTCCGGGCCGACCCCCGGTCCCTGCGCGGTGACCACCCAGGGGGCCCGGACCCCCTCGCGGGCCTGCGTCGCGGCCGCGGCGCCCAGGGTCGGGGTGATGAAGAGCACGGTGCAGGTCATCGCGGTCAGCAGGGTGAGCGGGGTGACGGCGGACGCCATGCGGGTGGCGTTGCCGCGCAGGTTGGCGGTGGCCAGGCGGCCGCCGGGGCCGGTCAGCGCCAGCGGTCCGGCGAGCAAGGCGGCCGCGCCGCGCACCAGCAGCGGGCCGAGCAGCGACACGGCGCCCGCCAGCACCACCACGGCCAGGAAGGTGACCGGCGTCGACGCGGGTTCGGTGCGCAGCGAGCCGAGCACGACGACCAGCACGGCCCCGCCGGCCAGCAGGAGCAGCCCGGCCACGGTACGGGTCCAGGCGGGGCGGGGCCGCTCGACGGCGGCTTCGGCCAGGGCCTCGGCGGGGCGGATCCGGGCGATCCGCCGCCCGGTGATCCGGGCCGCGGCCCAGCCCCCGAGCAGGCTCGCCGCGACGGCCGCGGTCATCGGGAAGATCCCGGCGGTGCGTTCCAGGGTGGCGGGGACGGCTCCGGTGGCGACGAAACGGCCGTACAGCCAGGCGGCCAGCGGCAGTCCGGCGAGGGCGCCGGCGATCCCGGCGGCCAGGCCGACGAGCAGTGCCTCCCGGCCGAGCATGCCGCGCAGCTGCCGGGGGGTGGCGGCGATGGCGCGCAGCAGGGCGAGCTCGCGGTGGCGCTGCTGGACGGAGAGGGCGAAGGTGCCGGCGACCACGAGGACCGCGACGAGGAGGGAGGTGCCGCCCATCGCGCCGCCCAGGGAGATCAGGCTGGTCCGCGCGCCGGCCGCGTCGAGGAACTCGACCGGGCCGCGCCCGTCGCCGGTGGTGACCTGGGCCGTGGTGGCCCGAAGGGCATGGGCGACGCGGGCGGAGAGCGCGCCGGCGTCCACTCCGGGGCGGGGCAGTACGCCGATGGCCGAGACCTGGCCGGCGCGGGCGGCGAGCCGCTGGGCTTCGGCGTCGGAGAAGAAGAGTGCGTTCTGGTGGCCGAGGCGGCCGTCGGCGGCGGCGGTGCGCGCCACGCCGCTGACCGTGTAGGTCTTCGGTTCGCCGGTGGCCTGCACGGTGAGCCGGGCTCCGGTGGCGAGGCCCGCCCGGGCGGCCAGGTCCCGGTCGATGACGACCTGGTCCCCGCCCTGGGGAGCGTGGCCCTCGGCCAGGGTGAAGGGGGTGAGCACGGCGGAGGTCCAGGCGTGTCCGTACGAGGGCTTCGGCGTGCCCGGGGCCCCGGTCAGCGGGACGGCCTGGAAGGTGAGTTCGGGGACGGCCCGGTCGACCCCGGGGACGGA